>JADKCL010000003.1 GCA_016718825.1 Bacteroidota bacterium | reverse complement strand
TCCCCAATATCCATTTTTCTTTTGAGTCAATAATAGGGAACCTTTATACTGGGGAGGCTGGCTATCCTGAAATTGCCAATTTTCCGATTCGAAATTGAAAACAGACTCGAAATCAATTCTACCAGGAGAGTTTGTTCTGATTCTGGCCCAAGTTTCCCAATTTGGGTTGAATCTCAAAATCTCTGTCGGCCCAATCAAAGCTAAAGCAATCGACCGCAAAACCGTCGTTTTCCCCGAACCATTTGCGCCGAGCAGCACATGCCATCCCGCCTCTTTGCCTTCGGGAAACTCCATTTTGAAGTCTTCGATGCCACGGATGTTCTTGATATGAATCGATTTCAGGTACATGGGGCTAATTTACGGCTTTGGTTGGATTTTTGGAATACGCGACTGGATCACATCATCATCTGAACCTCCGCCGGAGGCAAATGTTCGGTCGGCGTGTGGCCGGAGGCCACCGCCTCAACGCAACTCACAAGCTCTTTTCCCTTGTAAACGGCACGACAAACTGATCCGTGAAATCACCTGCGAGGTATTTGTAGTGCGCGGCGATGGCGATCATGCCGGCGTTGTCGGTGCAGTATTCAAATTTGGGAATGTGGGCTGTCCAGCCTTTGCGTTGGCAGAGTTCCTTCAATTCCTGGCGAAGGTGACTGTTGGCGCTGACGCCCCCGGCGATGGCGAGGTGAGTGATGCCGTGAAGTTTGGCCGCCTCCTTGAAATTGCCCAACAGATAACTCACAATCCGGCGTTGGTAGCTCGCGCAGATGTCGTGTTTGTTTTCCTGGATGAAGTTGGGATTCGTTTTGATTTCGTCGCGCAGCAGGTACAAAAGGCTGGTTTTGAGTCCGCTGAAGCTGTAATCCAGGCCTTCGAGGTGGGGTTTGGGGAATGTAAACCGTTTCGCATTCCCTTCGCGGGCCAATTTGTCGATCGTTGGACCGCCGGGATAACCGAGTTCCATGACCTTGGCCGCTTTGTCAAAGGCTTCGCCGGCGGCATCGTCGATGCTTTGGCCGATCACTTCCATGTCCAAATAGTCGCGCACCAGCACAATTTGCGTATGTCCGCCGCTTACCGTGAGGCACAAGAAGGGAAACGTCGGCGGCGAATCACTCAAGAAATTGGCCAAAACATGGGCATTCATGTGGTTGACCTCGATCAGCGGAATTTCCAAAGCCAAGGCAAATGCCTTTGCAAAGCATGTTCCGACAAGCAAAGCACCCGCGAGTCCGGGTCCGCGCGTAAACGCGACCGCGTCCAAGGCCCGCTTGTCTACGCCCGCATCCGCAAGCGCGGCGATCGTGACCGCAACCACACGCTGCTGATGCAGCCGCGAGGCCAATTCAGGAATCACACCGCCATAGACGCTATGCTGCAACTGCGAAGAAATGACATTCGACAAAACTTTCCCGTCGCGGATCACGGCGGCAGAAGTTTCGTCACAACTCGATTCGATGGCGAGGATCAAAGGCATGGGCGAAATTAAGGAACTTCTGAGATAGTTTCCCGTCAACGCCCTTGAATTTCTGAGCGCAAAGAAGCCAATTCAGCATTCATTTGCTGGGACGCTCCCTACAAGGTCCTATGCCGGGCACGCTTACGCAGCATTACTGAAATGGTTACAGTCCTTGGCATGTTTATTGCTGTAGATTACTTCGAATCAAAATCATGTCTAAACATTTTAATAGCATTCGATTATGAACTCTATCAGAATCAAGAATCACCTAAAAATCAGTTTTGTTGCACTTTTGACAGTTTTTGCAACCCAAACTGTCAGCGGACAACTCGCCAAGGGAAATTGGCTCGTCTATGCGGGACTTGGAGATATTTCTTTTCGGCATCAATTACATTCCTTAGAGGATGACACCGTAAAGGTCTCATCATTAAGTGGAAGTGTGAGTATTTTCCCAAAAGCGGGCTATTTTTTGACAGACAATTTTGTGCTCGGCTCGGGTATTTATTTGGATTTCGGTTCCTTTCGATCCGTTCGTCGTCATGAAGACGGTAATTTGCTATACGATGCCCGATCGACCGCTGCCTATGTTGGCCTTTCACCCTTTGTGAGGCAATATTTTGGGCGTTCTGAAAACGGGAAATCGGCATTTTATGGACACTTGGGTGTTGGATTTGGTATAAGGTTATTGAGCCGGCAGACGTCAAAAATCTATGCCATGGATGGGTCATTGCTTTCAGATTATCATTCTACGGGATCTGGCTATTCTATAGTTGACGGCACAGCTGCCTTGGGATGGAATCGGTTTCTGACGCACAATGTCGCCCTTGATTTGAGTCTTGGATACAGTCCCAGTTTTCTAACGCAACGATTTTCATCGACCTTCAACGGCAACATCGCAATTGGCGCGGGGTTGAGCATCCTGATCCCAGGTGATCGCGAATAGCCACTAGAAAAGCGTTTTCATCAACCACGCTTTTTCTATCAGGAGGTTTAATTGTTGAATCCTCCATGCGTTAATATTCAATCTCCGCGCTCAAATCGTATCTTTGTATGATTTGAAAAGAATACTTCGCACCACATTCCGCACATTGCGGGCCATCGTCGTGAGCTTAAGCTTGCTCGTATTGCTCGCACTGTGGGCTTTGCGGTCGGAATGGGCACAAAACCAGCTCGTTCCAATTCTTGAAAATGCCATTTCCGATGCTTTGGGGGTGCAGATCGAGATTGGCACGGTCGACATCGACTTGCCGGCCTACGCGGTCCTTACCGACCTGAAAATGAGGGATGCACAGCATCAAGACATGTTTGCTGTCAAACGCTTGAAAGTCGGATTCGGCAGCTTTTCACTCCTCGATTTCATTTTGCACCCCAAAGATGTACAGTCGATCAAGGTGAGTGACGTGCAATTGCTGCAGCCCACGGCGCATCTCTATCGCAGCCGACGTGATTCGATCTGGAATTACAACTGCCTCAATTCGGCTAGCGAAGACACCACGCCTTCCAAGCCATTGAAACTCCGGCTTGAATTTCCCTCTGTCAATTTGAAAGGCGGCGAATTTTCCATGATCGACAGCACAAAAAGCGATTCGATCCTGGCCATTTCCACACCGATGAATTTCTCCAACCTGCATTTCAAGGATATTCATTCTGAATTGAGCTATCAGTTGGAGCCTGGGCTGAAAATGTTTGGGCATATCGAGCGGTTTAGCGTCTCCGAGGTGCGCTCCCAACAATCGGTGAGCGAATTCTCCACTGGCTATCTCATCCAACTGCGGCCGGAAGCACCCTCCAAATTGAATATCTGCATCGATGGTGCACGCCTGAAGGTAGGGCGCACCCATCTTGACTTGGATGCGGGATTGGATGACATCCGGCCTGACAGCCTTCCTGATGCATTTCATCCGGTTTTTACGGTGCAGTTCCGCCCTTCCACGTTTGATTTCAGAACCCTCAACAAGCTTTTGCCCAAGCCATTACCGATGGCGGAGCCGATGCAGGTGCAAGGATTGGTTTGGGGCGACATGAATGGTATTTTTTCGGATTCGTTGTTTGTCGGGCTTCTGGAAAAAACACGATTGCGTACCACGTTGGCCCTGACGGATTTCACCCATTCCGACGATTTGAAGTTTGGCCTCGGCATTGAGCAGGGCATACTGTCGTTTGAGGAGTTGCAACGATTTTTGCCGGATTCAGAAATTCCGCTTCGCGGCGTTGTCGCTTTGCGCGGCAATGTGGTAGGAACTTTGACACAGCTCAAAACCCAGAAACTGGAGGTACGGTACATGGAGCAAACGCATCTGCTGGTCGATGCCCGCATCACCGACTATACCAAGGGCGACTTGATTTTCATGGATATTAAGTTCAAAAACAGCAAATTCCGGTTTGATGAGCTGAAACACTTGATGCCTGAGATGAATCTGCCGCCTTGGTTGTCCAAATTTGGAACCTGCGGGATTGACGGCAAATTTCTGGGCGGAATCAATGACTTTGTGGTCAATGCCGAAATGACTTCCGCATTTGGCAATGTCAACTCCAACCTCCATTTGCAGCTTCCACCCAAAGTCAGACAAATTACCTATGATGGCTGGATCAGCACGCAGCACTTGAATTTTGATGCTTTGGGAGCAGATTTACCTGTCGCTTCCAACGATTTCAACTTTGAAGGGCGCATCGATGGCTCGGGAACCTCTTGGGGAACGATGAATGCCAACATCGACGGCACGATTCAAGACTCCGACCTGGAGGGGTATCGGATCGAGAAGATATTTACCAGCGATCTGAAGTTGCGCGGCTACAAAATCACGGGCGGTGTGGATGTCGTCGATGCCCATGGTGCTGCATCCGTCGTCGTGGACCTTGACTTACCCGATTCTTCACAGCATTTTTTCGTGGTGGGTGACATCAAACACCTGGATTTGGCCCAATACGGCATCCTGCCTTCGGATTCCGTTTTTTTCAGCGCCATCATCAATTTGAATCTTGACGGCAAAAACATCGAAGACTATACAGGTAAACTTCGATTTCTGCAGGCCGCACTTACGAGAAAAGACAGCGAGGACTCCCTCGAACTCAAAAATGCGGTCATCACTTCCAAGTTGGACGAAAACAAACACCATTCGATCAAATTGCGCAGTTCCATGGCCGATATGGACCTTTTGGGAAGGTTCCGCTATGACCAAGCGGCTAAAATCATCGGCAACTTGGCAACCGAAGCCAGGTTGTTTCTCAAAAACAATGACTCCTTGACTTTGGCCTACTATGAAGCCAAAGTGCAAGATTCCGTTGATTTTCAGTTCACGGATACGATTCGCACAAAGGCAGAAATCAACCATGCCCTGGCGTTTTTCCAGGTTCCATTGTATCTGGAACCCGGCACCATGGTTGCGGCACGCTTTGAACATGGCAGCATCGATGATTTGGAGATCAAGATGCATTCTGATTCGATTGGTTACGCGGCCTACAGCCTGGATCAGGATTCCGTGTACATCTCCATCATGAAAGACGGCGGCGAAAATCACTTCTTGGGCAACGGTTTCGTGCAAGTGAAGACGCTTTCATTGAGCGAAAACCTGCATTTCTCCAATTTGACCATTGAACCTTCCGCCGATGCCAATCAAGTCGACTACTTCATGCGTGCCTCACAGCCGGAGACAGGTAGCGCCTATGTCATCAGTGGAAGCACCAATTTCTTTCCAGGTGGGGAAATCAAAACGCAGATTCATGCCGACGAATCCAAACTGACCATTCGCGGGAAACCCTGGACCTTCGCCCAAGGCAACTCCATCGTGCACCTTTACGAGAAGCCGCCAAGTCTCGCCAAGCTGAACACGGATTCTGTGATTTCCCGCTACCATTTACGCGGTCTGAAACTGATGTCAGAAGGGCAGGAGATTTCCTTTGGCGGCGTGATCTCGACGGATCGATTGGACATGATGAACATCGACATTCGAAATCTCAGCATTCGAAACGTACTGGAAGTTCTTGAAAATCAGCAGGATATTGACGGAAGGGTCAAGTGGGCCACCATCGGTGCGCGCAATTTGCTCAAAGGCCAACCTGCAATTTTTGGAAGTGGGGAGGTGGTCAATTTTCGCTATCAGCTGGTCGACAGCATCGGAATCCGCTTCAAAGGTGGTTGGCCTGATCTACGTGGGAATGACTATGCTTCCTTGCGCGTGGAGTTGGGGAAATGGCGGCAGGATTCGGCCATTGTTCATGGTTGGTACAACATGAAAAATGACTCCATTCACTTTGATGCAGATTCCTCGACCTTCCAACTTTCCTGGATTGGACCGTTTGTCGAAGGTATTTTGAGCGAGATGGAAGGAAAAATCGCCGTTGACAACTTCAAGGTCAGGGGAACTTTGAAAAAACCTGAGCTTGACGGCATTGCAAGATTCACCAATTCATCCTTCAAAGTTGACTATCTCAACAATGTTTTCAGAATCGGTGACAATCAGTTGAAGTTTGACAATCAACGGGTAAACATTTCGAGGATCATGCTCCATGACACTTTGGGCGGATCTGCCGAATTGAATGGAAGTGTGCTTTACAACGATCCCAACGGGGCAAAGCTTGACATTCGCCTGGACAATGTCGACAATCTGCTCTTTATGGATACGCGCAAAGAAGACAACGATGTCTTTTACGGGCACATCGTCATTGACGGCGACTCTGCCAAAGTCACGGGAAAAGCCTCAGCTCCCCATATCGATGCCTGGGTCAATACCGGCAACAATTCTTGGCTGGACATTCCGATTTCGAGTTATACGAGTGCCAACAGGCTTGACTTCGTGAATTTCATTCAGAAAGGCGATACCCTGCACAAAGAGAAAAAAGCAGATTTTGGCGGTTTGAGCATGACTTTGAATGTCAATGCCCGCAGCAATGCCCGCGTAAGACTGATTTTTGATGAATTTGTCGGCGACGTCATCGAGGCACGCGGAGACGGAAATATCATCGTGAAGGTCGATGAGGATGGCGAATTCAACATGTTTGGAGCCTATATCGTCGATCGGGGTGATTACCATTTTACCATGGAGAATGTCCTGAACAAGAAATTTTCGGTCAACAAAGGGGGCAGAATCGTCTGGAATGGTGATCCGTTTGATGCATTGGTCGACCTCGAGGCCGTTTACAAAGTCAATGCAGACATGAGTGCGATCCTCGGCAACAGTGGCAGCGGAAATCGTGTTCCCGTTGAAATTGTGATGCACATGAAGGGTTCGCTGATGACGCCCGAGATTGCACTCGAATTGCGATTGGAAATGTCTGAGCAGGATGTTTTTGGCTTGGCGACTTTCTTCCAAGGTATTCAATACGATCAGCAGGAATTGAACAAGCAGGTGGTAAGCTTGCTCTTGTTCAGGCGATTTGCAAGCACATCCACCTCTGCAACAGCTTCCAATTCAGGCGCAAATGTTACGGGTAGCCTTTCTGAACTGGTCTCCAATCAGGTCAATCACTGGCTATCACAAACTTTCAGTGATCCCAAACTCGGGGTTGAGGTATTGTCCAACGATTTTCAGGATGTGCAGTTGGCGCTCACCGCCAGCCTGTTCAATGACCGTGTGACTGTGGAACGCAACGGTACCTTGATCGGAAACAACTCCGGAAACCTGAGTATCGGGGACTTGACCGTATTGATCAAGGTATTGCCCAAGGTCGATACCACAGGCAATTTGGATCCCAATGCCGGGCAGTTGGTGATGGAGATCTTCAACCGCGAAGATGCAAGCATCACCAATGCCAACAACATCACCCGTGGCACGGGCTTGTTTTATAAGAAGGACTTTGACCGTCTCAAGGAGTTTTTTGAAACCAGGAAGGCGATGCGCAAGGAAGAAGGTGTTGAAATTAAGGGCGGATGAGCAGGGCCAAAGCCCATTTGATCCCGGCAATCATGAAAACAAACCGATAAATTCACCACATTTGCCCACCAAAAATCGAAATTGATTCATGACCAAAGATTGTGTAGCCATCTATCTGGATTTTGAAAATCTGGCAATTTCCTCCGAGCAGGTGTATCCCAAAGAGGAAATGCCGCTGCAAATCGAGCCGATCGTGGACTACGCGAGCAACAAGGGAACCATTGCCATTAAAAAGGCATACGCCAACTGGAATTACCCACTGTTCAGGCAGTATCAACGGGTTTTGTTGGAGCAAGGCTTCGAATTGATCCACCTTCCTGAAACCACGGTACAAGGGAAAAGCTGGGCAGACATTCGCATTACCATCGCCATTTTGGATGATTTGGCCCTCCATCCGCATCTCCAAACGGTCATCTTGGGAAGTCAGGACACGGATTTTATTCCGATCGTGCAGGCTGTAAAATCCAAGGGACGCGATGTCATCGTTGCTGGCTTTGGGCAGTTTGTCGGCAATTTGCTCAAGAAAAACTGCACTGAATTTGTCTCCCTCAATGAACTCTTTACGGGCGATGCCGATGCTGCTTCCAACGAAGGTGAGGAGTACGACGTCGAGGAGTTGTTCCGTCGCTTGTTGGCCGTACACAACACCGAGGAACCGATTTTCATGACCAATCTCAAGCAAGACCTGCTCAAACTCGATCCTTCCTTTTCTGAAAGGCAGCTCGGCTTTCAATCCTTTTCGCAGTTTGCGCGCTCGCTTGTGGGCACATTCATTGAAAGAATCGAGCGCTCCAAGGAGCGAGGCGTGGATGTTGTCTTCCTCAAGGAACTCAGTAAAAAGCACGACAAAAAGTCCGCCAAGGCTTTGGCTTCCGAATTCCTCACCAAAGGAATGAAGTTTGTGAAGCAAAGCAAACAACGGCGTGAAATGATCAATGCCATCATGACTTCCCCGCAATTGATTGAAGGCTTGACTTTGCCCGAGATCATCGACATCGCCAAAAAGGTCACGAGTTTGCAGGGGATCGTCGTGAACAAATTCGTATTCCAGCTCTACAATGCCGACGTGCTTGTGCAGCGCAAAGGACCCAACGATGGGCCACTCTTCAGCCGGAAAATCGTCGCGTCACCCAAATTTCCCAACACCGATGCGGTTGAAAAGACCTACATGGAACGGATGCAATTTTTGGTGGCATCCAAATTCCCAAGCATGAAGGACAAAGAAATTCAAGAGCTGATGGGCGCTTAAGCCTGTTTTTTTGCGATCGGAACAGGCAGGAATCGGAGGTTTCCCGGTGAGAATCGTCCCAAAACGTTGGAAACAATGCCGATGGGAAGATTTGCTGTGAGCTTTCGGGTCAAGATCGAATAGTGGCAACCGAAAGGGGTATGGCAAATGCAACTGCAACTGCCAACACAAACGTGCAACGGGTCAAAGCCGCCGAAAATCCTATTCGAAAATGTTGCCTTGAGGAAACGGAACGGTCAACGGTGGATGCGACGAAATTACTCTACACGGAGTTTTTGACCGATGGCAAGGCTGTTTCCATTGAGATCGTTCAATGATTTGAGCTTTTCCACGGTCAATCCATCGTAGGCACTTGCAATTTGCCAAAGGGTATCCCCATACTTGACCACATGATACTTTGCCGCAGGATCTGCCTCGGCAATGACCTTTTTAGGTTCCGCTTTGACCGGTTCGACTTTTGCAGGCTCCGCCTTGGCCGGCTCTGCAATTTTGGCAGCAATCTGAGGCTCAGGCTCTACCTTGGGCGTCGAGACGCCGGAGTTGGGAGATCCTTTTACATAAACCTTCAAATTTTGTCCTGCCTTGATCGCATAATTGCGCAAGCCGTTCCACTTCGCGAGGTCCTTGGCCGAGACATGGTATTTGGCTGCAATCTGACCGACAACTTCGCCCTTGCGTACCTTGTGGTAAACTACTTTTTTGCCATCCGTACCCGTTGCGGTCGCTGCTGCACTTGTCGCATAGGTCGGGTGCTCAGACAATTCTGCCTCATAAGGCTTGTTGGTGAGCGGGCTTAGCTTCGTATCGGTATAGACCACCTTGGCCGAATCCAAATTCAGCTTGGTTGCCAATAACATGATCGAATCCCGGAAACTGGCAAAAAACTGACCGGTTTTCATGGGAACCCGCAGCACATAAGGTTCGGGAGAGTAGGGGATGAAGTCCGTTTTGAGCTCCGGATTCAAGTCCTTGAGCACAAAAAAATCAGTATGGGTGATGTCTGCAAAGTGCTTGAGGCTCATCAATTGCCGCGTGATGTGCACAGTATCCTGATTGAAGGAAAAGTCGATCATTCGCGGGAAAAGGTTGTGCTCGTGGGAGTAGTTAAATACGTATGTGGCGGCAATCAAAGCAGGGACGTAACTGCGTGTTTCTTTGGGGAGGAACTCCTGGATTTCCCAGAATGTCCTTTTTCCACCTGACCTTGCGATGGCTTTGTTGACGTTGCCGGGCCCGCAATTGTAGGCTGCTACGACAAGAAGCCAATCATTGTAGGTCTTGTACATGTTGCCAAGGTATTTGATGGCCGCGGCAGTGCTCTTGAATGGGTCACGCCGTTCGTCGACATAGCTTGTGACGTCCAAATCATACATTTTACCGGTTCCAAGCATAAACTGCCAAAGGCCGGTGGCGCCCACGCGGGAGCGAGCATGCGGGTTCAACGCACTCTCGACGACCGGCAGGTATTTCAATTCCATAGGCATGCCTGCCCGATCCAATTCTTCTTCAAAAATCGGAAGGTATACGTGGGCAAGTCCCAACATGCGTTCCACTTGGCCACGGCGTTGAAGTGTGTAAAGGTTGATGAATGCCTGAACGTCTTCGTTGTAGGCAAGTGGGAGCGGAGAGCCGATTTCTTTCAGCCGTTGGGCAACGATATCACTGCTATAGGCAGGGAGGGAGTCCTGTGAAAACTTGCGAATGTTGAGGCTGTCGCGGCTGTATTTGGCGACGTTGACGGTTGGATGGTGGTAAGCAGGGATGAGGCTATCGAGCTGCCATAGGATTTCATTGGAGGATGTGAGGGGTCCCAATGCATTTTGTGCAAAGACTCCGATCACAGGCGCTGTTGCCAGCATGAAAAGCATGAACAGTTTTTTCATACAAAGAAATAATATTCCAAATTCCGTATCATTACAAAGGTGTGAAAAGTGCTACAAAACTCGCAACTTTTCAGGAGTTTAGGGAACTGATTTATGCCCTATGGTTCACTGATTGTCGTCAAAAGTGAACAAAATAAAACGCCTTTCAGCCTTCCGTCAAAACGGAATCCTGAAAGGCGCATGGGCTTTGCCAAGGCAATTCCCTTCCGACCACTGTCGGAATTTATTCAGCCTTGCGCGCCTTTGTGGGGTCGGCAGGTTCTGACTCGATTTCGCGCTTGATTTCGCGTGAAGCGTCTTTGAATTCGCGGATGCCGCGGCCCATGCCACGTGCCAAATCAGGGATTTTCTTGGCGCCAAACAACAACAGCACTACGAGCAAGATCAAGATCAACTCGGTCGTGCCCAAGCCTCCCAGAAAAAGTATCAGTTGAGATGCCATATTCTTCGTGATTATTAAGACAATGCAAAGCTACGGAAAAAAATAGAATTCTAGTGGAATCAAAATCAAGCTGATCATTCTCAGCCTTTTTTCACCAACCAAAGCTCGGGATCCAAGGAGATCTTGTCCTGATTCATCTGGAAGTAGAGCTTCGTCTCGCCGGTTGCCGGATCCGTGCGTGCCGCTCCGATATTGCCCAATTCCAGCACTTTGTCCTGGGCTTTGACGTTGATCGTACTCAGGTTGGCGTAAACTGTATAGTAGGTACCGTGGCTGATGATCACCATTTTCCCTTGTCCCGGTATGCTCATCACTGACTCCACAAGTCCTCCAAAGATGGCACGCACGTTTTGTGCCGGCACCGTCGTGAGGTCGATTCCCTGCACGTCAATTTCAGTGTTGGAACCGGGCAAGGTTTGCCGTCCAAAGTGACGGGAAATGGATGCGTTTGGCATCGGAATCGGCCAGGGAAACTTGCCTTTGTTGCTCGCAAAATCCTTGTTGAGCTTGTTAATGACGTCAATCTCCTCCTTTTTCGCGGTTTTGATCTTGTCATTTTTCGCCTTCCGAATGCGCTCCAGCTCCTTTTTGATTTCATCTGCGAGCTTCGCCCGCTCATTTTGGCTTTGCTGCAATTCCCGTGCGATCTTGGCTTCGTCTTGCTTCAGCTTGTCAAACACGGCTTTTTGCTCCACCTTGAGCGCCACAAGCTTGCTTTGCTCCATTTGTTCGGTCATCACGACCTTTTCCTTGTCTACTTTCTGTTGGGCAAGCAAAATGTATTTCTGCGAAAGAAACGCTTTGGTACGCTTCAATAGCCGCATCTGCGAAGTCTGCATGCGTTGAATCGCCTGAAAGTACTGCATCCGGTGGTAGCCTTGTGACAACGAACTCGAACTCATCAGGTAAAAGCTCGTGTTGCGCTTTTGGAAGGCCTTGTAGGTCACCACCATCAGCTTGCCAAACTGGGTTTTGATGAGTTGGATGTCCTGCTCAAGGGAGGCGATGACCGCGGTGGTGGCATAAATCTGATTGTCCAATTCGCCCATTTGCCCTTGAAGACCTGCGAGCAATTGCTCCCGCAGACCGACTTGTTGGTTGATGAGCCTCAATTCTGCCTGACTGCTTTCCTTGCGGCTGCGGGCGCTGTCGCGGGCATGCGTGAGCAAGGAAATCTCCTTGTCGAGCTTGCGCTGCAGTGAATAAAGTGAGTCAAGTCGCGCGGAGGTCTGACTGGAGATGGTCTGTGGATAAGTTCCCAAAATGGCCAAGCAAATGCAGGCAATCCACTTACGGTTGCTGCGGAACCATCTGGTCGCAGGACTTGATTTCGTAGGCCGATGGGATCCTGAATCTGAAGTCAACTTTTTCCTTGTCAAACGCAATTCCTGTGTGATGAAGTTCAATACGCACCTTTTGAGGCTGGGTTACCTCCAACATCAAAGTGGAAGCGACGGCTTGACCCTCGACTTTTTCAAAGTCGGAGTAGGTCAAAATCGATTCCTTGCCCAAGATAGGGTCTGAAATGCGCATCTTTTCCAACTTGAAATTGCGGCTGTTCAGTATCCAAGACATTTGACCGTTGGGACGGGCGCCTTCCAGGACCACAGGATTGCCTTTTCCGGAGGTGATCGTCAAGGGTTCTTGAAGGTCGGTTTCACCCAGGAGAAACCCTTGAAACTTGGGAAGATCAAAGTCCATTCCCACCATTTTCTTGAACAAGCCGTAGTCGCAGACGGAAGCCGTTTGGTTGAGTTGCATTTTCATCTTGACGGTGTCCCTTGCCAACAAGAGGTTCATCGCCGGCACACCAAATTTGGACAAATTGACCAAGATCAAGCTGTCTTTGGCGATGTCGATGCGGTATGTGAATCCGATCGAATTGCCCTGCGCAAGATCTGCGAAATCTGCCTTCCCTTTGAGCGTCAGGACTTCAAATTTGAGATGGCTGTTCGAATGGCCTTCCATCGCCTTCTCCTTGTCCATGCCGCGGACTTCCGAATCCGCATTGGAAATCGGGCGCTGCTTGCAGCTCGCAAAGAGCAACAAGGCCGAAATAAAAAAGAAGAGTCTGCCTTTGCTCATCTTGAGCCGTGGGCGATTTTGGTATTCAGGTCAAATTTTGCGCCTTTGTCGAGGGCTTTTTGCCAGAAGTCCTTGGCCTTGGCCATATCGCCGAGTTTTGCTTGGACGTCGCCATAGTGTTCCAGCACTTCCGCGCCGCCATTGTTGCTCACCGACTTGCCAATCCATTCCTCGGCACCCTTGTAATTGCCCTGCAGATACAAAATCCAACCATAGGTGTCTTGGTAGGCGCCGTTGCCAGGTTCCTTTTGAAGTGCCTGCTGTACCATTTTGGAGGCATCTTCCAATCGCTCGTTGCGCAGCGAGAGGAAGTAGGCGTAGTTGTTCAGCACCAGCGGATTCCCCGGTGAAAGGCTCAATGCAGCCTCGAAATTTTCATCGGATTTTGAGAATTGTTCTTCCTTTTGGTAGCATTCGCCGAGGCCCAAATAGGCTTGAAGCAGAATGTCCTTGTTGTCGGTGCCGCTTTTTTTGATCTTCTCAAAGGAATAGATCGCCTCTTCGAAATCCTCATTCTGCGAACTTGCTGATCCGAAGAAGTACAGAAACAGCAGCTGATTGGGGAAGTATTCCAAGGCCTTTTCCGCATCCTTCTGCATTTGTTTCCAATCGCCGGAATCGGAAGACACCAGCAGCAATTCCTGCCAGACCTTTTCGTTGGTGGGGTCAATGGCCAAGGATTTACGGTAATAAACTTTTGCCGAATCCGCTTTTCCGCCAGCTTGGAGCACATCGCCCCTGATACCCATCACAACGGCTGATTTGGGGTACAATTGCTGCAAAGAGGCGCTCATGCGTTCCATGCGTGCAAGCACGGCAGGTTCCGATTCGGCATGCGGGTACATCCCGCTCAGAATTTTCACTTTTGTTTCGAGCTCCACCTCCGGATTGGCAAATGCACGCTCCAAGTATTCATCCGACTTGGGCATGTTCCCTTTTGCCTTGTAATAATCGGCGAGGGAAAGCAAGGCGAAGGCATCGTTGGGGTTGCGTTCCAGGAGGTTTTCCAGCATGGCTTTGCCTTCCTCCGGCTTCTGCATCATCAAAAGGAGATCGTATTTTGCTTGATGATAGCGTGTCTCATAGGGATTCTCGGTAATCAGCTTGTCGATTTCCGCCATCGCCTTGTCTGGCTGATTGGTGTACACATACAGTTGGTGCATGCGAAAGGTGATTTCCTCGTTTGCGCCAGTTTGTTTTTCCAATTGCGCGTAGGTTTCGATTGCACGCGGGAAATCCTTGTTCAGGATATACAACTGTGCCAGATCGTATAGTCCATTTTTGTCTGAGGGGAATTTCTTGACCAACGCACTTTGTACCTCCAAGGCTTTGCCCATTTCACGCGCTCCTTGGTAGGCGATCACCAATTCGGCGTAGTACCAATAGTTTTCCGGGTTCAAGTCCAGCGCGGACTTACAATACTTCATGCCTTCGCCGAAGTTTTGCAGCTCGTTGTTGATTTTTCCGACTTGATAGAGTGCTGCGTGGTTTTTGGAGTCCAATGCGAGCAGTTCCTTCAGCAAAGCGATGGCCTCTGTCTTCTTTTCTTGCAGGTAAAGGGTATTGGCCTCGATGAAAAGGTAATCGATCCGCTCCTTGGTCTTTGGATCAATGGCTGCGGTTTTGGTGACGTTGCCCTTTTTGCCTTTTTTCTCCTTTTTTTGCGCCATGGCGTTACCGGACCCCAAGGCAAGGACCAATACAAGGAGGGAAAGCAGGAACTTATTCATGGGCACGAATTCTACAATAATCTCCGATGTCGAGGTTGCGGGAATGGCTTTCTACCAAGGCGTGACTGCCGACCATGCTGTTGGCGAGGACCGTGTTGACGATTTTAGACTTTTCTCCGATAATCGAGGTGTTTACAACCGAGTTTACAATGACCGTTCCTTCTCCAATCGACACATTTGGGCCTACAACTGAATTTTCCAAGCGCACACCTTTTCCGATATGACAGGGCGGAATCACTTGGCTATTGCGTACATATAGGTCCGTTGATACCAGCGATTTGCCGTCGCGGGTATCATATTCGAGGACTTTTTGTGTCGTTTCCAGCATCGCGTCCTTGTTGCCACAATCCATCCAGTCTTCTACGGTTCCCGGCACAAATTGTGCGCCTTTGGCCTTCATATTTTCCAGGGCATTGGTCAATTGGAATTCGCCCTTTTCCCGGAGGTCATTGTCGAGCAGGAATTTAATCTCCTCGCGCAGGGCCTCGCCTTGGCGCAGGTAGTAAATTCCGATGATGGCCAGGTCGGAAACGTATTTGACCGGCTTTTCGACGAGTTCATTGATGACGCCATTGGCATCAAGGGTCACCACACCAAAGGCTGAGGGATCGGCGACACGTTTGACCCAGATGGCTCCGTCTTTGGTACGGTCGAGTTTGAATCTTGCCCTGAAGAGCGTGTCTGCAAATGCCACGATGCATTCGCCTTTGAGCACGGACTCGGCCATCCAGATGGCATGTGCCGTTCCAAGTGGCTCTTCCTGATGGAAAATATGGCCCTTGGCGCCCAAACTCGCTGCGACATGCAGAAGTTGCTGCTCCACGGCCTGCCCAAAGTCGCCGATGATGAAGGCAATTTCTTCGACTTTGCCATCATACAGGCTCACGATGTCCTCGACCAGACGCTGCACAATCGGCTTCCCAGCAATCGGAAGCAGCGGTTTCGGTGTGGTGAGCGTATGTGGCCGGAGTCTTGAGCCGCGACCGGCCATGGGGATGATGATCTTCATGCGTTCTGCTAATTCTTTCTATGTGTTGGCCAATGCAGGATCAGCCGATTAGTTTTTTCCTGTATGCCCAAATCCGCCGGCGCCGCGCGCCGTTGCTTCCAGTGTCTCGGCAAGCTGCCATTCGACGGTTGCATGCGCTGCGATGACCATTTGGGCAATGCGTTCGCCATTTTTAATCTCAAACGGCTGCTTGCCATGGTTGATGAGCAAAACGCCGATTTCGCCGCGATAGTCGGCATCGATCGTGCCCGGCGCGTTGAGGACGGTAACGCCATGCTTGAAGGCAAGGCCACTTCTCGGCCTGATTTGAGCCTCGTAACCCGCAGGCAATTCGATGAACAAGCCTGTCGGAACAAGGCGATAATCGCCGGGAGCCAATACGATCGGCTCAGGCAAGGCAGCACATAAATCCATGCCTGCCGACTGTGCAGTGGCGTAAAAGGGGAGGGGATTCCCCGATTTGTTGACGATCGGAATTTGAATCATTTCGTGAGAATCCGCTTTTCTATCGTATCTGCCAATTGAAAGTCCTTGTCAGTGAGGCCGCCCACATCGTGCGTACTCAGGCGCACATGCACAGTGTTCCATACATTGCGCCAATCCGGATGATGGTTGATGCGTTCGGCTTCCATCGCCACCCGGGTCATGAAGCTAAAGGCATCCACAAAATCCCGGAATGTGAATTCCTTCTCAATTCCGTTGTTGCGAAAGGTCCATCCCTCCAAAAAGACCAGCTTGGCATTGGCCTCAGCCTCTGAATAATACGCTTTCATGCCGTCCAATTTACGAAAGATGCCCGAATTTCTGTTAATGCCATTCTGCGCCGTCGGATCTCCAACAAAACGAAAAATCCTTCAACTTATGATGCAGAAGGATTTTTCATAAATGCGGAATTTGCCGACTTAGAGTCCTGCTACATTCGCCTTGCGGCTTGCAACGATGCTGGAGACCAAGGCGTAACCGCCAAACAAACTGAATGCAAAGAAAAGGTCACCTGCAAGGGTAAACCTGAAGAAGGGGACAGCAGCGGCAAAGCAAGCTGCAAATCCAGCGGCGTTTTTGGCGTAGATGCCATCAAACATCCAAACTGCGAAGTTGGTGCTCACAAAAAACAAAACTGAACCAGCAACGGCGCCCAATGTCACTTTGCCGGCTTTTTTCAAGAATCCGGCATTGTTTCCCTTGAACAAAGCTGTTCCCAACAAAGCCGGAACGGCCATCGCAACGTAAACGATTGCCATGGTGGTCCAAGGATAGGACTGTTGGATCAACAAGTCACTCAACAGCATACCTACAAGCGGAACGGCAACGGCCGTGAAGCGGTTGCGGAACCAGAATCCGGCGAAAAGGCCCGCTGCCGCAGCAGGGGTGAAATTCGCTGCATGGGGAAAGTAGCGGCCGGCTACAATCAGTATCACCAAAAACAGGAAAATTCCTGCATTGCTCAAGTGTCGTTGATTCATCAGAATTTCATTTTTGCTTAACGGGACAAATATAAACGATGGAGGGAAATTATTCTCCAATCTTTTTGCACGGCAGTTTTCCATATTCGGAATAGTGCCAATCCAGTGTTTGTCCTGGTGCAATGGTTTTCCCATCGATTCCAAGGTCGGAAGCAACATTGTCGATGCAAAACTGCCAACAACCGCCGGTTCCAGTGGCATTTTTGATGCCGTGGATGCTGGTAAGAAGGTGCCCCGCGCCGGGATACAGCGTGTCGGTAAAGCTGAATTCGGGGAAATCTTTCTGCGCCGACAGCAGCACTTCCCTGACAGTCGATACTTCCTTGTACACCAAAACGCCCGGATAGGAGATCAAAGCGCCCGTTTCCGGTTGATGAACCTGCAGGTGAATGGTTTTTTCCTTGCCGGGCTCCGTTTCAAGGGAAGAATTTGATTCAGCCGCAGACGGCGTGCATCCAAGGACAAGTGTCAAAGCTGTGAAGGACAAAAAGAGCAGGGGAAAACGCATCGGATCAAGTTTTGAGCTTTTTCTTTTTCGCAGCTGGGAAAAGAATATTGTTGAGAATCAGACGATAACCTGGCGAATTGGGGAAAAGCCGCAATTCTGTCGGCTCTTCGCCGACCATGTGTTGATAATCTTCGGGATCATGGCCGCCATAGTAGGTCCACATGCCTTCGCCGTAATTGCCATGGATGTAACGCGCCTCTGAAAAGGCTTTCAATTCGCCCATGATCCGCACTTCCTTTTTGATGGTCGCCTTGTTAAATGCCGTTGTTTGCCCCATGAAGCCCTTCACAGTGCTTGTATGGTTTTGGCAGAGCATCGTGGGCACAGGATCGTACTTGGCAGAGAAATCAAACAAAGTGAAATAGTCCAATTCCTTGGGAACCGCACGGCCGAAGGCTGGATTTGCATCGATGTTGCTGAATTCATAGACCATCGGGTCCTTAATCAAGGTATAGTCTTCGAATGCAAGCGTTTGCGTAAAATCCAGCTTCTGTTGTGCGTCAGGTGCTTGAGGATCGCCGTCAAACATATAGTCGCAAATGTCGGTGTTGTAGGCAGACAGCGCAATGTCGTAACTATCTGTTGCGGAACACATTGCGAATACAAAGCCGCCTTGTTTGCAAAAGCCTTGGATTTTGTTCACCACTGCAAGTTTCAATTGACTCACCTTGGCATAACCGTAACGCTTGGCAAGCGCCTCGGACTCTTCGACTTGATCTTGATACCACTGTTGGCTGTGAAAGGACGCGTAAAATTTGCCATATTGGCCTGTAAAGTCCTCATGGTGAAGGTGTAGCCAGTCATATTTGGCCAAGGAGTCGTCCAGGACCTCTCCATCGTAAACGACATCGTAGGGGATTTCCGCATATGTGAGTACCAAGGTCACAGCGTCGTCCCAAGGTTGTTTATTTTTGGGTGAATAGACGGCGACTTTAGGAGCTTTTTCAAGCTTGACGGCGTCCATGTTGACATCTTCGGATGTGACTTCGGCAAGGATATTGGTCAAGGCGCCGGCTGAAATCTTGTCATACTTCACGTCGCGCACCAAAAGTTCGGTCTCAAAGTCTGGAAAAGCAGGGAATGTAAAGGAGCCTCCGCGGTAGTTGAGCAACCACTGCACGTCCACATTGTGCTCAAGCACCCAAAATGCGATTCCGTACGCCTTGAGGTGGTTGCTTTGCGTGTAGTCCATAGGAATCAAGATATGGTCGACGGCCTTCGCGGACCAACTCGCACAGATCAAGAGCATCAGGACAATCGTCTTTCTAATATTTTTCATTCTGCCAATGGCATTTGAGTCAAAATTAAGCCTAGACCTCGATAGAATGCAACCAAGTGAAAAAGAACTTGGGATTTTCTGTGTGTATTCAACGCAATTTTCTCCTAAATCGTTTAAGCCGCCGCATATCACCGAAAAGAAGAGTCAAATTCGCTATCAATTCCGCGATTTTTGACGAAAAAACCGTGCCAAATGCATGGTTTGGGGCAAGAAAATTATAACAAATGTTAAATATTTTTGGTTGTTCGGGTTTGGATGCCTAAACTTGCACTGCTCGTTACGACTAGTATTCAGGTAGTTACGGCATGAGTTATCAACACCCAATCCTAAGAACCCGTTTTTCTTGGAAAATTTGAAGGTGGTTCTGTGGATAACTTGGAATTGTTAAGTAATGGAGGTAACTTGTGCCTGCTGTTTTAAGAAGATACTGAATTAATGAATTGCTAATGCGAATCCAACTCATCATTGGGATTCTGACGTTTGTTTCTACATTTTCAACCGGTTTGGCCTCCCCGATTTGGGAAGGTGGCGGGGAGAAGAAAGGTGGCAGTGATTCTGCAGCCACCGCAGGAGATGCAGCCACTGCCGATGAAGGCGTGGTAATCAGAAGACTCAACATTTCTGTCGCCGATATCAATCCAGATTATGGAAAGGTCGCGCGCTGGGATACCTCAGACATCAACATGTACCATGTGGACATGGTCAATTTTCCAGATACCCTCATTTATAATTTTGCCCAAGGCGGATTGTTGAACTATACGGTTCCAAGGCAGGGCAGGGTTACATCGGGATTTGGTTACCGCAGCCTTTTTGGACGCAAATTCCACAAAGGATTGGACATTGACCTCGAAACAGGCGACACGATCGTCGCTGCCATGGATGGCAAAATCAGAATCGCCCGTTATGGAAAAGGCTATGGCAACTTCGTAGTCATCAGCCATCAAGGTGGTCTGGAAACTGTTTATGGGCACATGTCGCAACTGGAAGTCCATGAAGGACAAGTGGTGAAATCGGGAGAACCTATTGGTCTCGGTGGCAGCACAGGTCAGAGTACTGGAAGCCATCTGCACTTTGAAATTCGGGTTTTTGGAGAGCAAGTCGATCCTTCATGGGTCATCGACGAAGCTACCTTGATGCCGATCAAACCCGTTGCCAAGATTGAAAAAAGCTGGTTTTACTACTTGGGCGAACCCCATGATGAAACCACGCACGTGGTTGCTGTTGGCGAAACCCTCGACCAAATAGCCACGATGTACGAAACAGATACCAATACCTTGCTTTTGATCAACGGATTGGATCCTGCAACGACGACCGTTCCTGAAGGAACACATCTGAAAGTAGAATAAGCTGTCTTGCTCAAAGATATTCAAAAACGGCTTCCTTTCATCGGGAAGCCGTTTTTCGTTAACGCCATCTTCTTACGGATTATCGGAATCGGCTTCCTTTCATCGGGAGCCGCTTTTCGTTAACGCCCTCTTCTCACGGAGAATCGGAATCGGCTTCCTTTCATCTGGAGACGGTTTTCCGTAATGGCATCCTGCTCACAGATATTCAAAAGCGGTTTCCTTTCCCGGAAAAACGTATTGAATCAGGCCTTGATTGCAAACCTTGTCCAATTCGGCATCCCTTCATCGGCAATCCGCTTTTCCTGCATTTGTCCATGCAATTGGCAAGAGCATTCCCCGGTTATCGTTAGGAAGGTCTTCATCCAGCTACAAGGTCCAATCGGCAGTCCTGCCTTCGCGCGCTATCAGGATTTGCAGGCAGTGGCGACTTCATTGGCCGCGCAGCGCAAAGCGAAACGCCTCAAACCACTGTCGTGACTTGAGGCGTTTCTTCAGGATGGGAAGATGATTTCAACAGTGGATCAGGGCTCCCACTTCGTTGCAGGCTTGAAGAACCTGTCCCAGCGCGGACCTCCTTCGAAGCTGAACAAGACAAACCAAGGCCTACCTACGATGTGGTCTTCAGGGACAAAGCCCCAATAACGGCTGTCCAGGGACTGATGGCGATTGTCCCCCATCATCCAATAGTAATCCAACTTGAAGGTGTAGCTCGTCGCAACTTCGCCATTGAGCAGGTACTTTCCGTCTTTGAACTCCAAAGTATTGTCTTCATAGACCTTGATGCACTTCTCGTAAAAGGTCAAAGTGCTGTCATTCAGGGGAATGGTTGCACCTTTTTTGGGGATCCAAAGCGGACCAAAGTCGTCCTTTGTCCAAAGCACTTTTTCCGGAGCCTTTGGGAAAAGTGCATATTTTCCGCCCCGGGCCATCTGTTCCATTTCCTGGTTGCGATGGCGCACCAAATCCATCGTTTGCAAGTCTTCAATCAACGGAGTGATCGAGGTCCCTTTGACCGAAGAGAGCTTCTTGAAGCGAGTTTCGTTCATGTGCAGGACCCAGGCACCGGTGCCTTGATCGATGAAGGCATTGCCGTTGTTTTCTTGCGGCGCGACCCTGAAGCCTTCATTTTCAAGCGTTTTGGCATAAAATCCAGTTCCCAAATAGGAAAACTGCATGAATTCCGGGTTCCATCCCTTTTCACCGTTAATGTAGAGCTGTCGATCCCTGATTTCCAGCAGATCTCCCGGGGTGGCAACGCAACGTTTGATATAATTTTGCTTCATGCTCGTGACCTCGATTTTGCCGAGTTCGTCGACGTCGGGGTGAATATCGTCGTCGGGGTAGTTGAAGACGACAATGTCGTAGCGTTCAATGGTCTTCAGCGCCGGGAGCCTTGAATAGGGCAACGTGATCCAATCCAGGTAGGATTTGGTGCCCTTGGTCAATGGGAGCGTGTTGTGCACAAATGGAACGGAAAGTGGTGCCATCGGCATCCTGACGCCATAGTGGACCTTGCTTACGAAAAGGAAATCGCCAGCAAGCAAGGAGCCTTCCATCGATGTCGTCGGGATCATGAAGGCTTCCAAAAGGAAGGTGCGAATCACCAAGGCTGCAACACCGGCAAATAAAATGGCATCCATCCATTCGCGGCCCGTGCTTTTTGTCGGTTCGTCGGTATTGCCTTGGTATTGGTCTTTTTTATTGAGCCCCAGATAAATGAAGTAGAAATAGGGAAAAATCACAGCCAAGGCATGGTCGATAAACTTCTGCTTGCCAAATGACTTGACCAAGTCCAGGATGATACCGATGCCCATCACGAAGTTCAGCACGGGGATCATGTAAAAAATGATCCACCATTTTGGCTTCTTGACCAGTTGCAGCCAGACATATACATTATAGAGTGGAACGAGGCCCTTCCACCAACTTTCGCCTGCCTTCTTGAAGGTGAGTGCGAGACCTGTATGCAGCAACAGGAAAATTGGAAGGGTTACAATCAGATGGTATTGCATTCGATTTTCTTCATTTAATGGCCAACGCGTGGCATCATGCTAATTTGCCAGCTGCGCCAGCCTTTTGGGAAATCTCCCAAATTTAGGAAAACAGTTGGGTAATACGAGTGATTCCAAGAAATGGCTCGGAATTCTGTCGTCAGAAAAAGAAAAAAGTTGATCACAATCGCTAATTCATTGGCATGACAAAGCTGCTGAAAAGTCCCAAGAGTTCTTGCTCTGTCAAACCCGGTACCGATCGAATGATCAATTCGGGTTGCGTTGCAATCATTTTAGCCTCAGCTTCAGCGCCTTGTCCACGATGGGTAGCATAATTCAACACAAATCTCAGCTTTGTTTCGATATCGCGAACGGCCTGATCCAGTTCTGCGGCACCCATCCCGGTCGTCAAGCCCATGACTTGCCGGATTTGTTGGATCAATTCATTGAAATTCGTTGGTTTCTGGTCGATTCCAGCCAATTCCTTTGAGCGGGCCGCCTCCTTCCAGTACCTGATTTGCTGGATTTGATCGAGATATGTTTGCCGGTTTTGTCGTTCAAGTGGGGTATTGAGTGGATGCAGATGTGGTTGGAGATAGGCTTCAATTTCAGAAAGTTGAGCAAAATTCAAGGCAGAAAGGCTGCAAGAGGGCGGCGATTCGACGGTAGTAAACATCAAAGGCATTCCCCATTCATTGCAGAAATCGACGATCATCGGCAATTCACGCCAATTTTGGGGCATCGGGCAAAATGCCAGTGTGAGTAAGGTGCCACGCCGATATGTGTATTCTCGGAAGTAACGCAGATTTTCCAGAACGCGATCGAGTTGTCCATGCTTGCGAATGAAGGCATAGTTGGTAGCATCCACCGAGTCGATGGATACGCTGATGTGAAAGTCCATTCGCTCAAGGATATCTTTCACCCGTTGGTTCAGAACGGTACAATTCGTCTGAACTGAAACAGCCATTTTGGGATTGATTTCAGACATTCTTTCCCACAAATCGACGTACTGCGGAATGAGAAACGGCTCCCCGCCTAGAAAGTGACTGCTTTGCAGGTGCGGAATGAATTCCTCGACCTGATCAAAGAAGGCGGCATCATAGGGGGAATCGATGGGCGGCAATCCTTCACGGTTCTTCCGAATCGTAGATGAAAATTCGCCGCGACACATGATGCATTCCAAGTTGCAGGTATTGAACAACTCGAAGTCCATTTTCGCAGGAAACCTGCGGTTTCTCGGAGCAAATCGATCGTAGTTTTTGAGCGGTAATGCGTTGAAATTCTGGGATTTGATCAGTTCATAGCAGCCTTGGCAGCCCAATGCCATATCCCATTTTTTGATCGCTCGCCGTTGCTGTTTTAGCGCTTTGCCCTCCCAAATTTCACGGATCGAATGCTCTGGATAAGTCCCTAGCACATACGATTTGTTGTAGCAACAGCTGAAGATTTGGCCGCGAAGGCCAAAATAGAGGCCCTTTTCCGGAATGTGGCATACCCTACGCTTTTCTCTGCCAATGCGTCTCGCGTTCAGTGCGCGTACATCGGCGCGGTTGAGATAGAGATGATCCATCCTTGAAATTAGATGCTAATTGGCATTGTTCCAATGTTGGCTACAAATTTTCAGAAAGGCTGAATTGTTTCGAAAATTTGCCCGAATTCGAAAAAGCCGCGTTTGCCTTGCATCCATTCGGCAGCAATGACTGCACCCAGCGCAAATCCGCGACGGTTGAATGCCTCGTGCTGAATCGTAATTCTGTCAATATCAGAGATATATGTGACCGCATGATTGCCAATGATCTCGCCTGCTCGCGTGAAGGCAATCGAAAGCTCTTCGGGTTCTGGCGCACGAAGGAGCAATTCTGGTCCAGCAAGTTTGGTCTTGTGATTCAGACCGTCCAAAATTTGGCCTGCCAGACTTTGTGCAGTTCCGGATGGCGCATCTTTTTTGTGCCGATGATGTGCCTCCTCGATATAGCAATCGTACTGCGGATGGCCATTCATGAGCTTGGCAAGCATCTTGTTGAGCTGAAAAAGGACGTTGACGCCGACGGAAAAGTTGCTGCTGTACATAAAACGGCCGTTGGCAGCGAGCACCTCAGCACGGAAAGTTTCCAGTTCGGGGAGCCAACCGGTGGTTCCTGTCACGATCGGTACTCCTGTCGAAAGCAAATTCCTGAAATTGCCCAACGCAGCCTCCGGGCGGGTGAATTCGATGAAACAATCGCAGGTTTCGGGACGCAAGAGCGTTGCGAGGTGCGCGTTGTCTTGATCGACAATCAAACAGATCTCATGGCCGCGCGCACGGGCTTCGGCCTCGACAGCCTTTCCCATTTTGCCATATCCCACCAATGCGATTCGAAGACTCATTTTCGTAGTTTGAGGGAGACCGTCATTCCAGTATACAGACTGTTTTGCCGAAACGGATCAATGCCCACGTTGGGGTGGAAGTCCAGGGAAAGGTCTTCCGAAACATTGAATCCCCGCATGTGGGCATCCACGTAGGCATCCACCGCCTGCAATGTGTACCAAAGACCGGCGATGATGAAATTCAGATCGCGGTATCTGCGGAAGCCTTCACGAATGTTAATGAGTCCTTGGACGCCATACGTTTGCCCCAGAACGTAGTAGGGATTGGGGTTGCAAGTCCCCGGAAAACCAACGCATTTCACAGCTTTGTCATAATCCAAATAGCCGCGATGGTTGTCAATGATAAAAAAGGCGAATACCCCGAATCCAGCATAGATAATGGGCACTTTCCAAGGTCGACGGTTGTACAATTGTCCCCACCCCGGCAAGAGCAAGCTGCGCCGGACCGCGACCTTGGCGTCGTAACGTTCGCGCGGGGGAGAAAGGTGAATGGTGCTTAAAAATCGGCTAATTTTGGATTTGGAAGTGTCTTTCCGCGAACTGTCCCCCACGGCAGTAGCTTCGCCGGCGTCCATGATAATGATCGGTGCATTTACCGTATCACGCTCTGGCTCGCGCAAACTTTTGATTTTTGTCTTGGTGCTCAGGAAAGTGTCGGCTTTCAACGAATCGACAATGCCAATCACGGTATCCGGCGGAATCACTTGACATTTTACATAGCCTGCACAAAAGCAGGTCAAAAAAGCCAAAGCGATGCCAGCAAAGAATCCCCTATGACAATTGCGTCGAATCAAGCTTCCAGTATTTCAAGGATACGGTTCAGGTCTTCGATGGATTCGAAGCCGATTTTGAGTTCGCCTTTGCCTTGAGCAGACTGCGAGATCACAACACGGCTGCCAAATTTGTCCTCGAGTCGGCGTTCGAGCTTCTGAACATGGATGTCCTTGGCCGCGGTCGGCTTCGAACTGGGCTTCTTGTTCCCGCGTTCGGCGATGGCCCGCACCATTTCTTCCACTTTGCGCACACTGAGGTCATTTTCGAGAATGGCCTTATAGACAGCGAGTTGATCTTCGATCGATTCGATGTTGATCAAGGCGCGTGCATGACCCATGCTCAGTTTGGCTTCCTTGAGTCCGATTTGAATCTCGGGAGGAAGCTTTAGCAGACGCATGTAATTGTTGACAGTGGCCCTTTTCTTGCCGACTTTGTCGCCAAGATCTTCCAAGCGGAGGTTCAATTCCTCGACGAGACGATGGTAGGCAAGTGCGATTTCCATCGGGTTGAGGTCTTGACGCTGAATGTTTTCGATCAGCGCCATTTCCAGCATCTGCTCGTCATCTGCTGTGCGCACGTAGGCTGGAATCGTCTGCATTCCTGCCATTTTACTGGCTTGGAGACGACGTTCGCCGCTGATCAACTGATAAGTGTCGCCACCCATTTTGCGCACAGTAATCGGCTGAATGATGCCCTGTGCTTGAATGGACATGGAAAGTTCCTCCAGTGCAACGAGGTCAAAATGCGTCCTCGGCTGATAGGGATTGGTTTCGATGCTGTTGATCGGAATCTCGCTTACAGAGGCCTCGAGGGGCGCATTTGCCTGCTCAGCAACCGGACCGCTTTCGAGTTCGGGGTTTTCAGAGTCGCTCAGCAAGGCACTCAAGCCACGCCCAAGTGCGTTTCGCCGCTTATTTTTCGGATCAATCATTAATTCTCTACTGGTATCGGAGCTCAATTGTTGGAATGTTGGCCATCTTTCAAGCTCGTGAGCGTCAATCCATTGCGCTGCAGGATCTCGCGAGCGAGGTTCATGTAGTTGATGGCGCCCTTGCTTTCGCCGTCAAACATGAGGGCAGGCAAGCCAAAGCTCGGAGCCTCGCTGAGGCGGATGTTGCGGGTGATGATCGTGTCAAATACGATCTCCTGAAAATGCGTCTTGACTTCGTCGACCACTTGATTGCTCAAGCGCAGGCGGGAATCGTACATCGTCAGCAAAATGCCTTCGATTTCCAGTTCTGTATTGAGACGCTGTTGGACGATTTTGATGGTATTCAACAACTTGCCGAGACCTTCCAAAGCAAAATACTCGCACTGGACGGGCACGATCACAGAGTCGGAGGCCGTCAAAGCATTGACCGTGATCAAACCGAGTGAAGGCGAGCAGTCGATCAGAATGAAGTCATACATCCCGCGCAAAGGCTCAAGGATACGCCGCATTTTGCGTTCGCGGTTGGGCAGGTTGATCATCTCAATCTCCGCGCCGACGAGGTCGATGTTGCTGGGAATCAAGTCCAAATTGGGGAAATCGGTCGTGAGGATCGTGTCCTTGGCTTCAATCTCGTCGCTGATCATGGCCTCGTAGATGCCGCGTTTGGTGTTACGCGGATCAAAGCCGAGGCCACTCGTGGCATTGGCTTGGGGATCGGTGTCGATCATGAGTGTCTTGAACTCCAAAGCAGCGAGGCTTGCAGCCAAGTTGATCGCAGTGGTGGTCTTACCGACACCGCCTTTTTGATTCGCAATCGAGATTACCTTCGTCATCCGCAGTATTCCTTTTCCTCCTGGTTGCAGGGAACCATTTTTTTTCACTTAATTTTGCCGATTCAGTACACCCTTGCAGACCTTATCGGATGCTAAAATTCAAGAGGCAAAGTTACAAAAGAAGCGCGCCATCAATGCAAATTTTGTTGGCCTTGTTATGCACACTAGCCTTGTTGGTATCATGTGGAAAACCGTCGGAAGATGTTGGTAATCGGACAGTTTTCCGCATGAACCTCTATGCAGGATTAAGTACACTTGACCCAGCCTATGCCAGCGACCAAAGCGCCACATGGATGTGTGCCCAGATTTTTGACGGTTTGCTAGCGTTTGATTCCAACCTCGTCCTGCAGCCCGCCCTCTGCCGCACTTGGGAAGTGACCGATAGCGGCCGAACCTACACTTTTCATCTGCGCAACGATGTCTGGTTTCATAAAAGTCCGCTTTTGGGGCCTGACAGCACCCGGCGAATGAATGCGCAAGACGTGCGCTACAGTTTTACCCGCATCTGCGATCCCGCTGTAGCGGCAAAAGGATTTTGGATCTTCAACGGCAAAGTGGCCGGTGTCGAGGCCTATCGCAACGGCTCGGCCGCCGAGGTTTCAGGATTCAAAGTGGTCGACGATTCTACTTTTCAGATCCGATTGGAAAAACCATTCGCCCCATTTCCCAACCTGCTTGCCATGGCCTACGCCTCGATCGTCCCCCGGGAGGTTGTCGAATTTTACGGCAAAGACTTCCGAAGCCATCCGATTGGAACTGGACCTTTCAAGTTTAAAAGTTGGAATGAAAATGTGAGTCTGATTCTGCTCAAAAACGACCGCTATTTTGAAAAGGATGCGCAAGGCAAGCCTTTGCCCTACCTCGATGCCGTGCACGTACGGTTCATTCGGGAGCGACTCAGCGAATTTGTAGAACTCTGCCAAGGGCGGCTCGATTTTGTGAATGGCATTGACAAAAGCACCAAGGACGAAGTTTTTGACAGCCGGGGCGAGATCCGACAAAAGTACCTTGATCAATTCCAGTTTGATCTTCATCCGCAACTGAATACGGAGTTCATCGGGATTTTGGTCGATTCGACGAAGCCCGCTGCCAAAGGGCATCCGCTGTTGGATCGGCGTGTGCGACAGGCATTAAACTATGCGATCGATCGGGAGGCACTGGTAGAATATGTGCTCAACGGAAATGGCTATCCCGCAACCTCGGGTATGATTCCGTCGGGCATGCCGGGCTTTGATGCGCATGCAGTGGTGGGCTTTGATTACAATCCTGACAAGGCCTCCCAATTGCTGGAAGCGGCGGGTTATCCGGCTGGAAAGGGCATTCCGACCCTATCCTTGAAGTCCACGCCTGTGTACCAAGCTGCCATGGAATTCGTCCAAAAAAGCTGGGAACGGATAGGTTTGAGCGTGACGATCGACAACATGGACGGTGCAGCTGTGCGGGAATCTGCCGGAAAAGGCGAAATCAACCTTTGGCGGGCTGGTTGGATTGCCGACTATCCGGATGGCGAAAATTACCTCGGCCTTTTCACGACGGATCAAATTCCGCCCAACGGACCCAATCGAATGCGTTTTTCATCCATTCGGTTTGATTCCCTTTTTGCAGCGGCACAATCCGAACCGCGTGATTCGATTCGTTTTCTGCTCTATCAGGAAATGGACCGGCAAATGCTGGAAGAGGCGCCGGTGGTACTCCTTTATTACGACAAGATCGTCAGAATCATTTCCAAGGATGTCACTGGGCTCACCACCAATGCCATCAACATGCTTTCACTCAAAAAGGTACGCAAAGCCTCATGAATCTAGTCGTTGAGGTCATATTGCCTGTGCCGCTCAAAAGTGTTTTTGACTATCGCGTGCCACCCGAAAATGCAGCTTTGGCCGTTGTGGGAATGCGTGTGGTCGTGCCATTCGGGCGAAATAAGATGTATACCGGGGTCATTCGGAAGGTCAAGGACGCAGCAGATGAATCGGAAGGTTTGCACGACGCGGTCTTACGGAAACTAAAATTCGTCGAAGCGTTTCCCGATGACCAACCCGTATTGCACAAGGCACAACTCGATCTCTATGCTTGGATCGCCCACTATTATTTCTGCACGGAGGGTGAAGTCCACAAAGCCGCCCTGCCTGCGGGACTGAAACTGGAAAGCGAAATGGTGGCTGAATGGGCAGGAATCGACAATTGGGAAGATGCCGAACTTGCCTCCAAAGACTATGATTTCCTGCGGCAATTGGAATCCAAACGTCGCATGAATCTTGCTGATGCGGGCTTGGTGATGGAAATGCAAGGTCCGTTGCCCCGATTGCGCAATTTGGAAGCCCGGGGTTTGATTCGATTGGTACACCGGCTCAAGGAAGGCTACACGCAAAAAATGGTGCGATTTGTGGAAGTCGCACCCATGTACCGCGAGGAAGCGCAACTCAACCAAGCCTTCAGCAGCCTGAAAAATGCGCACAAACAAGAAGAAGTGCTCATGCTCGTCGTCGAGCAGTTTTTTCACGGAAAACCCATCCTGAAAAGCATCCTGCGCAAGCGCCTGCCCGGCAGCGAAGGTCCAATCGCAACCCTCATCGAAAAGGGTTTCCTCCGCGAATTTGAAGAGCCGGAAGACCGTATGGCGATCATAGCCTACCGCGAAAACAACAAGGCGATCACCTTTACCGATGAGCAAAATGAGGCGTTGGCAAGCATTCGGGCATCGTTTGCTGCCGAACCGACCAAACCCGTCTTGCTCCATGGCGTGACAGGAAGCGGGAAAACGCACCTTTATATCGAATTGATCAAGGAGGCGCTGGCAAAAGGGGAGGAGGTGCTCTATTTGCTGCCCGAAATTGCCCTGACGCAGCAGATCATCGACAAAGTCAAAAGTGAATTCGGGGAACAGGTAGGAGTGTACCACAGCCGCTTCACCGACAACGAGCGCGTTGAAATCTGGCAAAAAGTCTTGACGAGCGAATACAACATCGTGATCGGCGTGCGTTCGGCGATTTTTTTGCCGTTCAAGAAACTCGGCCTGATTGTGATCGACGAGGAGCACGACCACAGCTTCAAGCAAGCCGAGCCCAATCCGCGCTACAATGCCCGCGATGTCGCGATTTTTGCAGCGCGAATGCTGAACCTCAACGTTTTGCTGGGTTCGGCGACCCCGGCATTCGAGACCTATCACAATGCCCGCGCTGGCAAATTCACCCTCGTCGAAATCAAAAACCGGGCGGTGAAATCCGAATTGCCGCAGATTCAAATCGTGGATTTGCGAGCCGCGAAAAAGGAACGTCTGATGGACGGCCATTTTTCAAAAGCCTTGTTGATCGAGGTGCGCAAAACGCTCGAGCGGCGGGAGCAGGTGATCCTGTTCCAAAACCGGCGGGGCTTTGCGCCTTACATTTCCTGTCAAAATTGCGGGCATGTGCCGCATTGCATCAACTGCGACATTTCGTTGACCTTTCACAAGGCGCGCAAAGAGTTGCGTTGCCACTATTGCGGGTACATCGACCATCAATACAGCAAATGCGAGAAGTGCGCGAGCTACGAAATCCGGCAAATGGGGATCGGAACGGAGAAGATCGAGGAGGAAATCAAGGCGCATTTTCCAGAAGCGCGCATCGCGCGGATGGACTTGGACACCACGCGCACCCGCACGGGTTTTCTGAAAATCATCCGCAGCCTTGAGCACCACGAAATCGACATTTTGGTTGGTACGCAAATGGTGAGCAAAGGTCTTGATTTTGAGAACGTAACCTTGGTAGGCGTGATCGAGGCCGACCTGATGCTGAGCATGGGCGAATTTCGCGCACATGAGCTCGCCTATCAGATGCTCACACAGGTGAGTGGCCGCGCAGGACGCAGTACCAAAAAGGGCAAGGTGATGATTCAGACGTATATGCCTGACAACCCCGTGCTGAAATTGCTGCAAAAACCATTCGGCATATTCTACGACCTCGACCTGCCCAACCGGCAAGTGCTCAACTATCCGCCCTTCACGCGCATCATCAAAATGGAGCTGCGCCATCCCAATCAGATGTTCTTGGAAAGTCAGGCCGAAGTCATCCGCAACATCTTCCTGATCAGCTTCGGGGACGCCTTGTTAGGTCCTGAATATCCGTACATCACAAGACTCCGCAACGAATACCGCCAAGTCGCCATCTTCAAAATCCCGAGAACGGCTTCCGTGGACAAAGTCCGCAAAATCCTCGCCGAGCGCATCGATTTTTACTACAGCAACGCGCCGCAAAAGACGTTACGGATCTTGGTGGATGTTGATCCGGGGTGAGGTTTGAGTGTGAGTTGGGGTGAAGAGAGTATTCGAAGCGGGGCCCCCGGCCTAACGCTGATCGGCGGCGCCCCCCGCCGGCGGCGCCCCCCCCCCCGGGCCAAAATAAGCCCGTTCGCCGGCGATCCCAATCAAAGGCCCCCCCCCGGCCCTGGTCGGCTGATTGATGCTGCCGGGACCCCGGGGGGGGGAACCTTTGGGCGCAAACGAACGAGCCCCAAATTCACCGCTCCCGCCGGTGCCCGGCTCCTGATTCTTCTTGGTTCTCGGCCACAGGTTCCGCCTTTGCTTTTCCTTTTCCGCGCATGAGCGACTTTTCGAGTACCACATTCAGTGGCGCAAACACCGCCGCGAGCAGCACGTTGGCGAGCAATTTAGGGATCGGCAATCCGCCCGTGAAGCCGTCTACGAAGTTGTCAAGCAACACCAATGCAAATTCGAAGAAAAACAGCAGCGCCCCGAAGACTACGAAGTACTTCAGGCGCCTTCGTTTAGCGTAGCGAACGCCAAAAAGCAATAGCAACGCCACCAAACAGGCTGTGGCAAATGAAATCAGGTATTGTTTGAAGTTTTTTGCACGGAGTTCCGCTTCCTGCTTTTGTTGGTCCAGTGCTTCTTGTAATTCCTTGTTTTCGTAGGCAAAACTCTCCTTCAATTGGCCGTATTCCAATACCTTCCCGGCATTGAAGAAGCTGTCTTTCAGGGTGATATATTCCTTGAGCGTCGCGGTTGCCAAGGCAAATTGCCCTGTTTTTTCCTGCAATTCGGCCAGTTGCTCGAGCGCGGGAATGATCTCCTCGGTCATGTCCAGGGCGCGAGCCGAATCCAAGCTTGCATGCGCATAGTGCAAAGCACTGTCAAGGTTTTCCGCACCTTCGTAGGACTCTGAAATCCCACTCAAAATACTGGGTTTCCCCAAGGAATATTCAATTTCGGTCGCCAGCTTCAAGGATTCGCGGAAAGTCGCATTGGCCGAATCAAAGTCCTTGTGAATAATCTGCAGCGAGCCAATGTTGATCAAATCATCTACAATTTGGTCGTCGTTGCCGACAAGTTTGGCCCAGAGAAGGCTTTCTCGGAATTTGGCAAGTGCCTCGTCGTAGCGTTTGAGGCGCTTGAGTGCGATTCCTACATTGTTGAGGGTCGTGGACGTGGTCGTGGAATCCTTGAGCTCCAGGGAGATGACATGACTTTTCTGAAAATGGTCCAGTGCCTCGGTGTATTTTTCCTGTACCAATTCGATGAGGCCGATGTTGTTGAAGGTCATCATCGTGCCCCGCCGGTTTTTGAGGTCCTCGGCGATGCGCAGACAGCGTTGGTATTGCTTGAGCGCCAGCGGATAAAGTCCGCGGTATTGGTAAACCACCGCGCAATTGCTCGCGCTTTTCATGATTTGCAGCTTGCCGGCGCGTCGTACCAAGGTGTCTTCGTGCATGGAAAGCACCTCGCCCATTTTGAGGGCCTTTTGCCAATAGGCCATCGCGGAGTCCAGGTCCGTATTGAAAAAAGCTGTGCCGAGTTGATTGGTGTAGAATGCTTTGGTTGTGTCGTGAGGAGCCTTGGCAATCAATGCCTTGAGGCTGTCAACGGGGTCTGCAGAAGCCTTCGCGGCAGGGGAGAAGCCGAGCAGCAAAGTCACAAGCACGATCAAAATTGCGTAGGGACGCATGGGAAATAAGGGTCACTGATGATTCGGCTTGAAGGTAGGAAGATTTTTGGGGAATTTCTGCGAATGCTTTCCTTTCGTTCACTCCGTCTTCCGACCCAATGATCAACGGATTACGAAGTTGTGATTCGCAAAAAGGTCAAAGGCTCTCCACTGTCGGCCGAATACGCAATTCCCATTTGCCTCGATCCAGCCTTTTTCGTTTCCAATAGGCCAATTTCAGTGTTTTTTGCGTGATCAATGCCGTTGCACTGACGCCCGCCGTGATCGCTGCGCGTTTCCAGGTCCATTGGTCACGGGGCAAATTGAGAACCATCATGACCGGATACAGAATGCTTGTCATGATAAACGCACCCCGGAGCATGTTGATGCCTGCTTTGGGCCTTGCAATATGGATGCGGTCAAAGCTTTTGGGATCCAAGCTGTCGCCAAACATGAAAATCAGACTGGATTTCACCCCGTCCAATTCGCCGACATAAACCTGATCCATGCCCTTGACGCGGATGCCGATTTCGTCGCCGACAAATATGCGGTGTCTTTTGAAGGCGTTTTGATTCTCCAAAACAAGCTGGAATTGCCCGAATGCAAGGTTGTGAAGGCCCCAAAAGGCCAGCAAAAGAATCCCGTACATCCACCTCCGTTTCATCTTTTCGAATTTACGCCGCATTTGCTCAAAAAGTACATTCTGCGGAGATTGTTTGGTGAGTGGGGCACCTTCGAAAATTGGCCACCTAGGCACCAAGACACGAAGGACAGCGCGCCTGACTTGGTGTCTTCGTGCCTTTGTGGCAAGAACGCAGTCAAATTGTTCAAAATTTCATCGGGCAAGTTTTAACGGTTTCTTCGAAAAAAATCTTCCCATTTATCCAATATGCAATAGTTTTGAAGCCAATCAGAGAGAGATTTATCGGGAAGAATGGAAAAAACAAAACTGGTCACCCTGCTGCGGACCTTTGACGTCTGGGAACTGCGCAATCTCAGGGAATTGGTGAATTCGCCATTTTTCAACAAGCAGGAAATCGTGGTGAGGTTGCTGGAGGAAACGGAAAAGTACCTGAAAAGAGGCGAATCCACTCCTGAATTGGAAGTGATGCATCAACGTCTTTGGCCCGAATTGGCTTATGACCATCAACGCTTGCGATATGTGATGACGGATTTGACGCGGTTGGTCGAGGAATTCCTGGTGCAAAAGCAGCTGGCTTCCAAGCATTGGCTCCAAGGCAGGCTATTGCTGGAAGGGTTGGCGGAACGTAAACAGGAAAAATACTTCGGCCAAGGCCTCGCCAAAGCCCTCGAAAAGCTCGACAAGGACGGCTTGCGCGATGCCGACTACCATTACGAGCGCTTCCGGTTGCATCAATTAGCCAAGGATTTTGAGACTGATCGAAAGGAAAAAACGGGCGAGGATTGGCTGCATCCCCTGATCGAGGATTTGCAGAACTTCTTTTTTGGCACGCGTCTCCGACTCGTATGCGACCTCGTGAGCAAGGCAGGCGGGAATGTGCAGGAAGGGGACAAGCAATTGGTCGACGAACTGCGCAAACGGCTGGGAAAGCAATTGGGAAATGAACCCGTTGCGATTGCGATTTACGAAACGGTTCTACAAATGCTCACGCATACAGATCCCGAATTGTACTTTCGGAAACTGCGGATGAGCCTCAAAACCAATGCAAAGCATTTTCAGCAGGACGAGTTGATGCACCTTTATGGATTCGCGCTCAGTTTCAGCATTCAACAACTCAACCGGGGAACGGAAGGCTATTTGCAGGAAATCTTTTGGTTGTATCAGGAGCAGTTGGAAAACAAGGTGTTGATACAAAACGAGACGTTTCCTGCCCAGCACTTCAAGAACATCCTTACCGTTGGGTTACGACTCAAGGAGTTTGATTGGACCAGGGAATTTATCGAATCCTATTCCAAGCTTTTGCCTGAATCGGAAAAGGAAAGCATCGTGGCCTATAGCCATGCTGCCCTGCATTACGTGCTCGGCGCCTTCGCGGAATGCCGCAAATTGCTGCAATTCGCCATGTTTTCGGACCCAGTTTACGAATTGGAAGGCAAGATACTATTGATGAAGTCCCTCTATGAACTCGAAGACTGGAATGCACTTCATACCCTCGCCGAAAAGCAATTGAAGTACCTGAAGGGCAATTCCGCGATTTCAGAGCGTCAGCGCAATTTTCATGCGAATTTTGTGCAATTCCTCATCCGTTTGGTGGATTACAGGCAGGGTAGTCGGGTGCTGTTGGGTGCTTTGATTGGTGCCATCGAAGCCACGCGCGAGGCAAGCGACCTCAAGTGGCTGCGTCAAAAAGTCGATGAAGCCGCAAAGCTTAACGCGCGATGACGAGCTTTTTCATATAGCTGCCGGCGGAAGTGGAAATTCGAAGGAAATAAACACCTTCCGAAAATTCAGACATGGACATGGTTGCACTTGCTGCACCCAAAGATCTCGAACGAGGAGCATTCGGCCATTTACATCCAACAATACTGCTTCCAAAAGTTCGGCAGACGGCTGAACGATTTGCAAGATATCCTGCGCCGGGTTAGGGAAAACAGTGGGTGGTTGGATCGACGAACTCCCCTCTAAGCCAGTCAGGAAATGCGTGACGATCGTGGACGCACCTGTCGCCGTGACTGGGTGAAGGCCAAGTTGGGCATCGACCAAGTGTATGTCGGTCAACCAAACATCGAGCTGGGTGTAGGCGGCGGTGAGATTCGGATCGGTTTGAATGTAAAATCGACAAATTTCGCCAAAACCGGATTGCTGGACATGATCCATCCTCACGAGGGCGATGTCCACTTCACCTAGAGGGTATAAGTTATGCTCAAAATCCATTCGAAGTCCATTGCCCGCAAACCAGCAACTTGAATAGTCGATACGGTTTACACCAGGGCTTGCCGTTGCATTGGCGGAGTAATTGAGCGTAAAGGCGATTCCATACACCGAATCCACCGGAATTTGATTCCTATTCATGTACATCACGAACCAAGGCAAACCGCCAGGCAAAATTGAGTCATACGCGGCAACCACCTCCAAAGTGGCTCCTGTCGCGGCAATTCCTTCGGTTTTGGTATGCGTCTCACCATAATTGGTGTGTACAACCAAGGTGTCGGCTGCCTGCACCAATCCGTCGCCATTGCAGTCGCTGTGTTTAGGGTCGGCATTTCCAGGCAAGGCGCCGCCCCAATTCGCGACATTCTGCCCATACCATTGTGTTGTCGCTCCTGGTCTTACAGTTCCTGCATACCCGTAGTAAGCCCCAATTGCCAAGACATCCACGTTGTTGGCCACGCCGTCGTAATTCGCATCCCCCGGGAATACACAATCCGTCAAGCCCGAAATCACGATGTCATCGGAGGCTGTGCAGCCATTTCCGTCAGTCACGGTGAGGAGATAAGTGCCTCCTGATCCGACTGTGAGGTTTTGAGTCGTCGCGCCCGTGGACCAACTATAGCTGCTCATTCCACCCGGGCCGTAGAGCATAGCCGTCGTATCTGCACAGACAAAAGAGTCATTTCCCAAACTGAAACTGGGCAACGGATGGAAGGTCATGGTGACCACATCCGTACCAGAGCAGCCATTGACATCGGTCACCGTTACGGAATAATTGCCGGAACTCGTCGGCGAAAGGGTTGGTGTCGTCGCACCATTGCTCCAAGCATAGGCACTGAAGGTGCCGGGGTTGAGGACCACGGTCGCCCCGGTGCACACCGTTTGGTTGGGCCCGAGGTTGGGAGTAGGCAATGGGTGAATCGTCAAATTGGTGGAGGCATTGCCGGTACAACCATTGGATCCGGTCACAGTCACCGAATAAACACCCGATGTTGTGGGGTAAATCGCTTGCGACGTCGCGCCATTGCTCCAGAGATAGGTTGGAAATGTTCCAGGATTTAAAGTCACCGGCGTATTGGCACAGCCCGTCAAATTGGGAGGCAGGACCGGTACAGGGTTGTTCAAAAAACTCACAAACGTGAAGGCCGAACCTGTGCATCCGTTGCTGTTGGTGACGGTGACCGAATACGTTCCCGTTGTCGTCGGGTTGATGGTTTGTGTCGTTGCGCCGTTGCTCCAAAGGTAACTGCTCCAAGTTCCCGCATTCAAAACGACATTGGTACCCGCACAGACGATTTGGCTCGTCGGAAGGGAGGTAATCACCGGAGCAGGGTTCATGGTCAGGGTAACGGAACTCGCGCTGCTGCATCCAATGCCATTGCTCACGGTCACAGAATAAGTTCCAGATGAAAGGGGAATGATCGTACGTGTAGTAGCGCCCGTATTCCATAAATAGCTGATTCCAGGCCCAGCATCGAGCGAAAATCCGGAGCCTTGACAGAAGCTCGTATTGGGCCCCAAATTGGGGGTCGGAAGCGGATTTACCGTGAAATCAACGGAATCTTTATATGTGATCGGGCACCAAAGGAAGTTCTTTTCGACCTTCACACGTCCTGAACCCGTCCAATTCACACTTGCATTGGGTGTTCCTTGGCCGGATACCAAGGTTCCACCACCTGTGACGGTCCACAGATAAGTATAGCCGGTGTCGGCGCTCACGGCATAATTTCCTGTGACACCACTACATCCGGCGTTTGGTCCTGTCAAATGGTTGGGGCCGGCGACGGCCTCCAGCGTGTCAAATTCTTCACATGAACTCCAACCCGGTGCATAACCACTCCATGCAATTCCAGTTCGGCGTAAAATCAACCTGCGCGGTCCGGAGGTATTCCATTGTAACCTTAGTGTGTCAATCAGGTGATAGCCATAAGGCCCTGCAAAGGTGACTTGCCCCGTCGTTAATGAGACTTGCGTGCCTCCCTGAATCGTCCAATAATGATTTTCCCAGTGTGTTCCTCCAGGATTCGGGCTATCGGTCCAGCGCGTGGCAGTATATGTGAACGTTTGATTTCCAGTGCACGTTCCGGGAATCGTGCCCACGATGGTCGGCGTGGAATATTGCTGCACATGAAAGTGCTGCGTCATTGTATATGTGCAATTGTAAAAGCTGTTGTAGATCGAGACTGGAATATTGATGTGTCCCATCCCTGTAAACATGTAATAAGCAACGGGTTGACCTTGTCCGCTCACCAAATAAGCACCAGATACCGAGGTTGGCCAGGTATAGGTATTTGTACCCTGAGGGGTATAATTGTTGCCTGGGACATAGTTGATTTGATACGGGCAACCGTGATAGTCATACGTTCCCGGTGTGCATTGCGCGATGACACCGGCACGTCCCCATCCAAGGACAAGCAGAAGCAACAAGAGCGAAACTTGGCTGTATAATTTCATGAGGGTCAATCACTAAACGAGCAAATTCTGGAAACTGGTCCAGAAAACAAAGCCAAACTTGCTTACCTACCGAGTGATTGAATGATCAAATATGAAAAATATTTTCGATTTTTCATCGTCATTCTGTGAAATCTGGCAAAATAATTAGACGATCGATGGGCCAGCAATGCCAAATTGAGCAATTGCGCACGTTTCGAATGGAAGTTTTGGGAATGCTATCCGGTTATCGATCAGGACTTTGAGGGCACGGCCTCCGGCAAATACTCCATCATGTAGGCATATTTCTCCGTGAATTGCCCTTTCCAGAGGATCACGCCGCGCTTCAATTCGTCGTCGAGGCCGCTTTCTTCCAGCGAACCTTCGAAGTTGGCATCCACCAAAGAGGGGAGGAGATGGGCCAAATCACGGGCAAACTGCTCGCTGCTGTCCTTGCTGAATTCGCAAGGAAGATTGGTCACCGCCATTACCGCCACGCCTTCGCCGCTCATTCCCAAGGTCGACTCCTCGGTCAGCGGATGGTAGACAAAAACCGGATTGTCGATCCAAGTTTCCATGCTGAATTCGACGCCGCCGTTGGGATCGCAGGAAATGTCGCCGATGACTTCAAGGTGATGACCCTGAAACCAAAGGTCACGCACCATTGCTTTGGTCACAACACGCTGATATTTAGGGGACCACACGATGCAATTCAGCACGATCGTCGCGAAAGGCAGATAACTCGCCAATGTGCTTTCAAAGTCCATCGGCGTTGTGAGGTAGGCGACACTGCGCGCTTCCATTTCCATTTTGTCCCAATCTGCCCGGCTCACGGCGGTTCCCACCTTGGGGCGGAACATGTCACCGATATGCATCACACATTGATACACTTGTTTGCGATTGCCGGAATTGTAAGCTGCTTCGATTTCCTCGGGGCGAATCTGCTTGACAGGCAAGATGTTGAAAATTTCCTGTGCTCCTTTGCTTGTCTTGCCGTCACCGAGCACGATGCTGATGAACGGCGGCAATTCGGCTGGCGTACCTTCCTCTTGAATGTCTTCTCCTATTTCGGCGAGAAGGCGTTTGAATTCGTCAAGGTCATCGTAGCGAAAGGCCTGTGGAATCGCAGCGAAGGGATGGTCTTGCCCCTTCAAATGCAGGCGTTGTGCCGTCGCCCAAAGTGTATCGATCATGCCTGCATACCCGGCATAATAGGTAAATGCCGTCACCGTCCGTTGGCCATTGGCATCGGTCACCAATTCGTAGTCGATCAGTGTAGATCGCTGATTGTAAAAGGCTTGGAGCATTTCGCGGTTTTTCTTCTGACCCTTGTGGGTATGCGAAAAGCAGCAATAAGCCTTGTCGGGAAAGATGGATTCGATGGCGATTTCCTTGAGTCCGACGATGAGTTTTGCCTCACTGATGTTTTCCTGCACATGCGCACCTGCCTGTGTAAACTGCACGTCGCGAAACGCCCGCTTGAGTTCGTGGGTTTTGGGGTGCATCGCCGGTTGAACGAGCACGCTATGGCCCTTTGCGACGATTTCGCTGACAAAACCGGGCGTAATGGGCACGCGTTGCTCACCTTTTTTGCTCAAATCCTCTCTCCGAATGCCAATAATGTTTTTCATGCCCAATTCCCGTTTTTCAGGCCGCGAAGGTAAGGAATTGTTCACGTTGGGCAAGCAACCGATCGGTCAGGGAGGGCATTGATTCGATGAATTGTCCGTCAGCCGAACTAAAGTTGCGGTTTGCCAGCCCATCCCGGAACCACTGAAGTTGCTGTTTGTCAGCGCATCCCAGAGCGTTGGCTTGGGCTGACAAACGGCAACTTCCCACAGCACTTCCCTCAGCAATTGCCCAAATCCGCGGCCATCACTTCCAATCCGTTAAAAATTCCTAACTTCCGTCTCGGATCGTAGATGTTTGCTTCTTGTCGCCATATTTCTGCTTGGATGGTGCTGCTCGCAGTTTTGTTGCTGCCGGGCAGGCTTGCTGCTGATTTTTCGCTAGAAAAAGGACCGCTCCTTCGCAAAAAACTTGCCGAACGCTTCCTGCGCATCGTTCAAGGCGGTGATGGGTACTTTTATGTCTTCAAAAGCACTTCCGGCCATTATTGGAATTTCGGCGCCGAGGGCGAACGCAGCTTGCAGGTGATTCGGTTTGCGCCCGATTTGGTTCCGGTTGACACCCTGAAAATCAAACGATTTGGTCGGGAAGGACAGATTCGGAATGTCTATGAAGTGATTCCGTCGCCGAATGGGATTGCCATTTTGAATGTCGCACGTTCGCCGCATACCGGCATGGCGGCCTTGATGCTCAGCGAACCCGTGTTTGGCGGGGGAAATCCGGCCATCAAAACCCGTATTTTGGACGATTTGCCTGGGTTTTCGTTGGGATTGGACCAACCGGGATTCCGATATGAATTTTCGCCGGATAGCAATTTTGTCTTGCTTGCTTGGCGCCGCATCAGCCGCGAAGAATTGACGGATAATTCCTTGGCCTGTATGATTTTGGACCGCAACTTGAATGTGGTGCACGAAGCATTTTCGCCATTTCGCAGGTTTGATCAGTCGGTTTCCTTGCGAAAAATGTACATTTTGGATTCGGAGCATCTGCTGTTTACCGCGCAGACGCAAAGCGGGGGAAGTGCTTTTCAAGGTCCCGCCACAATTTCCTTCGGATTGCTGCATTATAATGTTGGCGAGTCCACGACGCGGGTAATTGGCTTCACGAAAAGCAGGCAAGTTCCCGTGGAATTGAAGATTTTGACCAATGTCCCAGGTAAGTTGATCGCGGCCGGATGGTATTTGGATCAGGAAAATGAACGACGGGAAGCGGGCGTTTTCATTGGCGAAATCACGCGTGCCGACACGCTGGAAAACCTTCACCTGTACACCTTGAGCGAAGCCATGCGCGACGCGCTCATTCGCAGGGAGAAAAAAAGTGGTGCCGTGGCCATCCGATCGAGTTATCAGTCTGAATTGTTGGCCGATCCTGCCGGATTCACCTTTGTTTTGCACCTCCGCGGGCTTCCCGACAAAGGCATCGAATTACATTCGCCGGGCAGCAAAACCAACAATTCCTTGCATGTTTGGAGATTTGATCCTGATTATCAGCTGATTTCCAACACGACGACAGGCTTTCTGAACCTCGGACGCGAAGAAATGATGGAAACCTTTTCCTGGCAACCGATTTTGGTCAACGAAAAGTGGTATGCCTTGGCATCTGACTATTCGCAGGCCAACAACGAAGCCAAACCCTTCGGCGCCGCCACCTACGCATGGGACCTCTCCGATTACAGTTTCGACCTGCTGCTCCAAGAATCCCGCAAAGAATTCACCGTCCTCGCCCCAAGAGAGCTGATTCAAACCGGCAAAAACGAATGGGTCGGGATCGCGGTGGCGGGGAAAAGGTGGCGGTTGATGCGGTGCGGGGGATAGATACCCAGGTTGACAAAGGGCTCTGTTGCTGCAAGCTCCAATTACATTGGAAAAGAAAGGGCATGGCCACCAGCAAACCAGTATTGCGATTGGTTGGACATTCCTCTGCCTCTTGGAAACCCAATTGATTTGGATGCTTTAGCATAGCTCATATGCGGCCGTAACGAATCGAAACCCCATGTGCAAACCGAGGGGTCGTTTGATCTCTCCCTTGCTTTCTGAGGAGGACCAATACAAGGCATGAACGGTTTCTTATTGCCATCGAATGGGACGCTCAATTGTTCTTCTCCAGTCAACGTAAATACTACCTCCTCTGTGATTTCGTCATTGAACCCAAAACCTTGGATTTTGATGATTACCTTGTCCGTGTTGGCAAACAGCCTCTTCAATTTCCTATTCGACGGCCTATCAAAGCCCAAGGCAAATGCCGAAAGTTCGCGGAAAAGGATGAAGTAGTTCTTAAGGCTTCGCATTCTTGGTTATAAAACGACTCTGAGTGGATTCAAATATAATCAATTGGCAGCCAAGATTTCAGCTTCTTCGATTTTATCCTAAACCAGTTTGGCAAGATCGAATCTATCAGCTGACAAATCGAATCCGCCCGGCACCAGGTCTAACGTTTCGAATCGGGCTCTTTTCGCAAAGAAGAAGTACTGATCATTTCGAATTCCCCACTTTTCCCCAATTTCGCCAAACCAACTCTCAACTCTCAACTTTCCACTCTCAACTCCCAGAACAAATCTCTGAACACTAATCCCAAAACTCAAAACCCATCCTATCGTACACTATCCTATACAAACCCTGTGAATAGCCACAGTTTCAGGCTTTTGTTTTTGCTTAGGTTTGCGTGACATGATCGGGAAAAGGAAAAATGGAAGGCGATTCTTCGCCGCGCTGGGAATTTTGATGGCTTTGCCCTTGTTGGCGACTTCGTGGCCGACGCATCCAAGGCCATTCGCGACGGATGGAATGCCGCTTGCAGGCAAGCCTGCTGCCAAACCGAAGCAAAGCGTGGGAAATTGGGCCCGATTGGCCCTCGACAGCATGACGCTCGATGAAAAAATCGGCCAATTGTTCATGGTGGCCGCCTACAGCAACAAGGAAGCCGATCACGTCGCCGCCATCGAAAAGCTCGTTCGGGATGAAAAAATCGGCGGACTCATCTTCATGCAAGGCGGTCCCGGTCGCCAAATCAACCTCGTCAACCGCTACCAAAAAGCTGCCCGATTCCCGCTCCTCATCGCCACCGACGCCGAATGGGGCCTTGGGATGCGCCTCGACAGCACGATTTCATTCCCCAAAAACATGACCTTGGGCGCCATTCGCGACTCGATGCCGATCTTCGAAATGGGCATGGAAGTGGGCAAACACTGCCGCAGGGTAGGAGTGCACGTCAACTTTTCGCCGGTTGTGGACGTCAACAACAACCCGCGGAATCCCGTCATCAACGACCGTTCCTTCGGAGAAGACCGCGAAAATGTCTTTATCAAAGGCCTTTTTATGTACAAAGGCATGGAATACAGCGGTACGATCGGCTGTGCCAAACACTTTCCCGGACATGGCGACACCGATACCGATTCCCACGCCGACCTTCCCTTGATTCCGTTCACCAAGCAGCGTCTCGACAGCCTCGAATTGTACCCCTTCAAAAAGCTCTTTGAAAGGGGCATTGCGAGCATCATGGTGGCCCACTTGTACATTCCATCGCTCGACAATACGCCCAATTTGGCAAGTACACTTTCGCCGAAGATCGTCACGGACCTCTTGCGCAAAGAGATGGGATTCAATGGTTTGGTCTTTACGGATGCACTTGGCATGCAAGGCGTCGCCAAGTTTTGGGCCGAAGGCGAAACGGATCTCAAAGCCTTTTTGGCGGGGAATGACGTGCTGCTTTTCTCAGGAAACGTCGCCAAAGCCAAGAAACTGATCAAGGATGCCATCGCCAAAGGGGAAGTGACCGAGGCCGAATTGGATGCCCGCGTGCTTAAAATTCTCGTGGCAAAAGAATGGTGTGGCCTGCATACCAACCGGTTCACGCCGCAGGTGATTCCCAACGAAATGATGACCGCCAACGGGCTCGCTTTGCGCAAGAAGCTTTTCCAATTGGCGATGACCTGTGTCAAAAACGACAATCAGATCTTGCCGATCGGCAAACTCGCCGAACGCAAAATTGCGGTTGTTGAAATTGGTGCCGGGGCGAATTCTGCATTCAAGCAGAAGCTCAGAACTTACACTAAAATGGACTTTTTCCAGCTTCCTGCCGCGGCTGAGAAGGCGCAGCGGGACAAATTGCTGGCGCAAATTGCCGGGTACAATACCGTGATTGTCGGCGTGGACGGCATGAGCAAGAGTGCTTCGAAAAATTTCGGGATCAGTGCCGGGACGCAGGCATTGATGAAGGAGTTGGATATCAAAAGCCGCGAGGTGATCGCGGTGCTGTTTGGCAGTCCTTATGCCTTGAAATATTTTGGGAGCCACGAGGATGCGATTTTGGTCGCCTACGAAAACAAGGACGATGCCCAAGTCGCTGCTGCAGAGGCACTTTTTGGCGGCATCAAGGTGGATGGCAGCCTTCCGGTGACGGCAAGCGCCCAATTTCCTGCAGGCACGAGCATCGCCAATCCGAGTGGTTACCGCTTCCAATTTGGCATGCCGGAGGCAGCCGGGATGAACAGCTATGTGTTGCAGGCGATTGATTCGATTGCCCAAGAGGCGATTACCGCCGGAGCAACCCCGGGCTGTGCCGTGCTTGTGATGCGCGGTAACAAAATCGTTTGGGACAAGGGCTATGGCCGCACAGAATACAACGGCGCCGGCAAGGAGGTCGATCCGTATGCCACGCTGTATGACCTTGCGTCGGTGACCAAGGTTTCCGCAACGACGGTCGCGACGATGAAAATGTACTACGACAAGCTCATCAACATCGAGGAGGCAGCGAGCGCTTACGTGAGTGAAATGCGTGGCCGTAACCTCAACAGCATCAAATTGCGCAACCTGCTGCTGCACAATTCGGGTTTGGTGCCGTTCATTCCCTTTTACCAAGAGACAATGGGAAAGGCCGGATTGAAGCCCAACCTCTACAGCGCGCAGCCCAATGACACGTTTTGTGTGCCGATCATCGACGGCCTGTTCATGTGTGGCGCCTATCAGGACACGGTCTGGGAAATGGTCATGAGCAGCCCGATCAAAAGCGACAAAAAGATGCGTTACAGCGATCTGAGCATGATTGTGATGCGGCGGGTCCTGGAAGGAGCATCGGGCGTCCCCTTCGAAAGGTATTTGGATTCCGTGTTTTACAAACCCTTGGGAATGAACAATACCTGTTTTAATCCGGCGATCAAGATGCCCAGGAAGACCTGTGCACCGACGGAGATGGACAACCTTTGGCGCCACAAGAAGGTCGAAGGCTATGTCCATGACCAAAGTGCCGCTGTTTTAGGAGGCGTGAGCGGGAATGCAGGCCTGTTCAGCAATGTCTATGACCTGGCGAAGCTCCTTTTGATGGTCAAAAACGGGGGCAGCCAAGGCGACCAAACGTATTTTGACCAAGCGACAGTCGAGTATTTCACCAAAAGGCAACAGAGCGACAACCGTCGCGGCCTCGGTTGGGACAAAGCCGATCCGGGGCATGGAAGTTCATGCAGCGACCGCGCGAGCGCGCTCACATACGGGCACCTTGGCTTCACGGGCATCTGCGTCTGGGTGGACCCCAAATACGATCTGGTTTACGTCTTCCTGAGCAACCGCACATGGCCCGACGCCGAAAACAAAAAACTCCAACAGCTGGATATCCGCAAACGGATTTTGGACAAGGTGTATGAGTCGATCCATGTCTGGGAGAAGCGGGAGAATTCTTGATGGGGGGGAATTCAAACATGCTACCATGCAACTAGCCCCTTTTTCATGAAAGCAACTCATATCTTTAGCCTGTTTGTTTTCCTCCATTGCTCAATGCCCTTTCTCCATGCTCAACAACTTTCAACCGATCACAAATTGATCCACGGGGCAAACTGCTTTTTGGGAATGAAAGAGGTTTACACCTACGGGTTTAGCAAGGAAAAGGTGATTACGGGCAATGGGGCTCGCAGGCGTCTCCTTGCGGCAAATATCTTTTGCGAAAACCCTGTTTTGGACATAATGGCGGCCAAAGGAACCTACTTTCGATTTGACAATCATAACTATCTTGTTACGGACGTTTATCGCGAGGGTCGTGGCAGATCTGTTCAAGGCTACTTAATTTGTAAAGAAGTCTACCCCTTGCCTGAAAACATCCGATTGCTAAATGGACCTCAAGACAAGGATTGAACCGCTACCATGAGTGCAAATTCGTTTCCATTGCAAATCTCACGGTCCCTTCGGCTGCAGAAACGACGGTTCTATAAAGTTTATCTTCCGATTTTGATCATGGTCACATTGGGCAAAGGAGGCCTTTTCGCCCAATCCTACGAAGTTTGCCACGGTTGCCATCTCCGATTTGAGGGCGGCGGCATGATGGCCTTTGGATTCAAAACCAAAGTGTTTACAGGATCGAATTTCCTTCCCAAAATCGGAATTGCGGCAGAAATCACACTGGACGATACCCGCGAAGGCTTTCTATTGGGTAGAGGAAGTATTTTTAGGTACCATGATAAGTACTACCGCGTTGTTGCCATCAGCAGAGAAAACCCAAACGGGGAAGACAGAGGGAATATGGAGTTTGTGCAAATGAGTCAACTGTTTCGATTTGCCCGCGTCGTGAATGGGCGAAAGGCGCATTGATGCAAACCATTGCTCCGTTGGTTTGAACGTTCCATTTGTATTTTTTGTAGGCGGGAACGTCTTCGCGAAGTTTTCGTATTTTTCAGCGTGAGGCTCCGTAACCAATTCATAGATTGAAAGTTGCATCTGGGTGAATTGAGGATTTGCTTAATATCTGATGATTTTGTTTGCCTTTTACGCTTGACTTTCTGCCATTTACCTCTACGCGCATTCCAATCCACCGCCGTCCTAGCCGACTTCGACTTTTCCAAACCAGGGTATGCGATCCTCGTGATGCCCCTTGAACGTGGCATCGGGGCCCGATCAGATACCATGATGTCTGTGTCTTATTTTGAGCAACCCGAGCTTCTGCAAGGCATCCAACAGAAATTGGTCGTCGAAGGACCCGCCACCGTTTATCCTTTTGCCTGCTTCGACGATTATTCGATCTTGGTGACCCGTCATAGCAAGTTGGAGGAGGCGTTTGTCGTTTCAACAAATTGCCATTCGATCAGTACCGACGAAGACGAATTTAAATTCTCCGGCTACTTCCCGTTTGAAGGCTACAAGATTGCCGGCCGCGTGACACAGCAATTTGAGGACATCGCCAAAGCGCGGGCAACGTTGGCGCATATCGAAAAGCAACCCAATCTGCTCTACATTCCCGAACCCAAATGGCGGCATTTTGATGGGAAATTCATGATCATGTACGATCATGTAAAGGTCTCCCACGAGGTCCAAAGGAAGGAAATGGAAGACTACATCTCCAAAAATTATCCGGGGGAAAAGGTCGAAATCTATTCTTGGCTCGGCTCGGGCAACAGCCAAGACGGCTATAACTTTTGTGCCGAACTGAGCTGCAAGGAGTCGTTTTATGAAAAGTTCCGGATGGATGGATTGACTTATCTGCCGTTCGTAAAGCCATCTTCATTCACCTTGGAAAGCTTTTGGAGGAATTGATGTTCCGTCCGAAGCGACCAATTGCATTGTGAGGCAAACGATTATTCCCCGCCAAAATCCATCACCAAGCACCAGCCATAAGTCTTGTGCGGTTGGATGCTTGCCCCGCAGTCGAGCCATTTGCCGAGTAGAATTTTGCGATGCCCGAGGCTTTTGACTTTTTCGTCGATGAGCAGGTCGAGAACGAGCGTCATGGGATCGTCCAACGGATTGTAGGCGCAGCATTCGGCTTGTGTATTGCGCATGTACCAAGGGCGGTTGTGGCCCAGAAGGCCGTTTTTTCCGCTGTATTTTGCCCATTGTTCGGCGGCAACAAAGTACTTCTTGCTCGGTCGCAGCGGTGCCAAAGGCTTCATTTTCTGCAAGTCCTTGTGCAAGGTCGTGTAGAAATAGTCATTCGCAGTGTACTTTTCCCAGCCTTCGTCATCCTCCACATTTTCCAGCCAATCCAGGTAAAAGGCATCGAATTGAAGTGGAAACAGTCGCGCCAAATTGGTGTAGGCGAGCACGTTGCGCTCTTTTTCCGTCATGTAGGTTGCCAAATCCAATCCCTTGGCCGCTGCATCCAAATCCGATTGGCTGAAGTGTTTGACCAAAAGCGGCTGCCAATCGGGGGCCTCATCGTCCTGCGCCTGCGCGGGTCGGCATGCAAGGACCATTAAAAGGGTAAGCAGAATGACGATTCGAAGGGGTTGTAGCGGCATTTTTGACTTCGGATGATGAAAACAGTTAGCAATATACAAACGGATTCCTTGCGCATTTGACCCAATTTCCAAGGCAGGTGGCGTCTGAGCGCGCGTCGATTGGATTTCGAAAGTTCGCTGACAAAACATGAATTGACCTTGTTACGGTTCAGTTTTTGCATTAAACTAGCGAATGTTATTCAAGAAGCGTATGCGTAAAATCCTCCTGCTGTTGGTTCTCTGCGGTCTCTTTTCTGCGATGGATGCGCAGATGTCCAAAACGGAAACCAAACAATTCCTGCGGATGCTGCAAGCCGCGCCAACGTTTACCGACGTGATCGATTCGCTGAAAGCCAAGGACTATACGCTTGATTCAGCGTCGATTCCGATGGTGCGGGAGGCATTGTGGCAGCGGTTGTTGGATGATCAACGCAGAAATCCGGAGGAAAAGGCGGCATTCGAAGAGGGTAGGATAACCTACGAAAACGGCAAAGTCGGACGGTTTTCAATCCAAGTCAAGGGTGCTGCCCCTGCGGATGGTTACCCCGTCTACATCGCCTTGCATGGTGGGGGAGGAGGACCTGCCGAAATGAATGACGAACAGTGGGAGCAGATGCAACGCTACTATCTCAACAGCATCGACACAGGCATTTACATTGCCCCACGAGGCCCCAATGACACGTGGAATCTCCATTTTGACGGCGATGCGGAAGTATTTTACAGTCAGATTTTGAAACAGGTTAGGCTCTACACGGGTGCGGACCCCAATCGGATTTACTTGCTTGGCTATTCCGCAGGTGGTGACGGCGTGTATCAATTGGCGCCTCGGATGGCCTCCGAATTGGCTGCGGCGAGCATGAGTGCGGGGCATCACAACGATGTCGGTCCCGACAATCTGCAACACGTTCCGATGCTGCTCCAAGTTGGCGAATTGGACGATGCTTACAACCGCAACAAGGAAACGGTGCTTTACAGCAAGATTTTGGACAGCCTCGCGCGACTGCATCCGGGAGATTTTCAACATCAAGTCTACGTGCATTCAGGTGCTGAACACAGTTATGTGATGGATCGTCGCGGCCCTGATTTTCAGGCGAATGTCATTGCAGATCCCATTCATTGGCTACGAAACCCGAAAGGCGCTAAGACCACCACTGCCGTCACCGATGCACCGACTTGGTTGAGTAATTTTCGCAGGAATCCCTATCCGCTTCATTTGAAATGGGATCATTACATGGTGCGTGAAGGAAATGATAACTATTTCTGGATCAGCTACGTCGGTGGTCGGATGAAGATGAGCGGCTTTCCGGTCTTTTCAGAGGTCATGGCCTTTCCGACACAGAATCGCATCGAAGTTCAGAATCTGTCCCAAGGGATCTCGATTCATCTGCATGAGGCATTGGTGAATCCGAAGAAGCCGCTGACGATCAACGTGAATCACAAGGATTACAAAGTCGACTTGAAGCCAAGTGCGTTGCAAATGGCCAAATCATTGGCGGAGAGGTCCGATCGTTCGTATGGCTTCTGGCAGACGGTAAAGGTCTGGAAGGATGTACAAGGCAAGGTGAACATTGCGACCGAAAAGTAGGAACAACGAGGAATTTTACGGCACGGTTTCTTTTGGGGCTTCCAAGGTTTGCCTTCGGAGGCGACAAACGAAGGCTTGAATTCTCCTGCGGAACCAAAAACCTGCAGCTAAGATTCTGTTTCAGAACATTGCAGGTTTATTCAGACATGGCTTGATTACTTTTTTTATTGACAAACAACCAACTGCGGAAACAAAGTCCTCGGATCTGCCGACCGCTCCGTTCGAGACAGCCCGTCGGCAATTCCCCTGAAAGATTTTCCGAGAATGAAGGAGAATTTGGACCTGTTTATTGATAGAAAAAGCTCGCTCTCTTCTGTTTTTGTTTGAATTCTTACACGGCTTAACCTGGATAATGTTGAAAATAGATTCGGATAGAATATCAGAATCTAGGATGCCTTTAGGCTTATTTATGCCTATTGAATTAATATTGGAATCGTTTCCGCTGTTGTTGATCAATTATACAAGGTAAGAATTGTGGATGTGTAGTAATTTTTTTGATAACTTATTGTATTTTCCTTACCTCATTGTTAGAATTGTGTTACTGAATATTTAAGATCAATCAAGTTAGAATCAACAGGAGTCAAGGAAGAATTAATGTCTCAGTAAAATATTCACGCTCTCTGGTGCATGATTTGGGCCCAGCGTAGGTGTGTTCTTTTGGAGTTAGAAGTATTTGGAATTCAGGCATGTGGTAGCATTAAATTTCATCAATGGTGTTTGATGCTGGGCTGCTTTTGTCCGAAAACTGGCCTCCATCCAAGTCAACTTCATTCATTTTTTTTCAAGTTCAACTTATATCGTTTCGCGATGAATCAAAAACGTAATGGTATGCGATGTTTGGCCTTCTTGGCTTTCCTCGCAATCTGTTCATTGGGTATTGCGCAAATGCCAAACGGCTTCCCGACTATGCCGAATACCGGGAATCCACAGGCCGATGCCGAAGCCTACGAGCAGGCAAAAACTGTTTGGATTGCCAACAATCCCAGTTCGCCAGTCAATAGTCCAGTGGTGGTAACGCAACCCACCGAAATTGAAAACGCCGCCTATGAAGCCAACAAGGTGCAGGCCGGCGAAACTTTCAATGTACCTACTGCCGATGTCGCTGAACATCAACTCCGGAAAATGGAGGCTGAATTTCGTGCGAATCAAGCAGAATGGGCCACGAGCAACGTGCGTTTGCGCGAAGCCTACATGGCGGCATTCTCCTTGGCACGTGGTCAAACCATCGTGACCATTTCGGCACAGGATTACGCGACCTTCCATCAGGAATTGCGCGACTTGGTCAATGCCAATACAGTCCTTTTCAACGTCACACAATAAGGAGGAAATCAGATATGAAAAAGCTTCTATTCATTTTCTCCCTGTGTTTTTTGACGGTGGGCAGCCTTGCAGCTCAGTGTCTGAACACCTCGCAGTTTGGGTCGGCAACGATCAATACTGCCGGCGCGGTGGTGACCGTTTCTACCTGCTCTTTTGACGGGGAGTTTTCCCCGATTTCAGGAGCGGTTTCGGGTCAGACCCTGAAATTTACCCATTCTACAGTCGGTGGTGTGATTACGATTCGCAGTGGCAGCTCAAATGGCCCGGTTGTGGCCTTTGGCGCATCTCCGCTTACCTTCGTCAACACCTTCACGGGAACATTGTATGCACACTGGAACTCTGCAGGCTGCGGTTCTGCAAGCTCATGCCGTGTCACCACCGTGCAATGTGCGAGCTGCACTACGCCGGTTCCAGTGGACCCATGTACTGCAGTGACTGCCATCAACTGCGGTGTAAACCAGACTTTCACCTTGGATGGTGCCGGTTTGTGGAGCCCAGGTTCATGCGGATTCACAACTCCGGGTGCTGAGCGCATCTATTCTTTCAACGTTCCTTCTTCGGGAGCATATACGTTGACCGTCTCTGGCGGTACCGGCGGTTTTGTGGATTACTTCTACAAATCAACAGCCGGTGGCTGTAGCTCCACAGGCTGGACATGTATCGACGACATTTCCGGTAGCGGAACTGTGACCTTTACCTTGGCTGCCGGAAATTACTACCTGCTTGCCGATGCCGAAGGCACCACTTCCCGTACCCAGACATTTAACATCAGCTGTGCACCAGCCTTTGATCCATGCGCCAATACGGCAGCCGTGGTTTGCGGCGGTTCACAGACGACTACCCTGGTCGGCAACGGCGGCGGTTGGAGCCCCGGTTCATGCGGCTTTTCGACACCCGGTGCAGAGGCAGTTTATACCTTTACCGCACCGACGACCGGCGTCTACACCTTGAATGTTTCTGGTGGAACGGGCGGCTATGTCGACTATTTCTTCAAAGCGGCAGGAGCAGGTTGTGGCGCCACGGGTTGGACATGTATTGATGACATCTCCATCAGTGGAACGGTTACATTTTCACTGACAGCCGGCAACTACTTCATTTTGTTGGATGGCGAAGGGACTACTTCAAGAACGCAAACTTGGAGCATTGCTTGCCCATCACCTGCACCTGCGAATGACCTTTGCAGCGGCGCGATCAGCATTGCCTGCGGTTCGACAGTGTCAGGAAACACCACCAATGCAACTGCAGACGCAGCTCCTAGCTGCAACGGCTTTACGGTCGGAACAGGTGGTGGTCTCTGGTACACGTTCCAAGGCACGGGTGGTTTTGTCACCTTGAGCCTCTGCGATCCTTCGACGACTTATGATTCGAAATTGCATGTCTATGAAGGTTCTTGCACCAATCCGCTTTGCGTAACTGCAGACGATGATGCATGTACTTCGCCAGGTTTGGCATCAACGGCCACATTCTGTACCACACAAGGTGTCACATACTACGTATTGGTAAACGGTTTTCTTTCTGCAACAGGTCCATTTGCCTTAAGCATGAGCTGTGCAGCTCCAACGGTGACGATCAACGCAGTTGGTCCGTTTTGCGAAGGTGATGCAGCTGTGACTTTGAGCGCCGACTACGCTGGCGGTACTTTCAGCGGTGCTGGCGTGTCAGGCAATACCTTCACCCCATCTGCTGCTGGTCCTGGAACCCATACCATTACCTACACCGTTTGCAACGTGACCGCAACCACGACCGTCGTCGTGACTGCTTCTCCTGCAAATGACTTGGTTGCAAATGCAGCACCCATGGCTTGCGGCACTACCGTGAGCGGCAACACATCTTGCGCAACTTCCGAAACCCTCGGCGTTTGCGGAACCACAGACGGCACCGGCGGCGGTGTCTGGTATGTCATGCCCGGCAATGGCAATCAGATCACGTTGACGACCTGCAACGCAGGCACCGACTTTGATACCAAGCTCCGTGTTTACACCGGTAGCCCTGCTTCCTTGACCTGCTTGACAGGCAATGACGACATCGGCGGTGGTTGCTCTACAGGACCTGGCTCGCCGAGCTTCAAGTCTTCTGTGACGTGGTGCTCGACCCCGGGTGTGGACTACTACATCTTGGTACATGGTTTCAGCAGCGCAGAAGGCAACTTCACGCTCGAATCCAGCTGCTCACCTGTTGCACCTGTGATCGCTTGCTCCGGCAATGTCACAACCAACTTGGATGCCAATTGCAGCCTTGCAATTGCTGACTACACCGGCTTGACCTCTGCTTCTGACGATTGCGGTCCTGTGACCGTCACTCAGTCACCTGCAGCAGGTACCGTGCTCTCCGGCGCAGGTGACAACACGATCACCTTCACGGCAACCGACGCGGGTGGCAACACAGCCACATGCAGCATCATCTTGACCTTGAATGATGTAACGCCTCCGACAGCCATCTGCCAGCCGTTCACGGCTCAATTGGATGCCAATGGCAGCTTCACTTTGTCGGCTTCTGACATCAACAATGGCAGCAATGACGCTTGTGGCGTTGCCTCTGCAACGATTGCACCAACCAGCTACAGCTGTGCAAACGTAGGCGGTCCTTATGTCGTGGTCCTCACGGTCACCGACGTCAATGGCCTTGTCAGCACATGTACTTCTGACGTTACCGTGCAAGACAATGTTGCTCCAGTGATCACTTGCCCAGCCAACATCAACGTGACGGCACCATTGGGTCAGTGCAACACAACGGTTACCTATGAGGTGACTTCAACGGATGCTTGCGGTTCTTCTGTGACGAGCGTCATTCCTGCTTCTGGCAGCGTATTTGGCCTTGGCACAACCACTGTGAATGCAGTGGCAACGGACGTGAACGGCAATACTTCTGCATGTAGCTTCACTGTAAGCGTTGCTGGCGACGGAATCATCACCCTTTGGGGCGTACCTTGCGATGTCAGAAAACGTTGCGATCAAATTCCAAATGCGCCAGGCATTGTAGCTTGCCCATCCAACGGCAATGGCGGCTCAGGTAGCGGCTCTGGCAGCGGTAGCGGTCATCATGGCAGCGGCTCTGGCAGCGGTAGCGGCTCCGGTTCACATCAGTGCAACTATGGCAACGGTGGCAGCGGAAGCGGCCACGGTGGCTCCGGTTCCAATGGCAACTATGCTGGTTACAATGGCTACATGACCAATCCTTGCGGTACCGGCGGCTCTGGCTCAGGTTCAGGCAGCGGCAGCGGTCATGGCGGCTCCGGCTCTGGCTCAAATTGCAATGTCTATTGCGTCAGCCACAGCTGCGGCGTTTATGCAACCAGCCTTTGCGGCCCATGCCCAACGGTCACGTTCAATGAGACGATTGTCCCGGGAACTTGTGCCAACAGCTATACCATCGTGCGTACTTGGACTGCAACTGATACCTACGGTAACTCAGTTTCCCAGTCACAAAACATCACGGTGTATGACGACGTCCGTCCAAGCATCAACTGCCCCAACAACATCACGGTTTGTGTCCCCAACAATGGTCAAGGCAGGACGGTGAACTTCAACGTGACAGCGTCTGACAACTGTGGTGCTGCTACGGTGGTTTCCACGCCAGCCGCGGGCTCCTTCTTCCCAGTCGGAACCACTTGGGTCACTTCAACCGCTACGGATGCATGCGGCAATACACGTTCATGCACCTTCCGCGTGAAGGTCGAGCGTCGCAACAACTGCAACAGCCGCCTCACTGGCGAGCCTGAAGCCGGAGATGAAAAGGAAATTCTGCCAGCGTTGTCGATCTCGGCATTCCCGAATCCAACCAACGGTATGGTGGACGTCGAAATCTCTTGCAACGATTGTAGCGCTGATGCCACATATCCAATGACGGTCACTGACCTCTATGGAAAAGTGGTGTTCAAGCAAGACATCGTCATTGCAGATGGCCAAGCCACTACGAAGTTGGATCTTTCCAATTTCGCTTCTGGCATGTACATGATCAACGTCAATAACCTTACGACCCGTGTCGTGAAGGAATAGGCATTGGTTGATTGATAAATGATTTTGAATGCAAGAGGCTGTCTCCCAAAAGGGGCAGCCTCTTGGCATTTGGTGGGTTGCCTCAACACACTGTGTTTTGCGCTTCGTTTTGAAAGTGGCCGAAACGGTAAATATTTTTTTCACCTGTTTGGGCGAATATTCACATTTGTTCAGGTCTGATTGATGTTCATTTGTTTTGGATGTTAATATAATTCCAGAATAATATTTTGTATGCGATGCGCTGAAAGTAAATTTTTAAAATAAAATTTTGCTATTGTCAAATTCAACCCGTTATCTTTGCGTCAGTTCTTTTAAAAGCTATCCTATCAAGAAAGGTGGAGGGAATGGGCCCGATGAAACCTTGGCAACCTACGCGTCCTGGTGTTCGATACTGATCGAAACAGGAACAAGCAAGGTGCCAAATCCCACTCTGATTCCCCGGCGGAATCGGAGAGAGATAAGTTGGTGTTAAAAGCCAATCTGCGAAAACGCTGAATCTCTTCTGAAAGCCGGAAGGGATTTTTTGTTTTTTGCAGGAAATCAGAATTCAAGACAGGTAGCGGAGGTAATTGAGAATTGATAATTCAGAATTGAGAATGGAGAATTTCCACGGGGATTTCCATTGCCTTTTCGATCCTTCAATTTTCAAAAAACCATTCTCCATTTTCCATTTTTCATTCTCCATTGTTATGAATTTTGACACAAAAGTTATCCATGCTGTACCTGTTGATCCATTGACCGGCGCAATTTCAGTTCCCATTTATCAGACCTCTACATTTGTGCAGGAGGCACCCGGCGTGAATCAGGGTTTTGACTACGGCCGCACCGGCAATCCGACGCGGAAAGTCCTTGAAAATCTGATTGCTGAGCTCGAAGGCGGGCATTCCGGATTTGCATTTGGCAGCGGATTGGCGGCGATTGATGCGGTCATCAAACTCCTGAATGCAGGCGACGAAGTGCTCGCGGTCGATGACATCTACGGTGGCACTTACCGCATTTTTACGGGCATTTACAGCCGCTTGGGAATTGATATTCAATATGTTGACACGACTTCCGTGGAGAATGTCGCCGAAGCGATCAGCAGCAAGACGAAATTTGTATGGTTGGAAACGCCGACGAATCCCACGCTCAAGGTGAGCGACATCGCCGAAATCGCCAAGATTGCCCATGCAAACGGCGCTTTGCTCGTGGTAGACAATACATTCGCGTCTCCGGCCTTGCAGCGTCCGCTGGATTTGGGGGCGGATATTGTGGTGCATAGTGCCACCAAATATTTAGCCGGTCACAGCGATGTCGTCGCCGGATTGGTGGTCGCCAAAGACCCTGAGATTGCCGCCCAGATCAAATACATTCAAAATGCCTCCGGCGCGATTTTGGGCCCCTTTGACAGCTGGCTTTGCATCCGCGGCATTGAAACCCTCAACCTCCGCATCGAGCGTCAAAGCCAAAATGCGCAGGCCATCGCCGAATTTTTGCAAGCCCATCCGGCCGTCGCCAAAGTGCATTATCCGGGATTGGAAAGCCATCACAATCATGGAGTTGCGAAGCAGCAGCAGCGTTTGTTCGGAGGTGTTTTGAGCCTGAGCTTTCAGGACGACCGCTTGGAAACGGCCAAGGCCTTCGTGACGCAGACCAAGCTCTTCAAACTCGCCGAAAGCCTCGGCGGTGTCAAAAGTTTGCTTTGTCATCCGGCCACCATGACCCATGCGAGTGTGCCTGCCGCCAAAAGACAAGCCGCAGGCGTCAACGACAGCCTCGTGCGCCTCAGCTGCGGCATCGAGCATGTCGATGACCTCATCCAGGATATTGCGCAAGCGCTGGAAATAATTGAGAATGAAGAATTGAGAACTGCGAAGCACATCACGTCAGTAAACCCGAAGGGTTCAGCGAAGCTAATTGAAAATGCCGCTGTCGCCCGTTAGCAAAACATCTCAACCCTTATTTCTCACTTTTAACTTATCACTTTTAACTTTTCACTTCCATGTCAAGAGCACATTTAAATATCGGCTTGTTCGGTTTCGGGACTGTGGCACAAGGGTTTGTGGCCGCGCTGGAACAAGCAAAAGGCATCTCTGCCAATATTTCAAAAATCGTTGTGCGTGATGGCGGTAAGGCCCGCAGTTTGCCCGCCGAACTGTTCACGACCGACCGCAATATCGTTTTGCGCGATCCGCACATCAATGTCATTGTCGAGTTGACCGACGATGCCGACGCAGCATTCGAAATTGTCAAAGCCGCCCTCGAAAACGAAAAAGCCGTGATCACGGCCAACAAGCGCCTGATAGCCGAGCATTTCGCGGAATTGGTGGCCTTGCAACGCAAACATGGCCTACCCATCCTATATGAAGCAGCCGCTTGTGGGAGCATTCCGATCATCCGGAACCTCGAGGAATACTACGACAATGACCTGCTCAAGGGCCTCGAAGGCATCTTCAACGGAAGTTCGAATTTTGTCCTGAGCAAGGTTTTCCGGGATGGACTGAGTTTTCAGGATGCTTTGGAATTGGCATTCGACGAAGGATTTCTGGAATCTGACCCGCGTTTGGACCTCGAAGGCATCGATGCGGCCTACAAATTGTCGATTCTGATTGCCCATGCATTCGGGGTGATTGTGGCACCGGAGGATATTCCTGCATTTGGCATCTCCAATTTGGGAAATCCGGAACTGCGCTTTGCAAGGGAAAATGGATGGAAATTGAAGCTCGTGGCGCGGGCAGCAGCCGATGGAGACCGAATCAGGGCGGTGGTGGCGCCGCAATTCGTGGCACCTAGTCATCGTTTGTATTCCGTTGAAGAAGAGTACAATGCGGTCGTTTTGGAAGGCGCCTTTCTCGAAGGGCAAATGTTGCTCGGCAAGGGAGCCGGTAGCCATCCGACCGGTTCGGCGGTGCTGAGCGACCTGAGTGCGATCAGCTATGGGTACGGGTATGAATACCGCGAGCTAGGAGCAGAATTTTCTGAATTTGGAGAATCAGGGATAGGGGTGAATTCAGCCAAAGAGGGCAACTCGGGAGATGCTGGAAAACTTGGTTCGGCTTTGAATTTGGGCTTTGAGGTGCGGGTATATTTCCGGTATGCGGATGTCGGGGTGCTGAGTGAGATTCAATTCATTGAGATAGAAGAAAGTTTCCGCAGCCGTGAATACGCGTACCTGACGGGGCGCGTGCGCCTCAGTGAGCTCCTGCGCCTGCAACGTGCGGGAAAGTGGAAGGATGTGTTTTTTGCCTTGCTTCCTGAGGAGAAAAACAGTGTGAGAGTGAGTGTGAGAGCGGAAGCAGAAGGGGTGGTATTGGTTTGATTTCTAGTGTTTAAGTTCATGTAAAAGCCAAAAGAGCGCCCAGTTTTGCGGCGTTCTTTTGTTGCTATTAGCTCCAGCTGATTGGATTTCTTTTCATATCAAATACACGAAGGATTCTGATTTCTTCTTCCGCAACCTCATAAACAACGCGGAAATGGCCTAGAAGAATGCAGCGTACGTTTTCCTCCATTTTTCCAATGACCACATCCTTCATTCCCAAATAAGGTAAAAATCCAAGTTGGTCAGTTTGATTTAGTATATTGCTATGCAATTGATCAGCAACCAACTGCGAAGTAATCAGTGCTTGAAAGGCGCAAATCTTGTCTAGGTCAATCTCGGCTTCTTCGGTCCACTGTACCCTAAGCGGGCGTTGATTTGGTTCGGTTGGCATAGCGAGTTCTGATTTCTTGGCTTGTGTACAAAGGACCTTTTCGTGCCGATTTCAGTCCGATTTCGACCTCCGTGCGATATTCTTCCTCCGTGATGGGTTGAATTTGATCGGAGCTGAATGGTAGCACTGATTCCAGTTCTTGCAAAATCCAATCTAGTAAGGCTCCGTTTTCGGATGCTTCTACCTTCTTGATGATTTCGAGCTTCGTCTTGCTTAACTTCAAATCCATATGGCTTCCTTTAAGGCAATTTTAGTATTTTTCAAGCTGAAAATCAACCGAGCCAAGGAACTTTTTTGTTGCATCTTCCGCGATCCTAAGTGTATTTTCTTCAGGAGACCGCTATTTCTGCCCTACTTACATTAAATCGGTCCATATTCAGAACATCTGCGAGCGCATCTGGTATCAGCTTTCGGTAAACGACAGATACCAGGGGCCCTACCGCCAAACTCACATCGCCCGAAACAGCTTCACCAGCATGATCACCCCGCTCACAGCCAAAATCACGATCAGCAGGTACCGCACCACCAGATTTGCTTTCGGGCTTTTCCCGAGGAATCTTGCGGCAAACCAAGCGCCGGCACTTTGGGCGACCATGACCACCAAGCCGATTTCCCAGTTGATTTCGTCGTAGTAGATATAGATGGCAAGGGCGGGAATGGTGAAGAAAAACACGATCAGGTTTTTCAGCAGGTTGGCGTATTGAAGGCTGCGTTCGGCAATGAGAACGATGGCACTCAAGATGAAAATGCCGGTTCCGGCTTGGATGAATCCGCCGTAGAAGCCCAAGATGAAGAAAATCACAATCAGCAGTGGCTTCCTGTGAAATTCCTCGGAGACGCTTTTTTCCCGCATCCACTTCTCGCTGTTGCGTGCAATGGGGTAGATCATCAACAACATCACGACTGCAATCACGCCTTCCAAGACCTTCGGGTTCAGGTGGCTCGCAAGCAATGCCCCGCCCACCGAACCGATCATCGAGGGAATGATCAGGATTTCGGAGCCTTTGAGGCTGACATTGGATTGACGCTTGAGCATGAATGAGCCGACCAACGTCTGCGCGAAAATGCCCAAGCGGTTAGTGCCATTGGCAACATCGGCAGGGAGGCCCAGGAAGATAAAAAAGGGTGTAATCAGAAGGGTGCCGCTGCCGGCGAGCGTGTTGACAAATCCAGTGAGAATTCCTATTCCAATGGCCAAAAGGTAGTGGTATCCTTCCATCGGCGGGCAAATTCGACAATTTTCGCATCTAGACCACGTAATGTAGTCATCGGCCGACCGCTATTTTTTTGGACTTTTTTTCTACATTGCATTCTATTGTAGGTCCCATCAGCGGGAAAGGATCGGAAAAAAGAACCCAAAAAGTTGAAAAACATGCAATTTCGAGGCATTTGGTTTGTCTTGCTCTTTGTCGGCCTGTTTTGTTTCGGTAAAATGAACGCTCAAGGAAACTGTTCCTACGTCGTTATTTCGACAGGAACATACACCCTTGGGCAGATTGATGCGGCATTTAGTGCTGCAAATTTGGATTCGTATCGCAAAAAAACGGTTCGCCGCACTATGTTGTTCAACAATGGTGCTGAAGTACATTTGCTTTCAGCTTCTGAAATGCAAACGAACAATTGTTTGGTGAATGGCGCACTTGCCATGGATGATAACACGCCGCTTGATCCGGATCGCCGATTTGAAATTCACCCGGCCGGCGTGATTTATGAATCGGTTCAAGCGACTTACAAACATTGAGATTTTCCCAACAATCGTTTTCTGCTATGCAAATTCGACGACTAAAATACCTTCTTGCAACATTGCTACTTTGCGTTGGGACTTTGGCCTTTGCGCAACCTGCCAATGACAATTGTGCGACGGCGCAAAACATAGGAGCGTTGCCAACACCGCAAAGTTGCACTGCGGGACCGATTCCGACGCGCGGGGTTGGCGCGGCCGTGACGACCAATTCGACCAATCTTGCTGCAACTGCAAGCAGTCCTTATCCCTCGATGCTTGGCTGTCAGCAGGGAAATGCAAGCACGGCTTCACCCGCATCCGACGTTTGGTATCAGGTGACTTTGACGGGTTCGGAACTCAACGTGAACATCACAGGCGGCATTAACAACCCCAATTTTGCGCTCTGGCAAGGAGGTTGCGGTGCACTTGTCGGGATGGGTTGTGCTACTGGCAATGCAAGTTCATTGACAACGACCTTCACTGGGTTGCTTCCCGGGACGTATCTCATACAGATTTCTGGCGGGAACATTGGTGACCGAGGGAACTTCTCAATGACCCTTTCGAATGACAATAACTGCGCAGCATGTCTTGTCAATCACACGTTTACAGTGAACCCTTTGCCTACGAATGGCTTTTATCAAGCTGGAACGGTCGTGGATTTTTGTTTTACGGTAACCGGCTGGAATCAGCAAAGCGCGAATTGGCTTCACGGTGTCGAATTGACCTTCGGATCAGGATGGAATCCGGCAACCATCGTCCCGACAGCTCCTGCATCCAGTTGCGATGGAACGGTCGGCACATGGGCTTGGTATCCAGGAGGTTGCACGAGTACAGCAACTGGAAATGTTTGGGGAAACGGCTTCTATTTTGACCGGAACAATGATGGAAACCCTGGCAACAACTTCGGAGACAACTGCCTTACAACCTCTCCGGGAATTGGAGATTGGGTGTTTTGCTGGCGCATCACGACGGATGCTTGCGGCATCCCTGGATTCAACCCCGATTTGAGCATCAGTGTCAATACATTGGCAGACGGCGAATCTGGTTCTTGGGGAAGCATTGCCTGCCAAAACGACCCGGATATCTTCTTCAGCGCACAAATTACTTGCTGTCCTGAACCAATTATCGCCAATACGAATGTACTGTGCAACGGCGCGTGTACGGCAACCGCCACGGCAACGGGACAAGGAACAGGACCATGGAACTATACCTGGATCAATACTGCGGGTAACACTACGATTCGTACTGCAAACGGAATCGCGGGAGCTGATAATATTACCGGCTTATGTGCCGGAACCTATATCGTGCGCACTTTCGATGTATTTGAAGGCTGTACCGCTCAGGATACGTTTGTTGTGACCCAGCCTGCTGCCATCACGGGTACACCAGCTGTCGTCAACGTGCTTTGCAACGGCGGCAACACCGGTTCGATCACCATCAACGGTACCGCAGGTGGCGTCGGTCCGTATCAATACAGCCTCAACGCCGGTCCGTTTGGCGGATCGAATGTCTTCGGCGGATTGACAGCCGGCACTTACACCGTGACGATTCGGGATGCCAATCTTTGTACAGTCACCCTGACCAATATTGTCGTCAATCAACCTGCCGTATTGAATGGCACCCCTGTGGTAGTCAACGTCCTCTGTAACGGCGGCAACACCGGTTCGATCACGATCAATCCCACAACAGGAGGCGTCGGACCTTATCAATACAGTTTAAATGCAGGTCCATTTGGCGGATCGAATGTCTTTGGTGGATTGACAGCTGGTACTTACACCGTTACGATTCGGGATGCCAACCTCTGTACGCGGATTTTGACCAATATTGTTGTCAACCAACCTGCTGTGATCACCGGCACTCCCGCCGTGGTCAACGTCCTTTGCAATGGTGGAAACACGGGGTCGATCACGATCAATGGCACTGCCGGAGGCGTGGGACCTTATCAGTATAGCTTGAATGCAGGCCCTTTTGGCGGATCGAATGTCTTTGGCGGATTGACTGCTGGAACCTACACAGTTACGATTCGGGACGCCAACCTTTGCACAGTAACCTTGACGAATATTGTTGTCAATCAGCCGGCAGCAATCACGGGTACCCCTGCTGTCGTGAACGTCCTCTGCAACGGCGGCAACACCGGTTCGATCACGATCAATGGCACCGCAGGCGGCGTCGGGCCTTACCAATATAGCTTGAATGCCGGTCCTTTTGGTGGATCGAATGTCTTCGGCGGTTTGCCGGCTGGAACATACACAGTGACAATTCGGGACGCCAACCTTTGCACAGTTACCTTGACAAATATTGTTGTCAATCAGCCCGCTGCCATCACGGGTACACCAGCTGTCGTCAATGTGCTTTGCAACGGTGGCAACACCGGTTCGATCACGATCAATGCCACCGCGGGTGGGGTAGGACCTTATCAATACAGCCTCAACGCCGGTCCGTTTGGCGGATCCAATGTCTTTGGCGGATTGACAGCAGGCACGTACACGGTCACGATTCGCGATGCCAATCTCTGCACGGTGACATTGACGAATATCATTGTCAATCAGCCTGCTGTGATCACGGGCACACCTGCCGTTGTCAACGTCCTCTGCAACGGTGGCAACACCGGTTCGATCACGATCAATGCCACCGCCGGTGGCGTCGGACCCTACCAATACAGCTTGAGCGGCGGCCCATTCCAAGGTTCGAATGTCTTTGGTGGATTGACGGCAGGCACGTACACGGTCACCATTCGAGATGCAAATCTCTGCACGGTCACACTGACGAATATCGTTGTGAATCAGCCTGCTGTGATCACCGGCACACCCGCCGTGGTCAACGTCACTTGCGGCTCCAACAACGGTTCGATCACCATCAACGGCACTTCCGGTGGCGTAGGACCTTACCAATACAGCCTTAATGCGGGTCCATTTCAGGGTTCCAATGTTTTCGGTAGCCTTGGTGCGGGAACCTATACGGTGACGATTCGCGATGCGAATCTTTGCACAATCACCCTGACCAATATCGTGGTGAGTTCCCCGGCTGCGCTCGCGGGCACACCTGCGGTCGTGAACGTCCTCTGCAACGGCGGCAATACCGGTTCGATCACGATCAACGCCGTCTCCGGCGGAACTGGACCCTACCTATTTAGCCTCAACGCTGGACCATTTGGCGGATCCAACGTATTTGCGGGCCTCACGGCCGGTACCTATTCGGTGACGATTCAGGATGCCAACTTGTGTACGCTCACGCTCAATAATATTGTCGTCAATCAGCCCGCCGCCATCACCGGCACACCGGCTGTCGTCAATGTGCTTTGCAACGGCGGCAACACCGGTTCGATCACGATCAATGCCACCGCCGGTGGGGTAGGACCTTATCAATACAGCCTCAACGCCGGTCCGTTTGGCGGATCGAATGTCTTTGGCGGCTTGACAGCAGGCACGTATACGGTCACGATTCGCGATGCCAATCTCTGCACCGTGACACTGACGAATATCGTGGTGAATGAGCCTGCTGTGATCACGGGCACGCCTGCCGTGGTCGATGTCCTTTGCAACGGTGGCAACACCGGTTCGATCACGATCAATGCCACCGCCGGTGGCGTCGGACCCTACCAATACAGCTTAAGCGGCGGTCCCTTCCAAGGCTCGAATGTCTTTGGTGGATTGACGGCCGGAACCTACACGGTCACCATTCGCGATGCCAACCTTTGCACCGTAATTTTGACCAATATCGTTGTGAATGAGCCTGCCGTGATCACCGGTACACCCGCTGTGGTCAACGTCACTTGCGGCTCCAACAACGGTTCGATCACCATCAACGGTACTTCCGGTGGTGTAGGACCGTACCAATACAGCCTCAATGCGGGTCCATTTCAGGGTTCCAATGTTTTCGGTAGCCTTGGTGCGGGAACCTATACGGTGACGATTCGTGATGCGAATCTTTGCACAATTACCCTGACCAATATCGTGGTGAGTTCGCCGGCGGCGCTCGCGGGCACACCTGCGGTCGTGAACGTCACCTGCAACGGTGGCAACACCGGTTCGATCACCATCAACGCCGTCTCCGGCGGAACTGGACCCTATCAATTCAGCCTGAATGCTGGACCATTTGGCGGATCCAACGTATTTGCGGGCCTCACGGCCGGAACCTATTCGGTGACGATTCAGGATGCCAACTTGTGTACGCTCACGCTCAACAATATTGTCGTCAACGAACCCGCTGCTATCACGGGTACCCCGGCTGTCGTCGATGTCCTCTGCAACGGCGGCAACACCGGTTCGATCACGATCAATGCCACCGCAGGTGGCGTAGGACCTTATCAATACAGCCTCAACGCTGGACCTTTTGCCGGATCGAATGTCTTTGGCAGCTTGACAGCAGGCACGTATACGGTCACGATTCGCGATGCCAATCTCTGCACCGTGACACTGACGAATATCGTTGTGAATGAGCCCGCTGTGATCACGGGCACACCTGCCGTGGTCGATGTCCTTTGCAACGGTGGCAACACCGGTTCGATCACGATTAATGCCACCGCCGGTGGGGTAGGACCTTACCAATACAGCTTGAGCGGCGGACCATTCCAAGGGTCGAATGTCTTTGGTGGATTGACGGCAGGAACCTACACGGTCACGATTCGGGATGCCAACCTTTGCACCGTTATTTTGACCAATATCGTTGTGAATGAGCCTGCTGTGATCACCGGTACCCCCGCCGTGGTCGACGTCACTTGCGGCTCCAACAACGGTTCGATCACCATCAACGGCGCTGCGGGCGGGGTCGGACCTTACCAATACAGCCTCAATGCAGGCCCATTCCAGCTTTCGAATGTCTTTGGCAGCTTGGGCGCAGGTACCTACACGGTGACAATCCAAGATGCGAATCTTTGCACAATCACCCTGACCAATATCGTGGTGAGTTCGCCGGCTGCACTTGTGGGTACGCCTGCGGTCGTGGATGTCACCTGCAACGGCGGCAACACCGGTTCGATCACCATCAACGCCGTCTCCGGCGGAACTGGACCCTATCAATTCAGCTTGAATGCTGGACCATTTGGCGGATCCAACGTGTTTGCGGGCCTCACGGCCGGTACCTATTCGGTGACGATTCAGGATGCCAACTTGTGTACGCTCACACTCAATAATATTGTAGTCAACGAACCCGCGGCTATAACCGGGACCCCGGCTGTCGTAGATGTCCTCTGCAACGGCGGCAACACCGGTTCGATCACGATCAATGCCAGTGCAGGTGGGGTAGGACCTTATCAATACAGCCTCAACGCCGGTCCGTTTGGCGGATCGAATGTCTTTGGCGGATTGACAGCAGGCACGTACACGGTCACGATTCGCGATGCCAATCTCTGCACCGTGACATTGACGAATATCGTTGTGAATGAGCCCGCTGTGATCACGGGCACACCTGCGAGCACGGATGTGACTTGCAACGGCGCCAATGATGGTATTGTGAGTTTGAATGGTGTAACGGGCGGTGTAGCACCTTATCAATACAGCTTGAATGGTGGCCCTGCGCAATCCGGCAATACATTTTCTGGTCTCGCACCCGGTACTTATTCCATTGGCGTCACCGACACCAACGGATGTGTTCTGGTCTTCAATGGTTTGGTCGTCGCTGAGCCCGCACCTCTTGCAGCCAACGATTCGACAGTAACCTCATCTTGTGTCCCGGGCAACGACGGCGAGATCTGGATATTGAATACAACGGGTGGAACGCCTGTCTATCGTTTCAGCTTGGATGGCGGGCCATTGCAGCCGGGCAACAGCTTCACGGGTGTATCCGGGGGCGCCCATGTGGTGGTGGTCACCGATCAGAATGGCTGCACATTGACGCTCAATGTCAACGTTCCGATTCCGGGTGGGCTTATTGCTACGGATTCGTTGTCCATGGTAAGTTGTAACACGGGTAGCGATGGCGAAATTTGGGTTCTTGCCACCGGTAGTAATGCACCCTTCCAATACAGCCTCAATGCCGGTCCACTTCAGTTGGCAAATAGTTTTACCGGCTTGCCGGCTGGAAATTACTTGGTGGTGACACAAGATCAATTGGGCTGCACAGATACCCTGATGGTCCAAATTACCGAGCCCAACGCCCTCTCTGCAGTTGATTCTGTTGTCGGACTTTCTTGCGAACCCTTGGGACTGGGTGAAATCTGGGTCAACAATGCACAAGGTGGAACGGGACCTTATCAATACAATCTCAACGGCGGTCCGCTTCAATCCAATCCGGATTTTACGGCCTTGGGAGCCGGGACCTTTGTCATTGGCCTTACCGATGCAAATGGTTGCAGCGTGGTCGTGGATACGGTGGTGATTGATTCCCTGGTTCCGATCCAAGCCAGTATTTTCATTAACGATGTCACTTGCAATGGCGATGCCAACGGTGAAATCGGGTTTCTTCCTGTTTCCGGAGGTTTGCCGCCTTATAGCTACAGCATCGACAGTTTGACATGGACCAATAACAATTTGTTTGGCGGCCTTAGCGGAGGAATTTATACCGTTTGGGTCAAGGACAGCTTGGGTTGTACATTCGCGATTACCGATACCGTTGGCGAACCAGCAGCGTTGTCCATTCAGCCGATTTTGACCTTGCCGACATGTAATTCAACATCAGGGGCAATTCATTTGACCGTGACAGGTGGCGTTTCGCCCTATATTTATCATTGGGGGAACGGCTCCACAGCTGACAGTTTGGTTGGAATCGGTGTAGGAACCTACTTCCTCACCGTAACGGACAACCTATTCTGTGAAGATACCTTGGTCGTGAACTTGCCTGCGAATGGCGCGTCGCCGGTGGCTTCGATCATCGCGAGCAGCAACGTCAGTTGCTTTGGCAGGCAAGACGGTTGGGCTGTTGCCGGCGTTTCAAGTGGAACCGCACCGTTTCAATTTTTGTGGAATACGACCGTGCCAAGTACCAATGATACATTGTTGGGCGTAGGCGTGGGCGTTTGGACGGTGCAAGTCACTGATTCATTGGGTTGCACTTCGATAGACAGTATCAGCATCACCGAGCCGAATCCACTTGCGCTTGTTTTGGACAGCGTGGCTATTGTATGCTTCGCGGACACAAGCGGAGGACTTGTGGTCAATGTCACGGGAGGTACGCCAACCTATTCATTCCTGTGGAATACGGGTGACACGCTCAGCAGCCTCAATGGTCTCGGTGCAGGAAGCTACGCAGTGACGGCTACTGACGCCAACGGCTGCCAAATCACAGGCGCACAAACATTGACGGACCCATTGCCGGTGATCGCAGGATTTAATTCCAATCCGACAATGCCCGCACAATTGCAATTCCCCAACAATACGGTCACATTCTTGAATACGAGTCAGAATGCGAGTTTCTATGCTTGGGCATTTGGAGATGGCGGAATCGAATCGGCGGTGGATCCATTGCATACGTATGACATCCCCGGAACGTACTGTGTGACGTTGACAGCAAGCGACAGCGCAGGATGCACAGACACCGTCGAAATTTGCAACTTCGTCGTGCTCCCTCTGGAATTGGAAATTCCGAACACCTTTACGCCCAATAATGACGGGAGGAACGATTTCTTCGAAATTGTAGGAATCGGCCTGTATCCCAACAACCATTTGGCGGTCTTCAACCGTTGGGGTAATCTGGTCTATGAAAAGGATCAGTACGACAATACTTGGGCTGGTGACAACTACAAAAATGGCGCTCCTCTGCCGGATGGCGCTTATTACTACATTTTCACCACTGGGAAAGAAGGTGAGTCGGATATCTTGGGTGACATTGTGATTTTTAGATAATTGACAATGAGAATACATAGATCAAAATACAGATCGTGGAGCGGCGTATTGCTGGTCGGATGGATGATGTTGTTGGCTTTCGAAGGAAAGGCGCAGCAGGATCCGATGTTCAGTCAATACTACTTCAATCCATTGACCGTGAATCCGGCGTATGCCGGCAGTCGCGATGTGGTCTCGCTTACGGGCTTGGTGCGGCGCCAATGGCTGGGGATCGCCTCGGCACCCGTCACCGGCGGATTCAGCATCCATACGCCCGATGCAGCGCGCAAAAATGGATTCGGTTTGACGATCGTAAACGACCAATTGTCCTACATCGGCCAAACCTGGCTTTCAGGAGCCTATTCTTACCGCATTCCCATGGGCAAATACAAGCTGCAACTCGGCTTGCAAGGCACGCTCTACAATTGGCGGATCAACTGGAACAAAGCCCACATGATCGACCCCAATGACAATGTCCCCGCCATGTATGGCCGCAACTTGCTGCTGCCCAACGCGGGATTCGGCGCATTTTTCTATGGGGAAAAGCTCTTTGCGGGTCTCTCCATTCCGCACCTCTTGGTCAATTCGCTGGACAACAACCGTCCTGGGATCAGTTTGAATTCCAAGGAATCGGATATCGCAGCCTTGAAGCGCCACTTTTTCCTGATGGCCGGCTACGTCATCCCGATCGATCCGGATTTCAAAATCAAGCCCTCCGTTTTGCTGAAGCAGGTTTACGGTGCGCCGCTGGAACTGGACATCAACATGAACATGTATTTTGGGGGGAAATTTGGCGTCGGAGCAAGCTATCGCACCGGAGACGGCATCGTCGGCATCCTCGAATACCAATTCAACCGGCAGTTGCGGGCAGGCTATGCCTACGATTATCCCTTCACGGATCTGCGGAGGTTTACTTCCGGTTCGCATGAGTTGATGATCAGCTACGATTTTTCATTTGGCAATGAATCTGTGGTAAGTCCCCGGGTATTTTGAGCGGGAACCTATCAACCAAATTGGTGTACATGAAGAAGGTTTTTCTTGTTTTTGCGTTGATTTTTGCGTGCGTCGCGGGGGTAAATGGACAGGCCCGCTTTAAGAACAAGGCCGATGCCTTGTATAAGAAGTTATCTTATCAGTTGGCGATTCCCTACTACGAGCATCATCTCAAGAAGAATATCGACAACGACGCGACGATGAAGCTGGCGGATTGCTACCGGCTCACGCATGACTACCAAAATGCAGCCAAATGGTATGACAGGGTGCTTGCCATACCTGGGCATCCACCGATCACATACTTTTACTACGGCCATGCCCTTTTACAAAACGGGGACATTGATGGGGCGCGACAGATGTTTCAGGACTATGCTGCTGCCATGCCGGAGGACAAACGCGGCAAAAACTTCCTGAAGGCGATCGAGCGCCGTCCAGAGCTTCACAAAGATTCGACAAGGATTGATGTCGAGCATTTGCCGTTCAATTCCGAGCATGCCGAATTTGGTACTTTTCCCTACCAAGACGGGATCGTTTTTGCCAGTTCACGCGAGGTTGGAATTCCGGTGCGGCAATCCTTCAATTGGCTGGATACGCCGTTTCTGGACTTTTTTTACACGAGCTACAAAAAGGATTCGGCCAAATGGGCAAAACCGGATTGGATCAAGGGAGAAGTGAATACCCGCTACCATGAAAGCAATTTCACGCAGCAAAATGGGGAGTCGGAGTTTTTCTTTACCCGCAACAACTACAACGAAAAGGAAAAAGGCAAAAGCGACGAAGGCATCATCAAATTGAAACTGTACAGCGGTCGGATCAATGGTCTGGAAACCACTGAAATCACGGAATTGGATCTGAATTCGGATGAATACAGCAACACCCATCCCAGTATTTCTGCGGATGGTTTGCGGTTGTATTTTGTGTCTGACAGGCCCGGCGGAGTCGGCGGCAAGGATATTTATGTTGCCAATCGCGTTGGAGAAGGTTGGTCAGAACCCGTGAATCTTGAAAATATCAATACCCCGGGAGACGAAATGTTTCCATTCATCCACCCAGACGGGACCCTCTATTTTTCGTCAGATGGGCATCCTGGACTCGGCCACCTGGACATTTTTTACGTGCATCTCTCTGGCAATCAGCAGGTCGTGAATATGGGTTATCCCATCAACGGGGCTTGGGACGACTTCGCATTTTACTTGGACAAAGACAATGAAAACGGATTCCTAAGTTCTGACAGGCCGGAGGGCGACGGTGGAGACGATATCTACAAAGTGACGCTTCGTAGGCCCGTTTTGCAGATTTTGGTCCTCGACAGCATCGCCGAATTGCCGATTCGCAATGCCAAAGTCAGTGTAAAAGACCTGACCGATAATTCGAAGTACGATTTGACGACCGATTCCACGGGAATGGTGGGATTCAAGACTTACTTTGACCACAAATTTGAGATTTTGGTGGAAACCTCGGAGTTTGATCCGCATCTGACCACGTTCAGCACGGTGCCCTCAGGGGATGAAATGTCGTTTTTGAAGATTGTGCAGCTTTGGAGTCCGCCGCCGGCGATCTCGGCGATCGTGATTGATGAGAAAACGCAACAACGCCTTCCGGGCGCAACGATTGAGTTTGTGAGCCTGCGGGTGGGGGAGAAGGAAGAGCGTATCGCGGACATGAACGGACGATTCCACATTCGCCTGAAGCCCTTCACATACTATGAAATGAATGTCAAACACCCTGGCTATTTGACTTACAGTCAGCGGGTTTCCACGACACAGACGGCATTTGATGGCGACACGATCATCCCGTTGAAAATGGAGAAGATCATCTTCAACAAGCCGATTCGCCTTGAGAATATCAAATATGACTTTGACAAATGGACGATCCGCGCGGATGCCTACAATGATTTGATCTATTTGGCCGAATTGATGAAAAAGAACCCCACAATCATCGTCGAATTGGGTTCGCATACGGATGCCCGCGGGAGTGACAAATACAACGAGGAGCTTTCGCAGAAACGCGCCAATGCCGCCCGCTACTTCATGATTGACTTGGGCATTGATCCGGCGCGCATCAAAGCCAAGGGTTATGGTGAGTATCAGCTGAGCAATTGCTGCTACGATGGCGAACCCTGCACGGAGCAGGAGCATCAGCGCAACCGCCGCACCGAATTCAAGATCATCGGCACGATCGATGGCGTTGACATGGAAAATTCGCAGTTGGAGACCAATGAGGCGGGTGATGGATTCAGGCCCGAGGATTGTCCGAAATACAAGGGCAAGCCAGGTGTGAAGCCTACCCCAGTCAAGGTGCAGCCCACCACGCCGGTGATTACGCCGCCCAAGCCGAAGCGGGATACCCTCGCAGCGGCCATGCCTGTGCCGCAGCCCATCGTGGATGCCAAACCCAAGGTGATCGTCCCGACCACGGATGCAGATGTGGTGGCGGTCAAATCGGGCAATCCGGTGTATGTCAAAGTGGAAAATGATGCCCCTGCTGCGAAAAAGCCGGTAGAGCCGTATCAACCCGTGATCGTCGTGGAGCGTGACAGCCTGCAGAAAGGCAACCGTTCGCAACCCACCGCCGTTGCCGCAGAGAGCCCAAAGGATTCCAATTCTGTGGGCAGTTGGATGGGGGATTCGGCACCGATTGGCAACAATGACGAATTTATCTTGCCTGCCTTCAAGCACAATACACCGCCCTCCAATTTGGGAGATGCGGTGACATTCCGTGTGCAACTCGGGGCCTACAAGGAGGAGCTTTCCATCGAAAATCGCAGGAAATTAGGCGGATTGGAACCCTACATCTTCTATCAGCCCGTCCCGACCGGCTTTCCGCGCTGTTTTGTCGGGGACTATCTCTCCGCCGCGGATGTCAAGAAGGCATTTGAACAGATCCGGAAAGCTGGATTTAACGGAGCCTATATTACGGGTTACCGCAACGGCACAGAACTCAACGTCGGTGAAATTCGGATCTTGTTGCACGAAGAGCGAAGAATTTGATCATGATTGCGTTATGAATAATTACGATGCGCTCGAGTTGGCATTCCTGAAGTCGTTTGACGACAAGTTTTTCTCAAAGACGGAACGTGATGCCATTCGGGAGCTGTATTTGGCGGCCAATTTGGACCAAAGCAACCATGATGTATTGCGTGCCAAGTTATTCGCCATGGCCCGTTCTGTTTCCAAGGACAATGACACCCAGTTCGCCTTTGAATGGTTGGAGGCGGCGACAAGGATTCTGGATGAGAAGCCACATCAGCCCAAAACAGCAGGCAGTCTGGTTTATTTCAGTCCCGGAGACTTTTGTCTGAATGCCATTGTGAGTCAGATTCAGTCCGCGCAAAGAACCTTGGACATTTGCGTATTTACGATCAGCGACGACCGCATATCAGATGCTTTGATCGCAACCCACCAACGGCATGTCAAGGTGCGGGTCGTAACGGACAACGAAAAACTCTTGGACCTGGGTTCGGACATCGAGCGTCATGTGAAGGCCGGTATCGCCGTGAAGGTGGACCGCACCGAACATCACATGCATCATAAATTTGCCGTCGTCGACGGGAAGTCGGTGGTCACAGGAAGCTATAACTGGACAAAATCCGCAGCTGAATTCAATCAGGAAAACATCATCGTTTCGACCGAATTGGCTGTGGTACATTCCTTCCAAGGGGAATTTGAGCGACTTTGGGCCAAGATGGACCTGTTCTAAAGGATCAGTATTTGGATTTTGGGCGTGCAGAAAATGACGGCAACGCCATCGGGACTCAAATCGGATCAATGATAATTTTTCATCGACCAAGCTTTGGTTTTGGGGGATGAGTGGACTTTTCTTATATTTCATGATATGAGGAAAAATCTAATCTTTACCTTGTTTGCTTGCTGTTTTTGCTTGTTCGGATATTCCCAGAATTGGGAGGCGTTTACATCCGGTCGTACTTACCACTACAAATCTGATACGGCGACCGCTTTGCCGGATCAGAGCATTCACTTTGACTCGATCGAGGTGCTAGGGGCGGATACGGCTTTCAGTGTTGCGCGGCGTTTCGTGTTTCCTGTGGATACCTCGCAGCGCAACATGCCGATGTTCATCGGTCGGGAAATGCGCGCATTTGCAGACGGAACTTTTAACTTCAAAAGCCCACATAACCTTGCTGTCCCCACGCAAGCGGGATTGGGCAGCAGTTTTACCCTCGATAGCATCAGCGGATTGACCGCCGCAGTGACGAGGGTCTACCAACGGCCGGTTTTTGGATTGACCTTGGATTCGGTGAAGGTGTTTACAACCTTGGCTTTGGATTCCTTGGTTTTGTCCAAGGCGCACGGGGTTCTGGAATGGCCTGCTTCTTTGGGCGGGTCGCGCTTCAGGCTTGCCGGAATTCAAGAATTGCATCTTGGCGATACGCTGCCGGGCTTTGACGGAATTTTTGACTTGCCCGTGGGGGCAGATTTCTTCTATTCCTCCCAAAGATTCATCCAAGACATTGGCACACAGGAAAATATATTTAGAGTCAAGTTTCACGTCGACACGGCGCAGCGCGTCATGGGTGGTATGCACATTGCCTGGACCGGCATTGTCAGAGATACGATGAAACTGAATGGAAGCGTTGTCAATATCAGCGTGACCAATACGGGAGGGTCCTTCCTGATCTCCGATCTTCCCAACAACATCTTGGGCAAATCACATCATGAGCAGGTACGCGCACCCGGGATGATGGCCGGTTTCGGTATGCCCGAGCCTTGGGCCACGTACGTCTACACGCCTGCCGTCGACAGCATGGCGGCGGGCTGGAACGGATTGTGGACGACGATGACCCATCAGCGCAACGCCAATCAGAACGAGTTGCACCTTGGCCGTAGCAATGGCGCCGTTGGCTGGTTGTACTATGGCATCGGTGGAGACACTTGTGCAGCGTCCTCCTTGGACGAAATCAGGGCAGTCTTCCGCCAAGGCTTTGGTGTGACGCATGTGGAATGGGCAGATTTTGAATCCATGGGAAGGTTTGATCTTGTAGGAGCGATTGTGAATGGCGATACTATTGGCGAGGTCATTACCGATTCAGAATTGCTTGCTGTTGACCAAGGTTTCGGAAACGGTCCAAAATGGACGGTTTATCCAAATCCCGCCAACACCGAATTGAACCTTCTGGGATTGGATCAGCATCCCCAAACCTTGGTTTTGACGGACTTGGCAGGAAAGGTCATTCTGAATCGCAGCATCTCGGCTCAGACGGCCAAGCTTGACGTAAGCGACCTCCCTGCCGGGATGTATTTGCTCACGCTGCAACACGAGGGAGCACGCGCAAGCAGGCGGGTAACCATCGCGCATTGATTTTGAACTTTGGAAAAAGCCGTGCATTCCACCTGGTTGCACGGCTTTTTTATTCCCTCAATCCGTCGTTTATTTTTTCAGACTTCGAATGGCTATTCTCCTGAGATTCCTACATTTGCCTTCATGAAAACCAGGATCTTCCTTTTCTCCCTCTTGGCATTGTTGGCCGTTTCATGCCAGCAAAATGCCGCCGATGCGGGACAATCCTCCATTTCCGGAGCGGATTCCGCCAAAAACAATGCTACCCAAGCACCCGATGTGATCGACGCGGAGGGGGCCAATCGCCCGGCGCTCAAGTCAGAAGCTGATCGCACAAAAATCAAGCAGCAATGGGCAGACGCGATTGCGGCCGAAAAGAAATTGCTCGGTTCGCCCAAATTGATGGGTTGGATAGGCGAATTGAAGTCCACTACCGATGAGGACCTTTTTGATCAACCTGGAAAATTGACCGATGCGCAATTCAAGGGACTTTCGTTTTCGGAGAAGTTTTGCTACTACCTGTTTCATCCCGAAATGATGGGTCAGAATTGCAGCATGGCCTTTTTTGATGTCGGTTTGATCCAAGGAATTTCGGGTTCCTTGCCCTTTGGCGGGGAAGAATATCCGAGCGACCGGCAATTGGAGGCGATGAACACGCAAAAGGCAGAGCTTGAGAAATGGATCTTAAAATCGATCTCGACCAACAAGGCGATTTCGATCCCGATGATGCAAGCCGTCGTAGCCTTTGAGGTAAAATCGGCGATTGTTCCGTTGTTGGATCTCTATCAGCAGCAAACGGTCAAAGACGATTTGCTTTTGTCCACTTGCATTGAGATGATGCGCAAGGCGGAATACGCTGATTGGAGCAGCAGCAATGTTGCGGCCGAGATGAGAGAGGAAATGGGCGGCGACTACCAAGGCGAAATGCGCGACTTTGCCGCACTCAACGACGCCAACGTGCAGGAAATCATTGCCTTGGCCAAGAAATTTGCCGGCGCCTGATCCCAAGATGCAGCGCCAAAGTTGGGTTCTCGGATTTGCCATGAGCATCGGAATGGTCTTCCTCGCTGGATGCCTCGCCGAATCCCCGACCGTGAGCCCGTTTGCGCAGGTCCAAGCGGGTGAATACGTGGTTGGCGCGACCAATCATCTCGTCAATCCGAAAAGGAAGATCAGCATCGCCCCATTCCAAATCGCCATCCATGAGGTGACCAATGCTGATTTTCAAGCATTTGTCACAGCGACAGGATACAAAACATTCGCCGAAAAGCGCCATGATGCCTATGTCTTTTATCCCGGGCTTGCCGAATTTCGGTGGAAGGAAGACAGTACGGCTTATTGGCGGTTCCCCAATGGCGTCACGGATGGCGGAATTGAAGCCAAAATGAACCATCCGGTTACTTGCATTTGCTTCTTGGATGCCTTGGCCTACTGCGAATGGGCGGGCGTGCGGTTGCCGACTTTGGACGAATGGGAAGTGGCGGCTCGTGCGGGTAGCCGCAGCCACTATTTCTGGGGAAATGACCGCAAGCAACTTCAATCCTACGCCAATGTCTGGCATGGCAAGGATCATTTGGTGGCAGATACGGCAGACCCGTGGTTGCGCACCGCGCCTGTGGGAACCTATGAAGCCAATCCGTTGGGACTCTATGATGTGTATGGCAATATCTTCGAATTTTGCGCAGACCGTCCGACGTATTGGGTTGAGGATGAGAACTTCGCCTGCGCCCGCGGGGGCTCGTGGTGGTGCAGCTTCGCTTCCTGCTCCTTTTTCAACAGCACCGATATCGGCAAGGTGCGCAAGGTGGCTAGCTTCTCCAACTTGGGATTTCGTGTGGTGATGGATTCGGTTGGGATTCAACATTAGTCCGTTCCGAATTCGAAGTTGACCATCCGATAGGACAATGTGGATTTCGCAAGACATCCGCATGGACGCAGGTGTCGTGCGTCCTTCAATTTTCCCTAGCTTTACCACACAATGCGTATCGAATCAACTGCTCGAATGAAATTGACCGCCACCGTCCTGTTTTGGATGATGTTGCCAAGCCTTTTGTTTGTATTCCAAGGCTGCAACGATGCCACACCTTCCCAGACTTTAGGACCGGATACGTTGGCGGATTCGCAAGCGATTGCATCACCGGATTCTGTTGCAGATACAGCTCGCGGTTATGATTTGCATCTTGATCCCTCCCTGCCGCCTCAAAAATCACGCAAAGAAATCGATGTATTGAACAAGCGTTGGGGCGATGCTTGGGAGGCAGATCGTGAATTTTTGATGACTGATCGCCTTGAAAAGTGGTTGAAAGCGATTCCGGATTCGTCTGATGCGGATGGATATCCCATTCGTCTGAAGCTCAAAAAGGAGCAATTTGCTGCGCTTGACGCCAAGGAATTGTTGGCCTATCAAATGTTTCATCCGGAGGAATGGTCCCAAAATTGCGCCGAATTTGGCGTCGCAGCGGGCTACATTCAAGCCATTTCGCGGAATTTGCCCTATGAGGATGACGGCGATTACTGGAGCGAACGTCAAATGGCGGCGCTGATCAAAGACTCGGTTGCTGTCGGCAAAGTGATCCTGGAATGCCTCTCAACCAACAAATCGCCCTCCATTCCCTTGATGCGCGCCATCGCAGAATTGAAGGTGAAAGAAGCCATTCTGCCGCTGATCGACATTTACGAATCGCAAGAAATCAAGGACGACCTGATCCTCACGACCTTGGTCGAGCTCATGGAGCGCGCCAATTATTGGAAATGGGTCTATAGCCCCACTTGCAAATTAATGGTGGTTTCCGAAGGCAATGTTCTCCCATTGGATGCGCCTACGATCGCCGAGATTTTGAAATTCGCCAGAGAATTTGCGGAATCTTGAAAGTACAATAGGTTGACCAAATACTGCCAAAGATCAATTGGATTCCTGACCAAAGTCGGCCTTCACGCTTGATACGCCACCTAATTTTGTAGCGAATCTAAAGCGTGTACAATGAAGACAAAAACTACATTCTCATGGATATTTGCAGCCTTGTTGCTGCTTGCAATGAGTTTTTCCAGTGCCAATGCCGCCTTCGTGCAATCGATCAAGGACGGCACTTGGAACGATGAGACAGTTTGGTCCACTGGATTGGTTCCGGCAAGTTCAGACCAAGTAACGATCCGCCACCGGATTTCCCACCCCAATACACTTGAAATCGGGACCTCAGGCAGCGTTGAAGTTGCCGCTGGGGGCCATTTGACAGTGAAAAATGACATCGACAACAACGGCAGCTTTGTTTGCAACGACTCGGTCGTGGCGGGTGGGCTTCGCAACAACGGTGCGCTTGACAACAATGCGGTGATGAGCTTTTCCGGTCGGGTGGACAATTATCCCGGTGCAACGCTGTCCAATTACGGCATCATGAACATCAAGGGCGATCTTTGGAACCGTGGAACAATCTTCATCACCGGCTCGGTCTACATGCAAGGAACGTTGAAGAATGATGGTTCCGTCGTCTCGCCTGCCGGAAGCCATGGGTACTTCGAGGTCTGCGGAAATGCGCAGCACAACAGCGGTGCGATTGTGTCGGGATTGAATCTCCTCTGCCTCAAATGCGGCGGACTCTATTTGGATCAGCCTGGAAGCACGGGAGATTTTACCTTGACCTGCGCACCGTTTGCTGCCATTATCTCCTCGTTCACCGCCGAATCCATGGGCAACAACATTGTCTCCTTGGCTTGGACCACAGAATCCGAGTCCAACAGCGACTGGTTTGTGATCGAGCGTTCGGTGGCAACCGACGGGATCAATTGCAAAATCGGAAAATGCGGTGCGCCGCGGGCCTTTCTTGAACTCGGTCGGGTCAAAGCTGCTGGAATGAGTGCATCCGTGCTGAATTACCATTTTGAAGACCAAAAGCCCTTGCCCGGTTTGAACTATTATCGCCTCCGAATGATCGACAAGAATGGTGCAGAGACGTATTCTGCCGTGGTGGATGTCGTGGTCGAAGGGCAAGGCGTGAAATTGCTGGCGTATCCCAACCCCAACAATTCGATTTTGCACATCCACGCCACGGGATACCCTGGGCAGACTGCGGTGATCACATTGTACAGTGTGGACGGCAAACGGGTTTGGGAGCGCACCGTCGAATTGGGGCAAGCCCCTTACAAGTATGACATGCAAGTCTGTGATTTTGCTTCCGGCGTTTACTTGCTGAAATTGAAGCAAGGCAATCAGGAGGAGGTTCGGAAATTGATTTTTGAGAAGTAAGTGGTTTTACATACATGTTGATTATCAGGCTTCCCCAATCAGGAAGCCTGATTTTTTGTGGATTGATTCTCGGTTTGAAGGTTTTCCAGCGATCACGTTGATTGCTGCCGTGGGGCGAGCGATTGCTATTCCACAGCAAATTCCTAAATTCATGCAATCAGGCAAGCTTTGTGCCATCGCCTGCGATTTCCAATGATGAAAAAGAATGTTCTGCTGCTGCTTCTGCTGGTAATGTTTCAGCTGACGAATGCCCAAAATGTCGGTGTCGGCACGGCTGTAATTGATCCGAGCGCGAAATTGCAGGTCGAATCCACCACTTCAGGCCTTTTGCCCCCGCGTATGACGACCGCACAGCGCAATGCGATCCCGAGTCCGGCCGAGGGCCTTGTGATCTACAACCTCACGATCCACTGCCTCGAATACTGGAACTCCTTTCAGTGGGTGAGTATGTGCGGACCGACCTCGGTTTGTTATCAAAATTGTGATCAGATCAAGTTGGCAAATCCAGCGTCTGCCGATGGGGTTTATACCATCGATGTCGATTGCAACGGCCCGATGGCACCCATGCAATGTTATTGCGATATGACCACTGACGGCGGGGGATGGACCTTGGTGCTCAATTATTTGCATCAGGGCGGCACGAATCCCAACAATCAGGTGCGGACGATTGACCTGCCTTTACAGGGAGCGACTGCACTTGGACCTAACGAAAGCGGAACCGCTTTTTGGGGACATGCAAGCAACAGTCTGATGACGGCAATTCCATTTGCGTCGGTGCGGTTTTATGCCATCACCTCCAACCATCCGCGGGTGATCCACTTCAAAAGTTCGCATGCAGGCACGCTCGCGGCGTTTCGCACGGGTACTGGGAATTGTTTGGGCCTCGGAGGAAGCTTTACGGCCTTGGCTGGACACTCAAGCCTGCTGCCTGCCACGCAGAACGGCAGTTTGAGCAATCAAGGCAACTACGCCATGTGCAATCATCCTTTCTTCGAAGGCTGCACAAGGCATTGGATCACAGGGGTTTCTGATTGTAGCGGGACGGTAAATTCCTTGCCGATCACCGGCCGCAGGTGGGAGGTCGACGACATGATCCGCACTTGTTGCCCGGGTCCAGCAGCCACCGATCCCCATACTTGGCACCGGATTTGGGTGAGGTGAGGGCCAAATTCGCCAATGATAACCCATTTCAAAATCGAAGATCATACACCAAATTAGATTCATGAAAAACGTTTTCAATTCGTTGATAGTGTTCATGTTAGTATTGTTGATGGTTGCTTGCAACGAACCAAAACCATCGGAAACTGCCGTCAATACCGAATTCGGGAATCTTCCCGCCGCATTGATCGATTCGCTCAAACCCATCGGCGCACCCATGCAGATGCTTTCGATGGATGCGGGAAAGGACAATGTGCTCAGAGGGAAAAGCGGCACGACCTTGTATGTCCCCGCCAATAGCCTCCTGGATGCCAATGGAAAGCCGGTCACAGGAACCGTCACCGTCGAACTCAAGGAGCATTTTTCCATGGCAGACTATGTCACGAGCAACTTGCAGACGGTCCATGGCGACGACATTCTCCAGACCCAGGGCATGATTTATTTTTCTGCGAAGGATGCCGCAGGAGCGAAGCTGTCCATTGATAAAAACAAACCCATTCGCATTGAAATTCCGGTGAAAGAAGCAGATACCGATGCTAAGATCTTCCTCGGGCAGCGTGAAGCGGATGGCAGGATGAACTGGACAAACGTGGAGGAACCCAGCAAATTGCTGATTCCGTTTCCGATCCGGGAGCTTGCGGCCTATGAAGCCTACGGTGAATGCCCGAAAGACTTCGGATTTTTGCGCGAGGATGATCCCAAGTGGTCGCAACGGGAGCATTCCCCAGAGTTCTATTATACCCCGGGGGATATCACGCAATACGAAAACACCTTGCTTGCAACCCGCGAGTTTCGCGAACGTTTTCGGATGCATTGCATGCCTTACATTACCAAGGTTTACCTCGAACATCTGGAATTGAACCTTTGGGAAATCGATGAATTGATGGTGGACTATTTCATTGCGGATTCGATCCAACGTGTAGGTTACGAAATCGAATTCAAGCCAAGAAGTCTCAATGGCGGTCCACCGAGCAAAGAGCAAGTCGCATTGCACCAAAACGCAATAGAAAAGGAGAAGGAATATTGTCACCGTTCGATTCAGACATTCAGGGACTTCGCCGCGCAAAAACTCACCAAAATTGATGAACCCCGCAGAGGTTCCTGATGACGTCCTGGCGGAAGTCAATTCAGCATATATCGCCTACGATGCGCTGGAATTTGGCTGGGTAAATGTCGATGTCTTATTCAAGGATCCGGCAGCCGTTCCGATCCAGTTGTTTGCGGAAACCAACCGGCCCTCAGACATGGTGCAGCTCATTTTACCAGCTCGGAAGATCATTTTGTCGGGCAGTTCGGTGGATGGAAAGCGTTACGGGTTTACGCAAAAGACCGAAGGCTACAACAAACTGCCCAAAGGGGAAAAGGCGATCCTGCTTTCCCTCCAAGCTGCGGACGGGAAGCTATATTTTGCCAAAAAGGACATTGTCATTGGCGAAAATCAAACGGAAAAGCTGGATTTCCTGGAAACTACGGCTACGAAGGTCAAGGAGCAGTTGGTCGCTTTGGGGAGTTGAGGCCACTTGGATTGGCAGCATGTAGGATTCGGAATGCCGCGCGGAATGTGCTTGCATGATGCATCCGTATCGTACACCTTGATTTTTGAATACAAGATGGATTTGCGGCGAAAAGCTGCTGCAATCTTCGCTACTAATGCGGTGAATAGAACCTTCATGCGGTGAATAGCCTTCCCAATCTCTGCAAATCATGCGGTGAATAGAACCTTCGTGCGGTGAATCATCCTCACATTCTACGCAAATCATGCGGTGAATACGACCCCATGCGGAGAATATTTGTCCTAATCTCCGCATAAGATGCGGTGAATAGACGCCTTTGCGGAGAATATATGGACTAATCTCCGCAAAATATGCGGTGAATAGGCGACTTTGCGGTGAATATTTGTGTTAATCTCCGCAAAATGTGCGGAGATTATTTTAAAACCGGAGAGAAATGAATAACTTTGGGGATGTTTAGGAGGATGAGTCGGTATGTGCATCAGTTGCAGGATTGGCCCCAATTTCATTGGGATGATCAAGCATTGCTCGGTACGCTCGGCTTGCTTCGGCATTTGCAAGGCCGGCTTGTGGGAAGGATGGAGGCATTGGGATTTGATCTCCGGAACGAAGCCAACCTGCAAACCTTGTCCATGGACGTCCTGAAATCCAGTGAGATCGAAGGGGAGGTGCTCAATCCCGAGCAAGTGCGTTCCTCACTCGCCCGCCGTCTGGGCATGGATATCGCAGGTCTCGTGCCGTCTGCACGGCACGTGGAGGGCGTGGTGGAGATGATGCTCGATGCGACGCAGCGTTGCGATGTGCCGCTGACGACCGACCGCCTCTTTGGTTGGCATTCTTTGATGTTTCCCGGGGGCCGCAGTGGCCTTTACCAAATAGTTGTCGGTCGCTGGAGAGATGATTCCACCGGTCCGATGCAGGTGGTTTCCGGGGCGATGGGAAGGGAAAGGATTCACTTTCAGGCACCTCCTGCGGAGAGGGTGGAGGCAGAAATGCAGATATTTCTGGATTGGTTCAATGGTGACCAAGGTCTTGACCCCGTCATCAAAGCCGGCGTCGCGCATTTTTGGTTCTTGACCATCCACCCGTTTGAAGACGGCAACGGACGCATCGCCAGGGCCCTGACCGACCTGCTCCTCGCACGCGCCGACGGTACATTGCTGCGCTATTACAGCTTGTCGGCGCAGATCATGGAGGAGCGGAAAGACTACTACGAAATCCTGGAAAAGTCGCAAAAGGCAAGTCTGGACATCACCGCATGGCTACTTTGGTTTTTAGAATGCCTCATCGACGCCTGTTCCGCAGCCCAAACGACCCTCGCCTCGGTTTTGTACAGGCACCGTTTTTGGATGCTTCATGTCATGAATCCATTCAATGACCGGCAATGGTTTATGCTCAGGAAATTGACTGATGGCTTCGAAGGGAAATTGAATACCTCCAAATGGGCCAAAATGGCAAAATGCTCACAGGATACCGCCTTGCGTGACATCAATGAACTGATTGAAAAGAATGTCTTGCGCAAGGAGGCTGCCGGAGGGCGCAGCACCAACTATGAATTGGTGCAGTAGGCTTCAGCCGTTTGGGCCCATCGCAGTTATTGCGGGTCTCGACTTGTGGTTCTGAAAATCTAATTCGTTTCCTTTGCAACTCGAAATGGCATCCGAAAAATCCACCGAACGCACGGGATTGCATCCGCGCAATGTGCATCGACACCGCTACGATTTTGCGGCGCTTGGCGCAGCGAGCCAAAGTCTCCAGCCTTTTGTCTCTAAAAGCCCAACTGGCGAAGCCACCATCGACTTTGCCGATCCCGTGGCCGTCAAGGAACTCAATCGGGCCTTGCTGATCTTGCACTACGGGGTCAAATTATGGGACATCCCTGCCGGATACCTTTGTCCTCCGATTCCGAGCCGGGCCGATTATATCCATCATGTGGCGGATTTGCTTGCTGAATCGAATGGCGGCAACATTCCCGAAGGCAAGTCCGTGCGCGTACTCGACATCGGCGTGGGGGCGAATTGCGTTTTCCCGATTATCGGTCGGCATGTCTATGGTTGGACCTTCATCGGGGCAGACATTGATGCAGTTTCGGTCAAATCCGCCGAAAACATTGTCAAGTTCAACCCGAGCCTCAAAGGCGCTGTCGAAATAAGGCTGCAACCAATCAAAACGGATATTTTTCGCAATGTTTGGCAGCCGGGCGAACGCTTTGACCTCACGATCTGCAATCCGCCGTTTCACAGCTCCAAGGCAGATGCCGACGCCAAAACCGCACGCAAGCTCCGGAACCTCGGACTTGCAAAAGGGGAGGCCGTGCAACGTAATTTCGGCGGACAAAAAGCGGAATTGTATGTCGACGGCGGCGAATTGGCATTCGTCAAGCGGATGATCAATCAAAGTATCGCGGTCGGTACAAACTGCCTCTGGTTCACCTCCATCGTCTCCAAATCCGAAAATCTCCAGCCGATTTACATGGCACTCAAGCATGCCAAGGCTGCCGAAGTGCGCACGATTGAATCGCGGCAAGGCCAGAAAAACAGCAGGATTGTCTGCTGGACATTTCACGCCAAGGAAGGCCAAAAGGCGTGGGTAAAAGGGCCAATCCACCGCTAATTGCCGGGTAATGTACCTTGTCAGCAGGGATGCATGACAGGATGAGCCATCAAATCCACGTGCTGAATGCCTGAACATTCTGCAAAATGCCTACCTTGCGGCCCAATTGAATTTCGAAAATTCCATGCGTAAAAATCATCTTTTGCTGCTCCTGATCGCGGGCAGCATTGCATTTTCAGCCTGCACCCCCAAGGAAAAAGGCAACACAGCAACAACCGTATCCCCGGAAATTGACGCGCTTGCCGCCCACGTGGACAGCACCGTGCGCCCGGGTGACGATTTTTTCCAATTCGCCAATGGCAAATGGTTTGCTGAAAATCCGATCAAGGCCTCAGAAGCAACGGCCGGTCTTTGGTTGATGATCGAGGATACCCTGGCGGCTCAGATTTCCGACATCTGCAAAAAATCGGCCGATGCCAAAGCTGAAAAAGGGACCACCAAGCAAAAAATCGGGGATTTTTACCTTTCCGGCATGGACAGCGTTGCCCTCAATTCGCAGGGATTGGGTGCTTTAAAGCCCGAATTTGACCGCATCGACGCGATTACCGACATGGCCGCCGTGCCTGCGGTCGTGGCCAATTTGCATCGCTTGGGCTGCGGACCAATGCTGAGCATCTGGGTCGGACAAGACGATAAAATCAGCAGCAAATATGCCCTGCTCATCCACCAAGGTGGTCTCAGCTTGCCCGACCGGGATTATTATTTCGATCCTGAATTGGACAGTACGCGGCAGGCGTTTGTGGATTATTCCACGAAGATGTACGCCATTCTCGGCTATGACGCTGCCAAGGCCACCGAAGCTGCAACGCGCAACATGGCACTCGAAACGGCATTGGCCAAGGCCTCTCGCAAAATCGAAGACACGCGCGACCCTTACAAAAATTACAACAAATGGGCCTTTGCCAAGCTGAAAAGCACCATGCCCAAATGGGATTGGCAGGCCATGACCGGCGCACTCGGGCTGGCAGCGGTCGATACCGTCATCGTGGGGCAACCCGAATTCCTGACCGCTTTGAACGGCATGTTGGGGACTTACAGCCTCGACGACTGGAAAAACTACTTCAAACTTCAGTTGATTTCCAGCTACACGAGTTACCTCGACGACAAAACGTACTTGGATGCATTCGGATTTTTTGGCACGGTTCTCAGTGGCATCAAGGAGCCACAACCCCGTTGGAAACGCGTCGTGGAAAATACCAACGACCAACTCGGGGAGCTGATCGGCCAAGTGTATGTCGCGGAATATTTGCCCAAGGGAACCAAGGAAAAGCTCACTGAAATCGGTGCTGCCATCAAAGATGTCTATGCCGAACGCATCAAAAACCTCGATTGGATGGAGGCCGAAACGAAGGAAAAGGCACTGAAAAAGCTGGATCAAATCGTGATGAAAGTGGGCTATCCTGACAAATGGAAAGACATGAGCAAGTTGGAGGTCGTCGCGAATTCTTATGCGCAAAACATGATGAATTCCAACCGTTGGCACCACGACTACAACATTGCAAAGTATGGCAAACCCGTCGATCGCAACGAATGGGAGATGACTCCACAGACTTACAACGCCTATTACAACCCGAGCAACAACGAAATTGTCGTACCGGGAAGCAATATCATGGTGCCGGGTTATGAGGGCAGAATGGCAGACGATGCCATCCTCTACGCCATTATCGGTGGTTCGACATTCGGCCACGAGATCACCCATGGATTTGACGATCAGGGCAGTAAGTACGACGGAAACGGCAATTTGACCAACTGGTGGACGGCAGAAGACTACAAGCGATTCGAGGCTAAAACCAAAAAGATCGTCGAACAATTCAACCAATATGTGCCGGTGGATACCTTGCACATCAATGGCGACCAAACGCAAGGCGAGAACATTGCCGACTTGGGCGGTATCGTGATGGGCTACGAAGCTTTCAAGCGTACGGCTCAATTCAAGGAAAACAAGATGATCGGTGGCTATACGCCTACACAGCGGTATTTTCTAGGACATGCCTTGGCTTGGATGACCAATATGCGTCCGGAGGCGATTGCCTTGCGAGTGAGAAGCGATGTGCATTCACCAGCGAAATACCGCGTGATTGGGCCGGTGAGCAATGTTCCGGAGTTCTACGAAGCCTTCGGCGTCAAAGAAGGCGACAAGATGTACCGTCCAGACAGTCTCCGTTTGGTGATTTGGTGATCGGATGCGGCATTTTATCCAATGGGCGTTGGTACCGAATCGGTGTCAACGCCCATTCGGTTTTTGGGACAGGGTTGACCCCATTTTTAGGGTGGCCTTTGAAATTCAAAACTTTCGTCTTTACTTAGTGTTAATTTGACACTTAAGGGAATCCAAAAATTGGGCTGTATGAAAAAACGATTTTCACTGTTGCTGGGATTGCTGCTTGTTCTTTCAACCCTGGGCTGGTCGCAGGTCGTATCTGTGACGCCGGTGTTTCCGATTGCATCGGATTCGGTGGAAATTATTTTTAATGCGACACTCGGGAATGGTGCGCTCACGGGCGTCTCGCCTGTGTATGCGCATACAGGTGTGGTCACGGACCTCAGCGCGACGCCAACGACTTGGCGATACGTGCAAGGAAACTGGGGCACCGCCGATCCGACGGTCGCCATGACCAACGTCGGACCAAACCTTTGGCGCATGAAGTTTCACCTGCGCAACTTCTATGGCGTACCTGGCCCCGAATCGATCCTGAAAATGGCATTCGTTTTCCGCAACACTTCGGGCTCGGTAGTCGGACGTAATACCGACGGTTCGGATATCTTCTACACCGTCTATCAAAACAACCTGCTCAACGTGAGCTTTTTGGCTCCAAGTGCGCCCTTTTTGGTGTCGAGCCAAGGCGCGCCCATCAACGTGAGTGCATCGGCCTCGGGTTCGGCGACTTTGACGTTGACTGACAATGGAACGACGGTCACAACGACTACCGGAACTTCGCTCACGCACATGATGTTTGCCGGCGCTGTAGGCAACCACCGCGTGATTATCTCCGCCGATGATGGCAGCACGGTTGCGAGCGATACCTTCTACTACGCAGTGAATCCGCCGGTGACGGTAGCGGCCTTGCCCGCAGGCACGTTGCGCGGACTCAACCGCGTAAATGCGACGACCATGCGCCTTGTCTTGGATGCACCCGCCAAAACCGGCGTTTACATTCTCTCCGACCTCAACAACTACATCGCGGACACTGCCTATTTCATGAAGAAGACCCCCGACAACAATACCTTCTGGAAGGACATTACGGTTGCTCCGGGCCAAGTCGTCACTTATCAATACTACATCGACGGCAACCTCCGCGTCGCGGATCCATTTTCCGAAACCGTCCTCGATCCCTCCAACGATCAATACATTTCATCCAACACCTATCCCAATTTGCCGACCTATCCCACCGGAAAAACGACGGGAATTGTGACCGTGTTGGATGCCGATGGCGCACCCTATGTCTGGCAGGTGCCGAATTTCACAAAGCCGGCAGAGCAGGAATTGATCGTTTATGAATTGCTGGTCAGGGACTTCATCGCCGAGCACGATTACAATTCGATCAAGGATACCCTCGATTATTTGCAGCGCATGGGGATTAACGCCATCCAATTCATGCCGATCAACGAGTTTGAAGGCAACGAAAGCTGGGGCTACAATCCGTCGTTTCACATGGCTTTGGACAAGTACTACGGTCCGGCTGCGGATTTTAAAGCATTGGTCGATGAATGCCACTCGCGTGGAATGGCCGTGATCTTGGACGTTGCATTTAACCATGCCTTCAGCCAAAGTCCGCTCTGTCAGATGTATTGGGACGCGATCAATTTTAAACCACGCTCAGACAATCCTTGGCTCAATCCCGATGCCCGTCATCCTTTTAATGTCGGCTATGACTTTAACCATGAATCCGCTTGGACCAAGCGTGTTTTCACCCGCACCCTGCGCTATTGGCTACAGGAATTTAAGATCGATGGATTCCGTTTTGACCTTTCCAAGGGATTCACACAAGTCAACAGCGGCAGCAACGTTGGCCTATGGGGCAATTTCGATCAAAGCCGGATCAACATTTGGGACGACTACAAAGATTCGCTGCGTTTGACCGATCCAACCTGCTACCTGATTTTGGAGCACTTCGCTGAAAATTCGGAGGAGACCGCCCTTCACAACATGGGCTTCATGCTTTGGGGCAATCACAACTACAACTACAATGAAGCAACCATGGGTTTTGTGGGTACCTCCAACTTCGAATGGATTGATTACAAAGTCCGTAACTGGAATTCGCCGAAGGTCATGGGCTATATGGAAAGCCACGACGAAGAGCGGTTGATGTACAAAAATCTGCAATTCGGAAACAGCAGCGGCGGATATGACATCACCAACCTGAGTACAGCATTGGCCCGGATGGAATTGGCGGGTAACTTTTTCTTCACCATTCCCGGACCGAAAATGGTCTGGCAATTTGGCGAACGGGGTTATGACATTTCCATCGATGATCCTTGCCGCGTCTGCAACAAACCACCGCGTTGGGAATACATGAACGTGCCTGAACGTCAGCGCCTCTACAAAGTGTGGAGCGCCTTGGGGAATTTGAAAATTTCGCAGGATGTTTTCAATACGACCAATTATTCCCACAACCTCGGCGGCGGCATCAAGCGCATCTATTTGAACCATGCCTCGATGGACGTGGCGGTATTCGGGAATTTTGATGTGAATACGATCACCTTCAATGCTGATTTTCAGCACGGTGGCTGGTGGTACGAATATTGGAGCGGGGACAGCATGAACGTGACCAACACGGCGATGCAATACACCTTGGGTGCCGGCGAATACCGCCTCTACACCACCACAAGACTCCCTAAGCCGAATCTCGACTTCGTCTTGGAAACGGAAGAGGACCTGTTTGCAGGTACCGATCCCCTCCAAATCTGGCCCAATCCCGCCGCGAATACCGTCAAAATCGGCTACGAATTGCCAGGCTCCGGCAACGTCAGCATCGGCATCTACGACCTGACCGGCCGCAGCATCCTTGCGATTCCCGCAGGATTCCAGACCCAAGGCCGCCACGAATCCGCCTTTGACCTGACGGATTTCCTGTCTGGCAACTACATTGTGCGGGTGCAACACGAAACGGGAACGTTTTCGAAGCCGTTGGTGGTGAGGAGGTAAGTCTCAGTATTCGGGATTTTTTTTCGAAATGCAGCAGGAGCGGAAGTCGATTTCGCTCCTGCTGCGTGTTTGTGGAAAACTAGAACAACTTCATTTTTGTCGGCTCCGACAAAGTCACGAAGTTTGATTGTTGCTGTACCGTAAGGGGGTAACGACCTGTTTTCAAACTTCTTAACCATTTTCGATGCAATTCACCCGAGATCAGATCATTCAGTTGGCGCCCGACGATGCCTCGGTCAAGGCAGGGCAGCAATTGGCGACGGCCTCCAAATGGGTTTCGCGGAATGTGCATCCTCTCGCCTTGTGGGGGGATTGTCAGGGCAGTGGGAGCACACCCTACAAGACCATGGTCGATTTGGAAAACATGGCTTTCAAATGCTCCTGCCCGAGCCGCAAATTTCCCTGCAAACATGGTCTCGGCTTGATGTTGCTTTTCCTTTCGAATTCCGAGGCATTTACAAAGCAAGGCAATTTGTCGCCCTCCGTCGAGGAATGGCTAGCCAAAAGGACTGCGCGCACCGAAGCCAAGGAGACCAAGGAAGCAAAGCCGATTGACGAAAAAGCCCAACAAAAGCGTCAGGAAGCCCGCGAAAAGAAGGTCGAATCCGGCGTCGAGGAATTGCGGCTATGGCTCAAGGACTTGGTACGGACCGGCATCATGGGTGTTCCGCAAAATGCCTACCAATTCGCGCAGAACATCACTTCGCGCATGGTGGACGCGCAAGCCGGCGGATTGGCAGCGCAATTGCGCAAGCTTCAGAAAATCAATTACTTTAGGGAAGGCTGGCAAAAAGAATTTTTGTCCCAAATCAGCAAGCTTTACCTGCTGACCGATGCCTTTCAAAAAAGCGATACCCTTCCGCCCGATTGGCAACTCGAACTCAAACTCCTCGTGGGGTGGACTGTGCCCAAAGAGGAAGTGCTTGCAAACGAGGGAATCCACGACGAATGGGCAGTTTTGTCCAAAACCCAAGAGGAAGACGGTAATCTTCAAACCGAACGAATTTGGCTCTATGGCACCCAAAGCCGCAAGTTTGCTTTGATCCTGAATTTTTATGCCGCCGGCCAATTGCCGCAGCATTTGTTGGTTCCGGGAAGCCTATTGCCTGCCGAGCTCGTCTTTTTCCCTTCGGTTTATCCGCTGCGGGCCTTGGTCAAAACGCAAGAACCCCTTCGGCGTCAGCTTCAAACATTGCAGGTGGCAGGTACCGTAACCGACGCGCATGCATCTGTGGCCGCAAGTCTCGCCTGCAATCCCTTTTTGGAGAAAATTCCGCTGATTCTGAGCGAAGTCCAGCTCTCGCGCCAAGGAGCAACATGGTTTTCTGTCGATCCGAATGGGGACGGCATCCAAATCAAAAATACAGGTTTGGACTTGTGGACCATCCTCGCGCTGACGCAGGGAAATCCATTTTCCTGCTTTGGTGTCTTCGAAGAGGACCTTCTGGACATCCAAGCCGTCTGGTTTGCCAACGAATTCCATCCCATCCAATGACCATCACCGACGAAATTCTCAAGTCTGCTCTGCTGGGCACTGACAAGTACATTGCAGCGCCGATTCCCGATTTGGCGGAAATCGCCGACAAGATCAAAACCACCCAATCCGACAAGGAGGACGGTTTTTTGCGGTATGCAGCCACCGCGATCCTGTTTGAAACCTGCGGCCGCGAACCCCTGAAGTTGGAAGCCAATGTCTCGGCTTGTCCAGTGGGAACGTTGCCCTTATTCCCTTCCAATGCCGCTGATTGGCTCAAGACTGCAGTGGCTTCGGAGGATGCAGTATTGCTACCTTATCTCATTTTTCAATGCAATCGCCGCAACGAACGTTTGCCCAATCAGATCGTGCCGCTGCTCATGAATCAAGCGCTCAAGAAGCCTGCACAAGCAGCGCCGATCGTCCAAGCCTGCGGCGAATCCGGCAAATGGCTGATCGGACTTGATGCGCAATGGGCGCCCTTGATCGATGCTAAAATCGCCGAAAGCAATTGGGAAACCGGCACGCACAATGACAGAATGCAATTTCTGCGGGAATTGCGGGCGAAGGATCCGAGTGCCGCGATTCCCTTGCTCACGGAAGCCTTTCCCCAGGAAAATGCCAACAACCGCGTAGAATTCCTCGAATTGCTGGAAATTGGCCTCAGCAATGCCGACGTCACCTTTCTGGAAATGCAGTCGACCGACAAGTCCAAGAAGGTCAAAGAGTTGGCCCTCGACCTGCTCAAGCTGATTCCCGGTTCGTCGATCAACAGAATGTACGAGGACCACATTTCCAGAGCACTCTCGGTTAAGGAGCAACGTGTGATGCTTTTCGCCAAGAAGAAGGTGCTTCACCTGGACAAAAACGTCGAACCTTCGGAGGCGCTGTTCGGCACGGGTATCTCCAAGGTAAGTTCAATCAAAGGCGTGGAGGATCACCACCATTGGCTCCAAAAGGTGCTTGCTTTTGTCCATCCGGATGCGTTGCTGCGCCATTTGCAACTGAGTCTCGATGAATTTTTGGACATCGTGCAAAAGGATGAGGTCGCCTGGGCCTACCACAACGGACTTCACGAAGCAGCCCTTCACTTTAAGCATGTCGCCGTTGCCAAAGCCTTGATGACACGCGGAATCAAGCAAGATTATGCAACCTTGAGCCTGATTCCTGTTGCCGAACGTGGTCCGTTTTATTCCAAGGTCCTTGAAAACAATCTTGTGCAGGTTCTGGAAGACCTGTTTGATGATCAATATGGCTTGATTACCAGGGATTTGGGTTTGCTGTTGGTGCAGGCGCTCGCAGCGAATCCTTACCAAATCAATCAGCCGATGTACCGCCGGTTGGCTTTGCATCTTCCCAACTCGCTGAACGCTCTGCTCAAGGAGTATGCCTTGGCGGGGGCAGATGTCGCAAGTCCGCTACGGTATTTCTCCGCGCAGGTCCAGGAAATGATTCGCCTGCTGGAAATCAGAGAAAGTTTGAAACTTTAAATACATCACCACATGTCACAGCAAATTTTAAGGCAATCCGCCGAGCAGCAATACGCACAGGAACTCGAAGAACTGAAGCGGCAAGACAAGCACCCCAAACCGCAGAATTGGTTGCTGTCGCCACAATCCGTGGTCCATTATCTCATGGGTGGCAAATTGTCGAATGGTTTTGAGGTCAGTGCGAAATACATCGGCAACCGCCGCCTGATGGAAATCGCCGTTGCGACCCTCACCACGGATCGCGCATTGTTGCTCTACGGTTTGCCGGGTACCGCCAAATCTTGGGTTTCCGAGCATATCACGGCCGGGATCACCGGAGATTCCTCCCTGGTCATTCAGGGCACTGCAGGCACGAGCGAGGAAAGTGTGCGCTATGGCTGGAACTATGCCCTGTTGCTGTCACAAGGCCCAACCGAAGCAGCCTTGGTCGAAACGCCCGTTTTTCGGGCAATGAAAACCGGCAAAATTGTGCGCATCGAGGAATTGACGCGCATTGGCGCAGACGTGCAAGACACGCTGATCACGATTCTCAGTGAAAAAATGCTGCCCATTCCCGAATTGAACACCCAAATTCAGGCTGTACGCGGATTCAACGTCATCGCCACGGCCAACAACCGCGACAAGGGTGTCAATGAACTGAGCAGCGCCCTGAAACGCCGGTTCAATACCGTCATTCTTCCTGTTCCTGCAACAATGAACGAGGAGGTCGAAATCGTGCGGCAGCGTGTGGCGAGCTATTCCAAGGCCATGTCCTTGCCCGTCGAAAAGCCCATATTGGAGGAAATTCGGCGTATTGTCACCATTTTCCGCGAATTGCGCAACGGCGTTTCAGAAGATGGCAAGACCAAGCTTAAATCACCTTCGGGCACGCTCAGCACCGCCGAGGCGATTTCCGTGATGAACAACGGATTGGCCTTGGCCTACCATTTTGGAGATGGTTCCGTCAAGGCCGATGACGTTGCGAGCGGCATCATCGGCGCCATCGTCAAGGATCCGGTGCAAGACAAAATCGTGTTCCAGGAATACATGGAAACCGTGCTCAAGAACCGTGACGGTTGGAAGGACATTTACCGGTCCTGCAGGGACATTATCTGAGCAGCATGGCGATTCATCTCTTTGGAATTCGTCACCACGGCCCGGGGTCGGCAAGGCACTTGTTGGATGCGCTCAAGGCGGTCCGACCGTCGATCATTCTGGTGGAAGGGCCGCCGGAAGGGGAGGCGGTCTTGCAATGGATGGGCCGCGAAGACATGAAGCCGCCGGTGGCTTTGCTGGCTTACGTGCCTGATGAACCTAAAAAGGCTGTTTTCTATCCGTTTTCAGAGTTTTCTCCCGAATGGCAGGCGATCCGTTACGGACTTGCCAACAAAATTCCCGTGCGGTTCATCGACATGCCCTTGGTCCACCAATTGGCAGAGACGGCGCCCATTCCCGTTGTCGCTGATGCTGCAATTCTGGAGGAAGAGCAGGCATTGGAGAAACCCGATGGGTTCAGCGCACCTAATTCAGAATTGGATGCCCAGGAATCGGAGGAGGATGAATTCCCGGAATTTGAGATTCCCAGAAATCCCCTTGCCTACCTTGCGGATGTAGCGGGTTATGCGGACGAGGAGGAATGGTGGGAGCACTATTTTGAAACTGGAATGCATTCCACGGAGGTCTTTGAGGCGATTCGAGAGGCAATGGTGGCCTTGCGGGAGCAATATCCGGGGCCGGAGCGCATGATGGAACAAAGGCGCGAAGCCTTTATGCGGCGGGCGATCAAATTGGCGGAACGTGAAATGTACGCCGATATTGCCGTGGTTTGCGGGGCTTGGCACATACCTGCATTGTTGGCAACGCCCAAGCAAAAAGACGACGATGCGCTGCTCAAAGGCCTTCCCAAAATCAAGGTGGAAGCCACTTGGATTCCATGGACAAGCGACCGACTTTCCTTCGAAAGCGGTTATGGCGCCGGTGTCAATTCGCCGGGATGGTACCAACATTGCTGGAACCATCCTGAGGATGACGGAACCCTTTGGTTAACGCATGCGGCGCGCGTTTTTCGCAAGAACAAAATCGATATTTCTTCTGCGCATATCATTGAGGCTGTGCGCCTTGCAAACGCATTGGCAGGGTTGCGCGCACTTCCGCGAGCGGGCCTGAAAGAGCTCAACGAAGCCACCCAAACGGTGATGTGCATGGGAGACCATGTGCCCATGCAATTGGTTTGGCGGGAACTGATCGTAGGAAACGTCTTGGGCGAAATCCCCGAAGGAACGCCGCAAATTCCGCTGCAGCGCGACCTCGATCAACAAATCCGGCAATTGCGACTCAAAGTCTCCAACGAGGCGAGACCCTTGAGCCTCGATCTACGTGAGGAATCCGGATTGCAGAAAAGTATTCTGTTGCATCGGCTGCTCGTGTTGGACATCAAGTGGGGAAGGACGCAATATGTACGTGGAAAAGGGACCTTCAAGGAGGAATGGGTGCTCCTTTGGAAACCGGAGCTCACGATTGAATTGCTGGAAAAAGCGCCTTGGGGAAATACCGTAGAAATGGCTTGCAACCATTATATCGCACATTTGGCAGCAGAAATTACCCGCTTGGATGCCATTACCCAGTTGGCCCAAAGAGCCATTCCCGCCGAATTGCATTCCGGGATCCAAGCGGTGATGCGCCGGATGGACGAACTTGCGGCAAGCACATCCGACAATGCCACGCTGATGGCAGCCTTCATTCCGCTCGTGCAACTGCGCAAATATGGGAATGTGCGCGGAACTGACAGTGAGACCATTGCGGTGATTCTGGATTCGATTTTCTATCGCATGATCGCTTCGCTACCGATCAGTTGCACGGGAATTGATGAGGATCAAGCCACCGAAATGGCCACCAAGATTCGGGAGGTCAACGATGCGGTGCAACTGCTCGACGACGCCGAATTACGTGAAGCCTGGATCGCCACGCTCATCAAAACGATGGCGATTCATCTGGCGGCTCCGATGGTTCAAGGAACTTGCTGCAAGATTTTGTATGATGCGCAAAGCCTTGATCCCGAGGCTACTGCTTTGGAATTCAGCCGCGCGCTTTCGACGGGAAATGAACCCGCATTTTCAGCCGCATGGCTCGAAGGATTTTTGAAAGATGCCGCGACCGTGCTGATCTTGGACGAAACGATCTGGCAAATCACCAACGACTGGGTCGCCGGGCTTTCTGCCGAGGTTTTTCAAGAGGTTGTTCCGCTGCTGCGGCGCACATTCGCCATTTTTCAATCTGCCGAAAAGCGCAAAATCGCCGAAAAGGTCAAACATGGGGAAGTCGGAACCAAAGGTCCACGTGTAATTGCCGGCTTCAATGCGGAGCGGGGAGCAGCGGTCTTGCCGATTTTGGAAAAGTTGATGGGGTTGCAAAGCCAACAGGTTTTGGATGTTGAAATGGAAATGCAATGAACGAAGAACTTGAAAAACGTTGGCGGTTGATCTTGGGCAGCGAAGCCAAGGAGGAGCTTTCGATGACGCTTTCTATACAGGAAACCGGCATTGACAAGACATTGGAAGCGCTTTACAATACGAGTCGCAAGGCTGGGCTCGGGCCGAGTTCGCCCAATGTTTCCCGATGGCTGGGTGACATTCGCGAATATTTCCCCAATACCGTCGTCAAGGTCATGCAGCAAGATGCGCTCAAACGCCTCAACCTCACGAGCATGCTCACGGAACCGGAAATGCTGGAAACGGTCGTGCCGGATGTGCATCTCGTCGCCAATTTGATGACTTTGGGACGTGCCATTCCCGAAAAGACCAAGGCGACTGCGCGTTTGGTTGTCAAAAAGGTGGTGGACGAATTGCTGCAAAAGTTGAGTTCGCCCTTGCAGCAAGCCATCGCAGGTAGTCTCAACCGAAGTGCACGAAATCGCAGACCGCGGCACAACGAAATCAATTGGAACGAGACGATTCGCAAGAATCTCAAGCATTATCAGGCTGAATACAAAACGATTATCCCGGAAACCCGCATCGGCTACGGTCGCAAGCGCAAGGCAATGAAGGACATTGTACTCTGCCTCGACCAAAGCGGATCCATGGGCAGTTCTGTCGTGTATTCAGGGATTTTTGGAGCGGTAATGGCTTCGATTCCGGCGGTGCAAACCAAAATGGTCGTCTTTGATACGGAAGTGGCCGACCTCACGGAAGATTTGCAAGATCCTGTGGATCTGCTGTTTGGCGTGCAACTCGGCGGAGGCACAGACATTAATCGTGCGCTGACGTACTGTCAACAGATCATTTCGCGACCGTTGGACACGGTGTTGGTGCTCATCACAGACCTTTACGAAGGTGGCAACGTAGCCGAGATGCGCAAACGCGCCCATGAACTCACGGCGGCTGGTGTGCAATTCATCACTTTGCTCGCGCTCAACGACGATGGCGCCCCGAGTTACGACCACGGAAATGCGGAGTATTTCGCTTCCCTCGGAATTCCCGTTTTTGCCTGCACGCCCAATTTGTTTCCCGACCTCATGGCAGCGGCTTTGAGCAAACAGGATATTCAGCAATGGGCGGGAGATCAGGATATTAAGGTTGGGTAGCAGTGAATAGTTAGCAAGTAGCAGTTAGCAATTAGAATTGCGAAGCAATCGCGTCAGCAAATGAGGAATTAGAAATGAATTGCTTGCAGTTTGCGGGTGAGGGTGAATCATTTTTGATGAGGACGGATTTTTCTTTTTTCCTTGGCGAAAGGTTTTATCCGTTTTGGGCTGCTTTTCCGGCGATTGAGTTTCAAAACATGACCGTTGGGGAGCAAATGCGTTCTTGGAATATCTTGGCTTTGTAGTTTTGCATCAATTTAAACAGGCAAACTTTTTATCAATGCAAAACAAGCCACTTCATGAAACAGTCCATTCGCGGTCAACGTGTGCCCAATTGGCACAAACCGCTTCCAAAACACGAATTCAGTCAGCGCTACCGTAGGTTATCGCAAGCGCCGCTTGCAGAAGATCTCGATACGGAAGCAGAAGCTCATCACGGTATAGATTGCTGCTGCCGAGTCTGCTATGATGGAGAAGATCATTATGACTTTGCCTACAAGCCCGATTTGATAAAGCAGGAAATCAGGAATTGCATCTGGCGAGAAAACTCCGACAACCTTCAATCCTTGATTCCAGCAACGGTTTGGGATCGTTTGGGGGCAGTAAAAAATCATGGGGGATCAACAACGCCACAGCTTCGCAAGGACCGGATCCCATCCGAAGAATTGGCACTGGAGCTCCTGAAATTTGCCACGTTTTTTGACGTCAACTACCAAACCGCCCATGTGCTTCCCGAGTCCCTTCGGGAATTTTTGAAGGATCAAACGAATTTGGCCACATTTCGAAACTTGAGTGAAGGCGCATTCATTGAAAATCCGAGATTCTTGATGAATGTTTTGTTGCTGCAACCCTTTTGGGTGAGGGATGCGCAAACATGGACCGATCCCATGACCGACGTCGCGAGCCGTCAGCGATCTTTGATCGACCATCTATTTGTGATTTATCCAGTCCCGCCGGTTTTTTATACCTGTTGGAATCAGAAGAATGTGGAACCGCAAGCGGCTTGGTTGCAGTGGTTTTTCCTCGCTGCGCAAGGTGCTAGCATTCAATCTGCTTCGCAAATTCTGGGCTGGGAAATTCCGCGCAAATTCGCGCATTACCTGATGATGGCGCCAGGCTATCTGTCGTTTGACGCGGCTTGTACTTGGGCAGAAATGTCACGTCTCGGAATCAGCAACCTCAGCTTCGGGACCGTTCACAATTGGAATGCATTTTTGTTGAATCCAGTCGTGCCGCCGCCAAAACGAAAAGCAGTTGAATATTCGAGGCAAACGCTACTTTGGTTGGATCAGCATTGTAAGTCATATTCTGCAGCTGACTTCGAATTGGTGGTGGATTGGGCCATTCATCTCGTCACTGAAGTGGAACGTTCGGGTGAAATTCAATTCGAATGGCATGGCCGAAGCCCAGCGAGGGTTTTGGATGCAAGCAGGGAATATGAAGCAAGTCGGTATCGACCCGCCGTCAAACTGCGCTGGAAACAGAAAGGCTGGGACTGGACCGGGGAGGATGAGGCTGGCCATCAATGGACCATCACGGAACTTTGCAACGGAACGCAACTTTTGGAGGAAGGCCAGGCAATGCGCCATTGCGTGGCGGGCTATGCGCACGCTTGTGTAAATGGAAACACCGCCATTTTTTCCTTGAAATGCCAGGACGAGCGCAAGGTCACCATCGAATTGGCCACCCACTCCAAAGAAATCCGTCAAGCAAAAGGAAAATGCAATAGGCAAACAACGCGGCAGGAGCAAGCCATCATCGAGGTTTGGTTACAATTTCTAAGGTCAATCAGGTAAAGCGCAATCGCATAAAAGCAAGATCAGCTTTGGGTTGACTGACTAAGGGGATGAACTTAGCAGTTCTCAATTAGCTTCGCTGAACCCTTCGGGTTTGGCTTCGCCGATCTTCGATTCTCAATTCTCAATTCTCAATTCTCAATTCTCCATTCACCCTCACCGCTTCGGACACGATTTGCACCGTTTTCCGTCCTTGTATTTTTTGCAGCACTTTTTCTTGCCTTCGCAGCAGCCGACGAGGCCGCAGGCAAATTTGGGCAAGCGCTCTTCGTCGCTCCGTCCAAAGATCGAAAGTCCATTGTCAACGCTGATAAAGTCTTCCATGTTACCTTCCATTTCGAATGCAAATATCGTGCTTATTTAGAATCGTTCCAAATAAGAAAAGGAAAAATTCATCCACAATGAGGAAAGTCATGGAAGTTCGAGCCCTCCATTTTTCATTTCAGACAGCAAAGAATTTCATTTCTTTATTTGGCCACGAAGGCACCAAGGCACGAAGTCCAGCCTGTCCGCTTGGTGTCTTGGTGCCTTGGTGGCCATCCACCGCCTCTGAGTAGTACTGTGTGAATTTCCCCTCCCAATGGCGACTTCGCAGGGTACAAAAATTGCCAATCTCCACCCAAATCAGCGGTTCCGACCTGCCAACCCTCCAAATTCGCCGAAATTCCTTCTCGCTCTCACTCTCCCGCTCACACTGATTTTGCACTCGAAGCCCAAACAGCTTATCTTCACCGCCAAATCGTTTAAAGCAAGAAGAATGCTGAAGAAAATACTGATCACACTGATCCTCACGCTCACCCTCACCCTCACACTGCGCGCAGCGGAGGGCATGTGGATTCCCGCGTTGCTCAAGTCCCTCAATGAGAAGGACATGCAAGCCATGGGCCTGAAGCTCACCGCCGAAGACATTTATTCGGTCAACAAATCCAGCCTCAAGGATGCCATCGTGCTCTTTGGCGGCGGTTGTACCGCAGAGGTGATTTCGACGCAAGGGCTCATCCTCACCAACCACCACTGCGGATTTTCGCAGATTCAGAGCCATAGTTCAGTGGAGCACGATTACCTCAAGGATGGCTTCTGGGCCAAATCCAAGGACCAAGAATTGGCCAATCCCGGACTGACCGCCACATTTATCGTGCGCATCGAGGATGTGACCGCCAAGATTCTGGACGGAACTGATGGGCTGGATGTCGCAGCGCGCGCTGCACGGATCGGTGCCAACATTCAAGCGATCGAAGCCGCAACGGAGGCTGCCGAACCCAAACATCAGGCTGAAATCAAGCCATTTTTCTACGGGAATGAGTTTTACATGATCGTCACGAAGACGTTCACGGACGTGCGCCTCGTGGGTGCGCCTCCCGGAGGCGTCGGCAAATTTGGCGGCGATACCGACAACTGGATGTGGCCACGCCACACCGGCGACTTCTCCATGTTTCGCATCTACGCCGATGCCAACAATGAGCCCGCGGCGTATTCGGCAGACAACAAACCCTATACTCCCGGTCATTCCTTGCCGGTATCGCTCAAGGGCACAAAACCGGGTGACTTCACCATGGTCTATGGTTTCCCTGGGCAGACACAGCAGTATTTGCACAGCGAAATGGTCAAGTTCATTGCTCAGGAAATGAATCCGCGGGCGATTGCCATGCGTGACAAAAGCCTCGAGATCATCGACGAAACCATGACCAAAAGCACGCGTTTGCGCATCGCCTACGCCGCCAAACAAGCCCGTATCGCCAATGCCTGGAAAAAATGGATCGGCGAAACCAAAGGTTTGGAGCGCCTGCATGCCGTCGAAAAGAAGCAGGCCCTTGAAAGTCAATTCAACACCGCCGTTGCCCGCGATCCCAAGCTTGCAAGTCAATATGGCGCTGTTGTCACCGATCTGAATGCCTTGATCCTCAAGGCAAAGCCTTTCCTCATGGCCCGTTCCTTGTACATCGAATTTTACCACATGGGCCCCGAGGCACTGCGGTTTTCCGCGGCATTTGCGGGTCTCGCCGACAACTATGACAAGCTCGTCGCCGATGGAAAATTGGCCGACGAAATTAAAAAGCTGAAGGAAAGCACCACGGGATTCTACAAAAACTACGATCCGGATGCCGACCGCCGCATTTTGGCTGCATTGTATCCCATGTACATCGACGGTTTGGATCCGACCTTGCGACCCGACATCCACGCAAGTTTGACCGCCAAATACGGCAAGGATTGGGACCGTTATGCCTCCGAAACCTTCGCCAAATCCGTCTTCACCGACGAGGCGCGTTTGAATGCATTCTTGGACAAATTCGGGAAAAAGGGTCCGAAAGTGATCCAAAACGATCCGATTTATCAGTTGCAGAAAAGCGTCTCTGCTGCTTGGACGGCCAAAGCCTTGGCCTCCGGACAGGAAGTGAATGCCAAAATGCAGGACCTGATGCGCATCTATGTCAAAGGCCTGATGACGGTGTTCAACGACAAAAAATATTGGCCCGATGCCAACAGCACGTTGCGCGTCACGTATGGCAAGGTCGAAGGCAGCGAACCTGCCGACGGCACGATTTACAAGCCTTACACGACGATGGATGGCGTGCTTGCCAAATATGTCAAGGACGACCCCGAATTTGACATTCCGCAGCGCCTGATCGACCTCGCCAAAGCCCATGATTTTGGCCAATATGCCGATGCTAATGGCGATTTGGTCGTCTGTTTCACCGGCTCCAACCAAACGACCGGCGGCAATTCGGGTTCGCCCGCGATTGACGGCAGCGGGAATTTGATCGGCTTGAACTTCGACCGTAGTTGGGAAAGCACGATGAGCGACGTGATGTATGACCCCGAGCGTTGCCGCAACATCATGGTCGACATCCGCTACGTGCTTTTCATCGTCGATAAATATGCGGGCGCGACCAATCTGATCCAGGAAATGAAACTCGTACGCGAATGAGTTACACCAAACGCGAAGAAAGCGACAACATCTTTGATGCCGCCTCGGGCGATGCGCAGATGAACTGGGCGATGGAAAAGGCGCGCCATACCCTCGGCTATTTCCGGGAAAGTTTGGCCGATCCATCCGAGGAACAGTACGGTTTCTCCTTGAAAGTCAGGATCGAAGACGAAAATGGCGTCGAGCACATGTGGCTTGGCGACTTGAGCCTCGACGAAGACGGTCTGTTTTATGGCACGCTCGATAGCGATCCCGTAATGGTGCAAAATGTGAAGGCAGGCACGCGAATCGGCATTCCCGTGGATGCGATTTCAGACTGGCTGATCGTGGAAGATGGACGTTTGATCGGCGGATATACAATCCGGGTTTACCGCGAGAGCCTGAGTCCCGAGGAACGGCAGGAATTTGACAAGGGATTCGGGGTGACCTTTGACTACGGCGTGGACCATTTTGAACACGACATGACGACACCGGAAGGGGCGATTCTGTGCTTGGAAGATGCCTATTCGAATGGCGATTTGGAAGCTGCATTGGCTTGCAAGGACTTTGAAACCGAGGCGAGAATGCTCTTGGAACGCCTGCCCAATTTCGAGGAGCAGGTCGATGAGTTGGTCGAATCAACGGCAGAAACGCTGCGATTGTCCTTCGAAGCCCATTTCCGGGGAGGCGCGATGCCGAATTTTGACGGGATTCTGAGGGCATTTCCGGAAAGGGAATTTCTGGATCCCGACACTGTCTTGGTGTCCGAAATCTGCTATCATCCCGACGGTAAACTCACCCTCGACCGCCTGCTCGTGACCCGTCACGGCAACGAATGGAGAGTTGGGCCGCCGATCAATGGGGATGAAGACGAATGATCCATGGGGGGATAGTCAATCTTTGTTGCGACTGTGGAGAGTTGAGAGAGGAGAGTTGAGAGTTGTCTTTTAACTATCAACGCTCCACTCAATATGTTGTTTTTTGTGCTCAAGCAAAAGGAGATTCAAAATGAGGCCTTTATATTTATTGCCATTGAGTTACTGATGTTCCCCAAAAAGACATTGGATGCGTGGGGCAAGAGGCTTCTGCGCCTGCTGAAGAGGTCAATTCTACGCGGCAAAAGGTCGAAGGAAATCAGCTTCCGGAACGGCCGGAGCCCGTCGCCAAAGGGCAGGAACCTGTGGAAATGGAACTCGAAACCTTGAGCGAAAAGGACTTCCTCGCCAAATCTCGGTACCGCGCGAAACCAAAGGACTATTTCATCGGGACTGATTTTGCAAATAAAATCGATCCGCAATTGTATCATTTTCAGCGGGTTGAGGTTCAGGTGGATGCGAAGGTGAAAACCGAGATCCGGATGCAGTTTTTTGGTGCCTGGGCGATCTGGAAAAATGTCGATGGCAATTGGGAAATGCTCACGACGATGACCAATGACAATGGCACCATGATGCATTTCCATACGCTCAATCCCAAATTTGAGAGCCTGGGAAGCTTCGAAATTGCCTGCCGCATGACCGATGGCAAGGCCGTCACCATTCGCCGAGGCAAATTCACCAATGAAGACACCTACGAATACACCGTGGCTACGCGCGAAGGCAATTCCCTGGTCGACAGCGTCAACGGATTGATGGCGGTGATCCCTTCCGGAACCTACAAACAATTTTCCGAGACGCGGGCAAAATAGCCGGCCAAGCCGATTCCATTCTGCCTCAGCCGAAAAACTGCTTTCCAGCTTCGTCATTCGAAATTCGAGGGAATGAAATAATGCTGCTGTAAATCAGTACTATTTCGGAGGCATTTGACTATCTTCACCCTAAAGGATTCACACATGAAAAGAGCAATTACATTTCTACTGCTTGCGTTTTGCCTGTTCCATTTCTCCGGTGCAACGACCTTCACAGTTACTACGGTGAGTGACGCTGGCGCAGGTTCCCTGCGGGAGGCCATGACCTTCTGCAATCTCACCCCGGGCGCAGACAATGTTGTGTTCAACATTCCCGGACAAGCTCCACATACCATTTATTGCTTCAGTTCGCTTCCTGTGCTCAACGATGCCGGCACGACCATTGACGGCACCACGCAGCCTGCCAATGGCTACACCGGTAACGGGCGCAAGATTATCATTGACGGTTCGCAGTTCCAGAACGGAGACGGCATCGAAGTCAACGGGGCAAATTTTACTTTGAAAGGCGTTCGAATTCAGAAATTTCCCTACAATGGCCTCGTGATCAATGCCGGCGCGAGTGGCTATGTGCTCGGCGGCGTGGGAGCAGGCAATACCATCAGCGAAAATTATTACCGCGGAATTGAAGTGAACGGCGCAGCAAACGGCACACTCAAAGGGAATTTTATCGGAACCGATGACGCCGGTTTGGTCGCCAAAGCCAATGAATACGAAGGACTTGTGCTGAATGCGGGCTGCAACGGGACCGTGATCGGCGGCGTATTGGCGGGGGAAGGTAATGTCATTTCGGGAAATCGCTACCAAGGCATCCAAATCGAGGCCTCCACCAATTGCAGCATTCTGGGCAACATGATTGGCGTGAATGCAACCGGGACGGCGGCGATTCCGAATGAATATGAAGGCATTTTCCTCACGAACGGTGCCAACGGTAACACGATCGGCAGCGCAACAGCGGGAGGGAGCAATGTGATTTCGGCGAATCTCTACAGTGGAATTCTGATCGAATGCAGCAACAACAACGTGGTCAAAGGCAACAAAATCGGAACAGACATGTCCGGTGGAACGGCCCTCGGCAATCAATATTCGGGTGTCCAGGTTGGCGTGCATTATTCGAATTACGGATGCCCCAGTAGCGGAAACACGATCGGCGGACTCAATGCCGGCGAGGGCAACGTGATCGCCAATAGCGGCTACTACGGTGTCAATGTCTGGGGAACGAATGCCAATCACAATCCGATTCGCGGCAACGTGATTTATTGCAACGGCTATGATGGCATTTCTTTGGAGGACGGGAATTACATGCAGCCCGATGGCAACAATGGCTATGCTTCTCCGGTGATTCTCGCGGCCAATGCAGCGGGCGCCAACGGCACCGCAGCCGCCAATGACTGGGTCGATCTTTACATCGACGACCAATGCCAAAACTGCGAACCACGCAGTTTTGTGGCCACCATACAAGCCAATGGAACGGGAAATTGGTCCTACAGCGGCGCACTTTCGGGGAGTTTGACAGCGATTGCGACCAATAGCATCAACAACAATTCATCCGCCAACAGCCCCTGCTTTTTCATCACGAACAGTACGGTCCCTCTCGCGAATTTTATGGCCATCACCACAGATTTCTGTGGCAGCGGCTGCACAAGTTTTCTGGATTTCAGCACAGGGCAGCCTACCTCATGGTCGTGGACATTCCCAGGAGGCACACCTTCGACGAGCAACCTTCAAAATCCGCAGTACATCTGCTACAGTGCGCCAGGAACCTATGATGTGACGCTTGTGGCGACCAATGGCAGCGGATCTGATACACGGACATTGACTGGCTACATCACCGTCACGACGGCACCCGTGGTTTCGGCGGGCCCCGATGTGAGCATCTGCGAAGGCGACACCACGCAATTGCAGGGCCAAAGCAACGGCGGCTACGCTTGGAGCATCGCTGCCGGCCTCAGCGATACCACAATTGCAAGTCCATTGGCGTTCCCGACATCGACCACGAGTTATGTCTTGACCGGTCAGAATGCCAATTGCAGCGTCGCGGATACGGTTTTGGTGACTGTTTTCCCTGCGCCGACCGTTTCCATCAATGCCATCGGGCCGCTGTTGACCGCCACGAACGGCGTTACTTTTCAATGGCTGTTGAATGGAAGCCCGATTTCAGGTGCAACTAGTCAAAGCTTTACCGCATTGACCTCGGGCAACTATGCTGTTTCCATCACGGATGCAAATGGTTGCAGTGCCGTTTCAGCTTCGATTTTTATTGATGTGGCGAGTGCCATCGGCGAGGCTTTGCACTTGCACTTTGAAGTGGGTCCCAATCCCGCATCCGAGATGATTCAACTGAGCGCCTCCGGCCTGCTCAGTGATCGCGGCGAAATTCAAATTGTCGACCTGTTGGGGCGCATCTTGGAGCAAGAATCGGTCGACGTGCAGGGCGGTCGATTGGGCATCCAACTGAACGTTTCCCAGCTCGCCACTGGAATGTACCGGATTGTGCTCCGGACAGAATCAGGGATCGGATCGGTGAATTTTGCGGTGGAAAGGTAGGAGGGAAGGAGCTCGCCGGGAATGCCGTCGCGTTATCGACGGCTTGCGAGTTGCCGTTTGGCCTCAGCGCGTGCATTTTTGATCCAAGCTCCCAACCTGAGCATGCCATCCCGCGCCGAATTGCGCAAATTCGCTGCAAGTGCGCGTTCGCCACGGTACCAACTTGCTTGCCAACGCCTTTCAGCGGTTACAAAATCGTAACCAAGGTTACTTTGTCGATTCAGTTCCATTTCGGTCTTGATGTAAATCGCCATGGAAGTCATAAGGTGCTGTTTTTCAACTGCAACTTCTGAATTTGGAATCTGCATTTGTTGATAACGCAGCTTCCTGAATTCCTCGAAGGTGCTTCTGAAACGATCGCCGAGATCCTCAACCAGCAACAAGGGGGCGTTGACGCGATGAATCTGACAAATCAAGCCATGCGCTTTTTCCATTTGCCTTGCAGGCGCGAGCCAACGTAGCCGGCTGGATTTGTAGATGCTCCAATACCGGTTTTTGACCTTGTGCCAACGCTGATTTTGAGATTTTAACTGACGACCAATGCTGTCAAGCTTCATCAGCGCCCAACCATAGCGGATTTCCCTTGCGTCCATCAGAAGCCACTTACAGACTTCGAGTTGGATCACAGCCTGTATTCGGGTGTTTTCCAAACTATCTTGGAGCGATCCAATGGTATCGGAAAGTGCCAACATTTGCACCGTCGTTCCCAGCGCAAGCCCGACCAACGAATCAGCACGGTCCATCGATTGGGAATACTTGTGTTGAAGATTCTCCAAAACATGAGGTTTGGGTGGTTTTCCCACGACCATAGGACCTCTGCCGTTGTCGCGAAATGATTGTCGCATCCGGTCGAGTAACCGCTTTTCATTTTGCTGATGGTAATGTATGACGTCGCTAAAGTGCCGAGTTCGGCGCTGTTCAGCTTCCGTACGATCGTAGTCGACCCTTACTTTTCCAAGGCTTCTTTGAATGAGGTTGTTCAAGGCACTCAATTCTTGCTGCCGAAGTCGATTTTCGGCATTCAACACTTGCATCCAGGCCGCCAAAGCAGGCGTTGATTCCTTCATGTCATCGATGCCGCGGTGCCAGACAATCGTATCACCTCCAGCATCCGCTGGAAGCAGCAAAGCTTCCTGTCCCTTGCGGATCCATCCGCGTGCGAGATCAAATTCGTCTCTCACGTTAAATTGGCGGCCATTTCTGCCTTCTTGCCATTCTTGGATCGGCTCGATATGACCGCTTGCATCCGCGATTGCGTCGAGATAATTGTTGGGAACGGCTGGTATAAAAGTATCCCGCACGGCTTCAAACGCTGCAAGCGAAACCGCCGAATCCAACAATTGCCATTTCGGATCGACGGGCAAATGACTCCAAACCATTTCCTGCGGCGGGACAAACAACCAATCCATATTCGGACGGTGCACAATCCGAATTTTGGGCAAATAAAGCGTTCCAAAGAGCTTGAATTGTAACTTCTTGAGCAGTTGTTTTCGCAAAATGGCACAACCGCTGCCCCAAGTCGGATCGACTAAACGCCATTCGCCGCCAATCAATACCGAATTCCATGCATGTTCGCCACGCAGAAATCGCTCGCCCTCTCGGTAATCGAGCCCCTTGGCATGGCCGATGACGAAATGCGATTCGATCCCGACATTTGCGCAAAGACGTTTGAAAAGGGTGGCATAGCCTGCACAAACCGCCTTGCGACGACGCAATACATACCAAGGTTCGGCAGGCTTGATGATGTGAAAACGGTAGCTGCGCTTGTCATAATGAATATGGCGCGTCACCCAGCGGTAGATCGCAGTCACTTTTTCCTCGTCGGTAACTTTGTCGGCGGTAATTTTTCGACTGAGTTTGGCCACCTTGGCATTTCCCTTGAGGCGGCGCTTTGCTGCACGGCTCGAGGTAGGATCCACGAGCAACTGCGCCTGTTGCAACATCGGCATCAAGGTCAGGAAAAGGAGCAGGATGTAAAATCGCTTCGTTGGTTTCATCGGTGAAAAACTACTGAATAGCCAGGCTTTTCGGATGGCATCCCATTTTATTTGGACCATTCTATAATTTTAACGCACTGTTAACCAATATATTGTGGGTAGTGCAAAAGAAAATCCCCCTTCGGCTTGAAATAAAAAATCCATTCCGCCGACTACATGGTTAGAAATGGATAGCGTACAGCATATATCAATGGCAGCAGCGCAAAATGAAGAGATCGAGCAGACCCACCGCAAGGAGGGGGGAAAGCTCTTGAACTTCATCAAGCGGCAGGTGCGCGATGATGACGATGCCCTCGACATTTTTCAGGACACGTTTTCGCAGTTGACCGAGGCCTATCGGGGCTTGGAAACCATCGAACGCGTTGGCTCTTGGTTGTTTCGGGTGGCAAAAAACAAGATCGCGGACCTGTATCGCCGCAAGAAACCCCTGCCTGCGAGCCGGCAGCAGGCAATCGAGGACGAGGACGGTGCACCGACCCTCAGCCTCATGGACATCTTGCCCGATCTGAGTGGCAATCCTGAAGAGCAAATGTTACGCACATCCATCTGGTCGGCAATCGAAGCCGCCATCGAAGACCTTCCTGAAAACCAGCGATTTGTATTCGTGAGCCACGAATTTGATGAGCTGAGTTTCCGGGAAATCGCAGAACTGACCGGCGAAACGGAAAACACCTTGCGGATGCGCAAGTACCACGCCGTGCAGTATCTGAGAGGGCGGTTGGCCGAATGGTATTTGGATTAAAACACAAGAAAGAAAATGAAAACCAAAGGATTCTGGATTTTGAAAGGCTTAAAATTCGCGGTAATGGGCGCCGCATTCGTGACCTTGGCAGGCTTTGCCGTGATGGGTCTCTGGAACTGGCTGATGCCGACGATCTTCGGATTGGGCGCGATCACATGGTTGCAGGCGATGGGGCTGTTGATTTTGGCCAAGATCTTCTTCGGAGGTCGGGGCGGATGGGGCGGCCGCATGGGCGGTCAAGGCCATGGCGGATGCAATGGCGGTCAAGGTCGCCACGAACATTGGCGCAAGAAATTCGAGCAGCGTTGGGAAAGCATGAGCGAATCCGACAAGGCCAAAATGAAGGCCAAATGGGGCAATCGCTGCGGCGGATTCCCGGGCGGATTTCCTGACAATTCGCCTGCCGAAGAGGAAAAAGCAGCAAGCTGAGAAGATTAGCGCGTAGGATGTATCGCAAATACCGGAATGGAGGAAAGCTCTGTTCCGGTATTTGTTTTATTCAGCAGACGGTCCCTTTTCAAGGTTGATCGACGGGGCTGCCGGTTCTTCCATTGGAGCTGCCGAAACGGGTTCGTCTTGCTGGAAAACTGCCATCGGTGTGGCCAAAAGACCCTCCATTCCTGAATATTCCTGAATGATCCTCACCGCGAGAATGGCCAATGGAATGTTGATGACCACGTTCCACATGCTGATTTGGGTGGATACAATGAGTTTTTCGATGGTGCTGGCATCCAAGGTAACCCGCGCAGAAATATTGCCCCAAACATTGTTGATAACCCACAGCGCCCACCAAATCCCGAGCAAAGTGGAATGCTCTCTTGCTTGCCATTGAGGCAAGTTGCGGGATAGAATTGCTTTGGAGACCTGAAACAGCTCTGACATGATCTGGAAAGGACGAAACAGGGAAATGATGGGAACAAACCAAGCCCCGGATGCCCAACCTTCGGAAAATCGCAGGTTTCCGTCCATGAGGTGCAGGTTATAATAGGCCCTGCGAAACCATTGGATATAGGTGACCGCCGAAGCAATCAACATCAGGAACGTCACAATTCCCAAAATTTGCTGCCTGGTATCGTTGGCGTTCAAACTGTCGATTCCATAGGATTCCCCATTGTCGATGGCCTTGAGGAGCATCAATTGAAAAAAGTCAGAAATACTCGAAACGATTTGTGTCCCCAGCGTGATCCAGATCATAATGATGGCGATCTTGGCACGTTGAGCATTGGGACGGAGCGCAGTTTGCATTGGAATTGAGTTGGTGAATGATGATCAAATATCGGATTTGAATGCGAAAATCCAAGCCAAGAGGCAAGAAAAGTGAAAGGGAAATTCAATCGGATGAAAAGGCAGCGACGCCATTTTTGCAAGGATATTTTGACCTTTGCGACAATGAACTCCCCGTTCCAACGCTTACTTTTGCCCCAGAAAAAGTAGAAAATGCCGCAGATCGACATCCAAGAATACCGCACTGCCACAGCGATGCTCGCCGATTGGGCCGAATGGCTCGAGCAAAATGCGGCCAACAACAATTTGTTGCTGGGTTTTCTCTATCGGCTTCAGCGCCGCGAAGCGGCTGGCGGTGAAGTAGTTGCCCTGATGGTGGGCATCTCGGAAGCAGGGCAAAGAAAACTCGCGTTATTCCAAACCGCGCCGCGCGAATTGATTTTGGTTTGCGCTCCGACAGGTTGGGAAAGTGCATTGGCGGCGGGTGTCGAATGGATGCAGCTCCATCACTCCCATTTGCCGGGAATCGTGGGCCCAGAGCCGCAGGTCAGTGCCTTTGCCGATGCCTATTTTCCGGGATGGAAGCGGGTTTTTCGGCAAAATACCCTGCAACTCGACCAATTGAGCTTGCCAAGACCTTGCGCAGGGTCGATGCGGCTTGCCGAACCACGTGACGCAGACTTGATCCGAGATTGGTTGATTGACTTTTTTCTGGATTCCTTGCGTCAAACACTTCGCATCGAGGAGGCGACGCAATTGGCCCGCGCGAAGATTCTCGAAAAGCAATTTTGGGTTTGGGAAGTCGAGGGCGAAGTCGTGAGCATGGCAGGCGTCGAACGTCCCACGCGCCACGGCATCACGGTCGTGCTCGTCTACACGCCTCCGAAGGCGCGCGGGAAGGGATTCGCCAGCAACCTCGTCGCCCAAATCACCCAATTGCAATTGCAGAACGGCAAACGGTTTTGTTGCCTGCACACCGACGCCGACAATCCGACTTCCAATAAGATTTACAAGGAATTGGGGTATTATGAGGTGGGGGAGGGAAGTATGTTGAGGTTTGAGTTAGAGTCTAACTGAGAAGTTCGAGGGGGATGTTTTTTTGGGAAATTCGCTGTCAAATTCCCCCAATGACTCCAAATCGAATTCGATTCAACCATTGCAGCCCAACACGAGATTCGCTAACTTTGTTTAAATCGTCGCGTGATGACCTTCGTAGATGTAACCAACGATATCGCCTTCAGGAAAATTTTTGGGAATGAGTCCAAGAAGATCATTCTCATTTCCTTTTTGAATGCGATCCTCAAATTGGAAGGCGAAGACCGCATCGCGGAAGTCGAAATCCTGAATCCTTATCAGTTGCCGATCATTCGTAACCTGAAAGCCACGATCATTGACGTTCGTGCGCGGGACAAGGCTGGCCGAAGCTTCATCATTGAGATGCAAGTGGCTGATTTGGACGGGATGGACAAGCGATTGTTGTATTATTCTTCGAAGGAATATGCCGCGCAAATTGCAGTAGGGGATCAGTACCACAAACTGCGCCCCGTGATTTTCATTGGCATTTTTGATTTCCCATTTACCCAGGGCGACCATTATTTCTCGCACCACAGCATCTGCAATGTCGAAACTGGAGAAAGGATCATCAAGGACATGGATTTCTTCTTCATCGAGCTGCCCAAATTCAACAAAAGCAGTGCTGAATTGGCCACCATTGCGGACAAATGGATATTTTTCATCAAAGAGGCAGAAAATCTCAATGTAATTCCAGAGAATGCCAACGATGAAGGCCTTGTTCAAGCCTATCAGGATGCAAACCGCCAAAGTTGGAATAAGGAGGAATGGGATGAATACATTTATGCGGGCATGCGGGAGCAAGATGCGCGGGGGAGGGAGAGTTTGGCGGTTTCGCGGGCGGTGAAAAATGCTGTTGAATCAGCGCTACTTGCAGAGAAGGAATCTGTCGCAAAGAGGTTGCTCGCCATCGGGTTGCCACATAATCAAGTCGCCGATGTTAGCGGCTTGTCGGTGCAGGAAGTAGAAAAACTTGCAGGATCGATCTGATTTGCAAAGTTTCGTTGAGGCTAGGTCCTTCCTCCAAAATTCCAACCCACGGCAATTTTTCATTTTCCCAGCTGTAACCAATTGCCCTTCCTACATTGTAGTATTGTACCGCTAAGAAAACGCATTCGCTATGAAAACTGCTCGAATTGCCCAATGTGTTTGGGCCCTGATCCTCTGTTTGTTAACCGCCAATATTGCAATGGCGCAGGCTCCACAGGGCAACCTTGCCCTTACCTTGACCGTGCTCGACAATCACGGCAAGCCGCTGGCCGCGACAGAAATTGAATTCATCGAAACCCAAACCCGCGAACGCCATCTCCAAAAGACGGATGCCGAAGGGAAGCTCGCCCATACCTTCACCACCGGTCGTTTCTGGCAGATGAATGTGCAACAAGTGCGCGATTATTTCTTCTGGCAACTCGAGGTGATGCCGGGCAAAAACATGAAGTTGTCCAAAACGATTACCTACGACTTCAAGCGCTACGAACGGGAATCCCGTCCGCCGGTGGACCGTACGAAGTTGGGAATCAAGACGGAAGCACAGAAGTTTAGCCCCGATGTAAAACCTACCACGGGCTTGGGCCTCATTAAGCTGGAAGTCGTGAAAGGCAACGATCAGCCGCTGCTCAACTATCCGATCGCAGTTACCTGCTACAAAATCGGTAAAACCTTCACCACCAATACCAATGCTGCTGGCATCGCGACCTTCATGGTGCCCCTCGACAATGAATACGAGATCGACATCGATGGCATCGCGAGCTACGATTACATCGACTTGCCCAATGTGCCAGGCTACAGAGGTACGCGCCACTTCACTTACGAACCCACGATCATCAAGGAAAAAGTGGTTCGCGATACCGTCGAGCAATTCCTCGATCCAGCGCAGGAAGGCACTTCGGGCAGTGTGATTACGCATTTGACCATGAAGGGCGGTCCGGACGGGGTTTGGAAAAGCGAACCGGTGTTTTTGGAGGTGATTGGCGAGAAGAAATGGTATCGCGGAAAGACCGACCTGAACGGTGTGGTGACTTTTCTCCTCCCCAAAGGCAAAAAATACATGATCCACGGCCGCTACGAATTCGATTTGGATGTCGTGGACCTTCGCCGCCGCCGTGGCATCGGCTACAGCACCAAAACCGTGCGTTACAATCCGCAGGAGAAGTACCAATTCCCGGACAAGTTCATTCCCCGCCCCGAACAATTGGCAGTGGATGCATTTACGAAATTCCTTGAGCGCCAATATGTTGCTCCCGAATCCAACGACGCCGTCAATCCATTGGTGCAATGGGGAGGCCCGATCAATGCCAACAGCCAAGAGGCGGTTTTGCGATTGGCATTCGTAACCGGAGCCGAAGCTGAAAAGAGTCTTGCGCCCCCGCTCAATCTTGCCATCGTGATTGACAAAAGCGGTTCGATGTCGGGCCATGACCGCATCGATCAACTCAAATTGTCCTTGGTGGATTTTGTCCAAAGCTTGCGCAAGGTGGACGTGATTTCGCTGACGATTTTTGAGGACTTCGAAACGGTTTTGATTCCTGCCCAGGCAATTGGCGAAAACAAAGCGCTGATCGTACAGCTGATCGAAAGGATCGAAGCCGACGGCGGCACCAACATCTTCAAGGGAATGCAAGCCGGCTACAAAGAGCTTCAGAAGAACTTCAAGGCAGGTGGCACCAACCGGATGATTTTGTTGACGGATGGCTACGATGGCACGCCGATCGAAGATTTCATCAAAATGCAGACCCCCTTCACCGACAAAGGCATGGAATGCAGTGCGGTCGGCGTCGGCGAAGACTACAATGTCGCCTTGCTCACGCAATTGGCCACGCGTGGCGGGGGCTTGCTCGAGCACGTAGGCGATGCCCGCGGCATGCGTGACGTATTCGTGGAGCAGCTGAGCGCGGTGCTGTACCCGGTTGCAAAGAACTTGGAAGTCGAAGTGCTCTTCAACAAGCATTTGGAGTACAAGCAGCTCCTCGGCTTCCCGATTACGGAAAAGGGCCCCAATCGCCTCAAAATCAAGCTCAAAAACATGTATGCCGGGTTGAATCAATTGGCATTCATTCGCTTCAAAGTGCTCAATCCGATGCCGAGTGCACAGAATGAGCCGGTGACCATCAAGCTGAAATACACCGATTTGCGCACCAACAAGGTCGTGGAGCAGGTTGTGGAATCACCCTTGAAATGGAGTGAAGGCAGCGGCGAAATGGAACTGTTGATGGAGCAGCAGGAGAAGAAAATGTATGCCGTCGCGGTGATGAATGCCAGCCTCAAGGCGATGAGCGACAAGTTCCACAGCGGTGACCAAGCAGGCGCAAAAGTCGCGCTGCAAGACGGATTGGCATCCCTCAAAAAGGTATTCCCCGGCGCCCAAGATGCCGACTTGACGGCCCTCAAGGATCAGCTGGAGCAGTACTTGGATGTGCTGATGAAGCAGCGTTAAGTCTGGGCAGTTAGCAGTTAGAAAGTAGCAGTGAGCAGCGAGAGTGGCGCCAAACGCGACATTCAAAACTGCTAACTGCAAACTGCTAACTGCGAACCTAGCATACTTAATTGTCAATTCCCCATTCTCAGCACCATCCGGTACCTTACGCTTCCGTCGCGGACTTTGTCCAGGGCAGCATTGACATTGGCGAGGGGCATGACTTCGGTCTTGGCAACGATTCCTTTCCTTGCGGCGAATTCGAGCATTTCTTGCATGAGGGCGCGGCCACCGATTTGGCTTCCGAGGATGCCTTTGTTGGCGAGCAACGCGCTAGCGGGAACGTCCAATTGGGTGGCATGACCGGTCACGAAGCAGATGCGTCCGTTGGGGCGAAGGGCAGCGACATACGGTTTCCAGTCGAGGTCTGCGGTGGCTGTCACCAAGATGAAGTCTAAGCTCCCGCGCAACGCTTTCAGGCTGTTGGGGTCCGAGGTTGCGACAAAATGATGCGCTCCCAAGGTCTTCGCTTCATTTTCTTTGTTGGCTGAGTGGGAGAGTGCCCAGACTTCGCAGCCCATGGCGGAGGCAAACTGAATCGCAAGGTGTCCGAGTCCGCCGATGCCGACGACTGCGACCTTGTGCCAATGGCGCACGTCGTAGTTACGGAGCGGTGAATAAACGGTGATGCCACCGCAGAGCAGTGGCGCAGCATTTTCTGGCGCAAGCGCAGCCGGAATAGGGAATGCAAAACGTGCATCAACAAGTAAATGGTCGGCAAAGCCTCCATAACGGCCATTGCAAGTTGCGACATTCTTGCTGCACAATTGTTCCTGTCCTTGGACGCACCATTCGCAATATCCACAACTGCCTGCTTGCCAGCCGATTCCAACCGTTTGTCCCAATTGGAGCCAAGGTACTTGTTCACCCAATTCAATCACGGTGCCGATCGCCTCATGGCCGGGGACAAGTGGATATTTACTTGCCCGCCAATCATTGTCAATCAGATGGAGGTCGCTGTGGCAAATCCCGCAATGCGTGAGTTTGACAAGTACTTCGCCTGCCTTCGGCGGGTTTGATTCGAAGGAAAAAGGCTGTAAGGTTGCGCCGGATTCTTGCGCTGCGAAGGCATTAATTTTCATACACGAAGCTAATCAAAGTCTTCTGATGCTTTTCGATTCAATTACAAAAATCAGCCTGAAATCGCCAGAATTGCCATGTGGATAACCTTTTTATCGATTTAGTTGGGGGCCTTTGAGGGATTGGAGGGGAAAATTTGTAATCTTATGCAAGATTTTAAACGCTTTGAATAGGATGAGAAAATTGTATGCTTTACTGTTTGTAGTGCTCTTGGCAGCGAATGGCTTGGTGGCACAACGTACCTGCGGTACGATGGACCACCTCCATGAACAAATGCAGAGCGATCCTTCGATTGCGAAGAGCTTGCAAAAGCAGGAGAATGAGATTCAGCGCTTTGTGCGTGAAAATGGCGAGAACTTCCGGACTCCCGGTGGCGTCATCAACATTCCTGTCGTCGTACACGTTGTCTACCGTACGACGCAACAGAACATCAGCGACACACAGGTACAATCTCAGATTGCTGTTCTCAATGAAGATTACAGTGGAACCAATGCCGACGTCACCAGCGTTCCTGGTGCTTGGACTTCATTGGTGGCCAATACGGGCATTCAATTTTGCCTTGCAAGCCGCGACCCACAAGGTCTTCCCACGACGGGCATTGTACGTGTCAACACGACCGTTACGTCTTTTGGTATGAACGGCGACCCCGTGAAATATACCAGCCAAGGTGGGAGCGATGCTTGGCCACGCGATTCCTATTTGAATCTCTGGGTCTGCAACTTGGGGCAACAATTGTTGGGCTACGCTCAATTTCCAGGTAGCGGATTGGCTGCAACAGATGGCGTGGTGGTGCTTTACAATGCTTTCGGCCGTACCGGAACTGTTTCTGCGCCCTACAATAAAGGCCGTACCTGTACCCACGAAGTGGGACACTGGCTCAACCTTCGCCACATTTGGGGCGATGATGGCGGTGCATGCAATGGTACTGACTTTGTTGCAGATACCCCGAACCAAGCTGGCGAAAACTACAATTGCTTGAGCTTCCCAGCTACCGATGCTTGTTCAGCAACCTCCCCAGGCGTCATGTTCATGAACTACATGGACTATACCCCGGATGCATGTATGTACTTCTTTACCAACGGTCAAGGGACAAGGATGAATGCCACACTTTCCGGCACAAGGTCTTCATTGGCAAACTCACAGGGTTGCGTTCCTGTCAATTTGCCCTCTAATGATGCTGGTGTTTTGGCTATTTCATCGCCATCAGGAACGTACTGCACGGAACAAATCACGCCAACCTTTACGTTGAAGAACTTTGGCTTGAACACCTTGACATCGGTCACGATCAACTGGCAAATCGACGGAGGTGCAGTCTCCACCCAAGCTTGGACCGGTAGTCTTTCGTCCTTGGCTGCAACGAACGTGACGCTCCCAGTGCAGACCGTTTCCGCGGGCAACCACACGATCACAATCTACACCACCAACCCAAATGGTGCTACGGATGGTGATGTAAACAATGACTCCAACTCGAGCAGCTTTACGATTGCCACTTCCGGGCAAGCACTCCCATTTGCCTACAACTTCACGAGCACCACTTGGCCGCCTGCAGGTTGGACACTCAACAACCCTGATAACAGCTTTACATGGGAGCACAAGGCCAATGTCGGCAACGGCGGCAATGGTTCTGTTTGGGTCAACAACTATGACTACAACGCACGTGGCGAAGTCGACGAATTCCTGCTTCCGAGTGTAAATCTCTCAGGTGTTTCCGGTGCAGATGTGACGTTTGACCTTTCCTATGTTTTGTACTCGCAGACGGGATATTCAGACACACTTGCACTTTATGCTTCGACTGACTGCGGAACTTCTTGGACGGAAATCTACCGCAAGTTTGATCAAGCACTCACCACGGTGACTCCTTATTATCTGCAAAGTGCATTTACCCCTAGCAGCCCCAATCAGTGGAGAAACGAATCCGTGAGCTTGGGTCAGTTTGTCGGTAACTCCAACGTGATCGTGAAGTTCGTGAACATCACCGACTACGAAAACAACCTCTACTTGGACAATATCAATATCCAAGTCGGTGCTGTTGCGGTAGCCAATGCACTGCCTTCCAATGCAGTGTCGGTCTTCCCGAACCCTAACAATGGTATGTTCTCGGTGAACGTGAACCTGCCCAACGCAACGGATGTGAAATTGGCTGTGTTCAATTCCATCGGTCAGCAGGTCGCTTCACGCAACTTGACAGGATTCAACAATGGCAAGCTTGCCTTTGATCTTTCCTCACAAGCAGCAGGTGTTTATTACCTGCGTGTCGAAGCTGACGGTAAGTCGATCATCAAAAAAGTTTCGCTTCAGTAAGCGGAAACTTTGAAAATAGAAACGGGCGGTACTGTAATGGTGCCGCCCGTTTTTGCATTTGCAGGATATTTTTTCTTGCTTCAGTGAGGTCCTTTCGTATTTCAGGATTCGGTTGGCTCTCCATTTTTGTCAGCACGTTGCTGCACAAGCCAGCGGAAATAGGAATCCAATTCTTCACTGTAGGCAGAATATCCTCCCATTCCGAGGAAGGCGATTCCGCCGCCGACCAACCAATAACAAATTGGATCAACAGCCTCGGTTTGAAGATCTTTCATATGAAGGCCACCTAAAAGGAAAGTATAGGCCCCACAAATCAGCAGCACCCCAAACAGCAGCCACCGCAAGGCATGCCCCTTGGTAAGGAGCCACCAAAACAATCCTAAAATGGTAAAAAGCACGGCTTGCCCGATCAAAAATGGCGGTGCATTCCAGGTGATCAGTTCCTCGATGATGCATACAAGGGCCAAACCAAGGCTTCCAATAGCCAACTGCAGGAAAATTCGGCGACCCTTGGGCAGCATCTCATTGGGGTCGGGTTGGGCAACATCATTACTCATGCCGCGAAATTAGGTGAAATTTCGTGGCTTGGCGGATCGGTGTTTGGAATGTTATGTTCAAACGCCTTGGCAACTGCTGAATTGCGCGTAGAGAAACGAAATCGCCTTTCCGATTTGCCGATTTCCGTATTATTGCCCAACCAAATCCGCGAGGAACCTTTCGTGTACCGAGAGGGTGGGGGACTGAACAATGATTTTGAGAACCTTCGGGTTCTTTTCTTCCTCTCTGCTTGCAGCCGTTCATCGCCTACCACCTTTTGCCAGAGGCCGAAGGGTTCCTCTCGGGGTTGGTGATTTCATTTGGGCATCCATGCGATCAACCCAATTTGCAGACTTCCAGAAGTGAAATCAGGATCCCTCATGACCTTTGCTAGGCTGTATCTCAACTCTGCAAATGGCTCAAGGACAATTCCCTTTGCCTTGAGCTGATGGGAGAGGCCCGCAGTCACACCCATGGGTGGCCCTAACAATTGGCTGAAAAAGGCAGACCGATTGGGAGAGGTCGAATACGATTTGGATCCACGCGTCAAAAACCCGTTGGCAAAGAAGCCCATTTGCAAAATCAAGGGATGTCGGCCCAACGTGGAATACCTTAGCTTAAAATTCAGATCAAGTAAAAGCCGATTCGCCCGCAAATGAACCGTATGTTGTTGCAAAGGCAGGCCTCTTGGCCGGAATTCCAATTCATAGTCCCATTTGATTTGTTGGTAGGCCAGACCAAGTGCACCTCGTATCCCAAGATGCTTTTGGGCTTTGCCAATCTCTGCCACCATGCCAAATGTTGCCAAAGCATTGGTTACAGTTGCTGTTTGGTACGCTCGCGGGGTGCAATCAAAACAAATGGATTCCTTTTGTCGGAAGCCACGGTACATTCCCCCGGAGCCAAAAAGTCCAATCTTGGCCCCGAAGGATGGATTGCTTTCCGTCGAATCGGAGGATGAAGGCGGAAGACTTTGGGCATTTGCCGTGCTGACAAACAAGAGGAAAATGAATAATCGGCTGATAATGTGTTGCATGGATGAAATTTCGTTTGGACGATGCAAAAGCCAATGATGAAAACCTGCTACTGATTACATACTAATCACAAATTCACGTCCATCATGTATTTGTCCCCTAGCTTCTTCGGCGCCGCAATACAATAAGACAGACGAATCACCTCGCGCAACAATTCTTCCTCGACAAGCAATAAATTGACATGCGTCCAACCGTATTTACCCCATTTGTTGGGGACGGGGTAAATGACCTCGGGACTGTATTCGTAAAAAACAGATTGATCCACTTCCGATAGCCGAATCGTGATATGGTTCATTTCCGCATTCATCGTCACAAAAATCTTCTTCTTGACGCGGAAGGATGTGATTTCGAAGTGCGGCACCTCTTCAGCAGCCTCAAAAGCCAATGCGATTTCCCGTACGCTGTCCAAGCTGACCATTGTCCAATCGTTTATTCGAAGGTACCTTTCTGATCCAGAAAATGCTGCCAAATTTGTAAAAAACGCTCAGATGCGCGTTCGATGGGAGCCAAATCTACACCTTCACTTCTGAGGGTTTCCCAATAGTCCGGCATCAGTCCTGGATGTGCGAGGCCCTTGATTTCCAGTTCGGCGTAATTGTCGTCTTTTTCGGTTTCGTAGCAGCCATCCTTGCCATATCTTGGCCGGCTGTGGTTCAACCAACCATTAAAATCGCTCTGGTATCCGATCGAAAACTGCTCCTTTTCTGACTCGGAAAGCCCATCGAATTTGGCAAATTTCCCTTCAGAAATTGTGGCAACATTGCCTTCGATGAACTTTTGAAGTGCCGAGTAGGTGAATTTGTACGTGTCAATCGATCCTGGACAATAGCATTTCAGCTGATCGATTTGCCGCTGATAATTGCTGTCAGCTTTGTGCGGGAGCAGGGAGTACCCGCTGATGGGCAACGAAATCAAACCTCCATTTTGGTAAATCCGCAGGACATCAGATTCGGAAATGGCTCTTGGATGGTTTTGAATCGGCTTGAAGCCATCGTGGGTCGATAGGGGAGGAATGCCATTTTTTTCCATCACATCCAGCGCGTCTTTTCGGGAGCCATCCGACATATGCGTGATGTCGGTCATGATGCCAGCATTTGCCAGCCAGACAATCGCCTTTTTGCCCAATTCGGTAAGTCCGCGTTTCTTTTCCCTCCGAAAGGCAGCCCGTAGGTTGATCAACTTCGTGATGAATTCCGGTGCAACGGCCGCCGCGCCCAATTTGGCATCCCGTAAGTGAATGAGCGTAATGAATGCCACACCTTGTTCCGCCCAAAATTGGGCGTCTTCGGGACTGTTGATCAGTTTGTTGCCACCTTCGATGGAATGGAAAATGACCGTCTTGTTTGTCGTATTGACCAAATCCCGGACTTCCTGCGGCGACTTGGCGACCGCAAATTTGTCGGAATGCGCCGCCGCAAAAGCATTTACATAGTCAATTTGCTCCAAAATAACGCGACGCGCCTTCTTCTTGGAACGCACCCATTCGTTGGTGATTGCCCCGTTGCAAATGATTCGCGCCCCTGAATTGTTTTCGAGATAATCGGCATGGTTCACGTTTTTGAGCAGATGCTTGTAGCTCTCCTTGGGCGGTTTTTTTGCGTCGATATACTGAAGCCCTTCGCCAAAGAAGCCGTAGGCTTGGTGCATCGTGGTATGGATTTGAAGGTCCATGTAGACGCGGATGGGTTGGGCGTGGAGGTAAGTACTATCAGAGGCTGCAAATCCCAAAATGAATATCGGTAGCCACAGTAATTGTGCAATACGTGGGTAATTGAAAGCATTCATCGATACTTTTTTTAATGCAAGGTAGGGCAGCATCTGTGGATGGGCAATTCTAAAGTGATTGAATTTCAACAAAATCTGAAAAAGGTAGGGTGGAATCGCACTCTTTTCTAGCTGTTTTCGTATATTTGTATCGGAGGCTTTGTCAGGAAACTGGCGTTGCCTTTTTTTTTGCCCATTTTTGAACATATGTGAAGCTCCAGATTTCGTGGTTTTCCAGTAAATCAGGACTTCCCTTTCTACCCGATTTCTTAAGTCGGTTTGATGAGCTCTACCAATGGTGTCAATTCGAATGTTCTGATGATGGTTTCAGAGGATGCCATTGAGCCATCTGGCCCATGAATTCGAGATAAGCCATAAACTTTCTCTGCTTTTAGAAGCCTTGTCCCGTTGCGTAACAGGTCGCTATTGCAGCGGATAAGGGTTCATCTCAGAAAGGTCTAGAAGCTGGGCAAACTCTCTATCCAATTAGCTCCATCTTTTCTTGCCCCAAAAGTTCATCAATTTGGAGTATGAGCCTTGATTCATTAACTATTCTCGGTTTAATTGAAAAACGGAATTATTCCTGAATTTTTAGCAAGTTATCTTTTGTTTGTCCTCCAGAAAGTAAACCTGCATTTTGTCAAACATTACACCTCTTAGTCAGGGTGCTGGCTGGTAAATAGCTCCAGGAGTATCACCAGATTTAGTTCATGGATTCGTTCGAAGCCCAGGCCCAACCTGGGCTTGATTGGCGAGAAATTGAAGCTTTCTTGAACGTTGAACCCAGCATTTTTCGATTGGCCACAAGGCCTTTAGCTGCAGCTTGTGATGGATTGCCCACTTTCTTGAAGGGAATCCTTGGCCAATGACCTCTCGATCAGCTTCACCAAATGGGGACGGGAGACATTCAGCATATCGGCGGCCTGTTGTGTGCTGAGTTCAGACTCTGATGGAACAATGGAGACCGTTTTGCCTTCTGCCATATTGGATAGGATGCTCATGAACATCTCCAATGTCGCCTTAGCAAGTTCAAAGTCTCCTGTCTCCTCAATCGAAGATCCCAGCGATGATGCCTTGTGTTGGAAGTTGTCGTTGGGTGGCCTTGGTAATCTAGAAAGCGATCTCGCGCCAATTTTTTGGATCTGTGGGTTTTGTATGTCCCGTTTGGTTAACTTTGTTAATGTAAAATTTATTGTTACTAACGAAATAAACGAAACAAAGTTTCTCGATAAAAAACAGCCAGAAAAAGGAAAAATCCCCTTTCTGGCTGCCATCAAATTGCCTCAAAACAGGCTTACTTCATATTCTTGATGATCTCGTCACCAAATTCCGAACACTTGAGCAAGGTCGCGCCTTCCATCAAACGTTCGAAGTCGTAGGTGACACGCTTGGACGAAATCGCCTTGGCGAGTCCGCTGTGGATCAGGTTTTTGGCTTCGATCCAACCCAGATATTCCAGCATCATGGCGCCCGAAAGGATCACCGAACCGGGATTCACCTTGTCAAGACCAGCGTATTTTGGAGCGGTACCGTGGGTCGCTTCGAAAATCGCCGCGCCATTGACGTAGTTGATGTTGGCGCCAGGAGCGATGCCGATGCCGCCGATTTGGGCTGCAAGTGCGTCGCTGATGTAGTCCCCGTTGAGGTTCATGCAGGCAATGACGTCATATTCGGCCGGACGCAGCAGGATCTGCTGCAAAAATGCATCGGCAATCACGTCTTTCACCACGATTTCGTGGCCGTCTTTGGTGACCACTTTGGTCCAAGGACCACCGTCGATCAAGGTGCCGCCGTAATCTTCGCGGGCCATTTCATAGGACCACTCCATGAATGCACCTTCGGTGAATTTCATGATGTTGCCTTTGTGCACGATCGTCACGTTTTTCCGCTTGTGGCGAATGGCGTAGTCCATCGCAGCCTTGAACAGGCGGCGCGTTCCTTCTTTGGAGGCAGGCTTGATGCCGATGCCGCTCGTTTCAGGGAAACGGATCTTGCTGAAACGTGCGCCAAAATGCTCCTTGAGCAATTCCAAGAACTTCTTGGCGTCGTCGCTGCCTTCCTTGAATTCGATACCGGCATAGATGTCTTCGGAGTTTTCGCGGAAGATCACCATATTCACCTTCTCAGGCTCCTTGACCGGGCTTGGCGTACCAGTGAAATACTCCACAGGGCGCAAGCAGACATAGAGGTCAAGCTCTTGACGCAAAGCCACGTTCAGCGAACGGATGCCGCCGCCAACCGGAGTGGTCAATGGACCTTTGATGCCCACGAGATACTCGCGGAAATCAGCCATTGTTTGCTCAGGCAACCAGCTTCCGGTTGTATCGAAAGCCTTTTGACCTGCCAAAACTTCCTTCCAATGAATCTTACGCTTGCCACCATAGGCGATTTCGACGGCGGCGTCGAGCACGCGGACAGAAGCTGCCCAGATATCGGGACCCGTGCCGTCACCTTCGATAAATGGAATGATCGGTTGGTCGGGAACCTGCAGCACCCCATTTTGGATGCTTATTTTTTCTCCTTGCATAGTGTATCGGTTTTTGATTCAAACACAATAAGCGCGAATCTACCTTTTTTGGGTTTGACCTTGGTATCGGGAAAAGGCAAATGTGGATAAGTTGGGCCTGCGCAGTAATTCCGAATCAGACCTGCGGAAGCCAATAGCATTTCACGACATCTCCTGCGGCAAACGATTCGGGGCCGGCCGGCAGTTCTACGATCAAATTGGCTTCTGCGAAGCTCTGAAGCATATGCGATTGCTGCCCGCCTTCGATTTGGAGTCCTTGCGTCGTGAGTTTGCCCGTGACGAAATGAACTTTGCCATCGGGTTTGCGGCGGTAGGGGGTTGCCAACGGCAATTCCAGCGAAGGCAATCCCGTCCTCTTTTGCCCTTCCAACAGGTCCAAAAGTGGCCAAACATAGAGGTGGTAGCACATCAGCACAGCCCTTGGATTTCCCGGAAGTCCAAATGCCCGCTGTTGAGTTCGAGCGCAGTAAAGCAAGGGCTTGCCGGGTTTTTGGGCGACTTGATGGTAAATGACTTCGAATGCATTCGCCTCCAAAGCGCCGCGGCTGAAGTCAAAATCCCCGACAGAAACGCCTCCGGTGAGGATCAGCAGATCGCATTCCGACGACTTGAGCTTGACCATTTCGGCCATAACTGCTGGATCGTCTTTGCAGAGAGTGAATTCGGCGGAGATGCCCCGGCTTTGCAAAGCAGCCTTGAGCATCTGCCCATTCGATTCGTAGATTTTGCCGCGCTGAAACTCCGCTTCTGTCTTGGCAAATTCGTCGCCGGTGACTATGATGTGGACCCTCGGGCGCTGGAATACCTCCACATATTTTATTCCCAACGATGCCAAAAAGCCGATTCCTCCTGCGTTCAGGCGCTGTCCCTGCGAAAGTGCAAGCGCGTCTGCACGGATTTGCTCGCCCGCACGACGCACATTCCCACCCAACCGTAAGCCTGCGTCACGAATCTGCAGGAGATTCCCCTCGCGATCTGTAAGTTCCTGCATCACAGTGGTATCCGCGCCCGGAGGCAGCGGGGCGCCAGTAAAAATCCTGCTACATTCACGCGGCCCCAAAACCCGTTCGCCAGCATCTCCCGCACGAATGTGATCCGAAACCAACAAAGGATTGCCCATTTCCCAATCCGCGAATCGGAAAGCATAGCCATCCACCGCAGTCTGATCAAAAATCGGATGGTCGATCGGTGCCAAAACATCGGCAGCTAAAACACGGCCCAAGGCATTTTGCAAGTCCATTTTTTCGGTACCCAACGGCTGCACCCCGGCGAGGGTCGATGCCAAGGCTTCCGACGGCGTGATCAATGTGCTCATACCTGCAAAATAACGCTACCGAATTGGAAAAGCCACATGCAAAATCATCGCAAAGGAATTTAACGTCATCTCATGGAGCCTTGTCGACAAATTGGACTCCCATCAAACGGAATGGACCGCACGATTCCCATCGCATTCCGCAAAGCAAGAATCACAACTTTTCACTTTTAGCTTTTCACTTTTCACTTTTCCCTTCCGCCGCTTGTCCAGATGCAATTTCTTGGTCCAGCATACGTTTGGTGAAGACCAGCAAATTGCCGCCCATGACTTTGTTGACAATCTCCTCGGCGCTGAGCCCAAACATATAACGCTGAACCTTCCGCTTGGGAAAAAGGTCAAAAATATCCTCGGGAGCCTCGAAATAGGCGATCAAGTCGTCGCGCAGCGTGGGCAATTTGATCGCTTGGTCATACGGTTCCATGGCATTGATCATCCCGTCAAAATCGCTGCCTAGTGCGATGATGTCCCAAGCCTCCTTGCATTTGATGACATCCACCACCTCCAGCATATTGGCTACGAGAAGGTGGATATAGGCTTTGCGGCGTTGAATGGAACCTTCCCGCGTTTCATCGACGAGGGCATTGCCAAGTGCGCCGCCGCAGCGGTACTTGTCGAGCATCAGCCCAAGGATGCCATGCGTTGCGAAAATTTCGTGCACATCTTCATCAAACATTGCAATCGGCGCCTGATGCAGCCAACTCACCTTGTTTTGGTCGTTGCCGTTACGCGCAGTCGCAATGGTCCACCAGCTATTGCCGGCGATGCCGCAATGCGTCGCAACCACGGGTATCGTGTCGCCATTCAAACGGCGCTCCGCCAGATGTCGATAGTACCATCTCCGGGATTCGACTCCCATGTGCTTGACATCGATGAGAATGCGACGACCTTGGTCCTTGTCGAGCAGCCGCCGGATCACCTTTTCGCCCAAGGGCGTCACTCCTGTATTCATTCCTTCCGTTTGATCGAGCAAATAGCCCTCCACCTGCCCGAACGTTTTGGCGTGCCCGCTCAATCCATTCCACATAAAATGGTTCAGGGTCATCACACAAACCGGGAACGGCAGCATTTCGCCCTCCGCATTCATTGGTCGAATGCCTTTGAGTACGTCGACATGCTCTAGAATTTCTTCCTGATAGTCTGCCGAAGCGAGCAATTCGGGCGTCAGCGGGCCTTGACCGAGGCAATGGGCCCCTTCGATGCTCAAGATGACCGCCAGCCGATTCTTTTGCCCCAAAACGCGCTGCAATTGACTTCCTGAACCAACGACTTCGTAAAAAAGGGTGTCTTTCCCGGCTACGAATGGTTGTCGGTTGCCGCGGATGAGTTGTTGCATATTGGCCATCAATTCCTGCCAATAATCGACCTTTTTGTCAAGGAAAAATTCCCAATTGGGTGTGATGCCTGCCATGCAGGCGTAGCTGTTGCGCAATTTTTCAAGGTCACGGAAGATCTTTGGATGGCGCATCTCGTATTCCAGCGGCGTCAAGGAAAGGTAGGCCACTTTGACATTGCCGAGGAGCATGGATTCGAAGTTGCTTTGGGTGAATTTCGGAACCGAACCTGCTTTTTCCAGGACCATGTCGTAGGAAGTCGTTGGGCATTCATGTTCATGAAATTCCCAAGGATTGCCCCATCCGGAGTAGAATGGCTTCAGAAATGAATGGCAATGCAGATCTGCAAACGGCGGAATGCCTTGGCCCGCTGCACGAAACCCCAAGAGGGTTAGTCCCGTGATCAGCATGGTCATACGCAGCATGCGTTTTGGATATTCGGGGTGAATCCGTTGCTGTTTTTTCATTGATTTTACCTTGGATTTCGCGTTTTTGAATCCTAAGGCAAATCAGTCCAAGCCTTGTTTGCCCGGCAATACTGATCAATCAGTATCTTTGGGGCATGTCAGAGTTGCAAGCATTGCAAATGCGCTATTTTGAATTGTTGGAGCGACAGCAGCTCGATCCAGCCGGCTTGGATTATGCCAAGCTGGAGAGCGCGCGGCCGATGTTGGAGCAGCTTGCAGCTATCAAAAACAGCGGTGTATCGGTTTTTGACATGAACCGTCGGGAGCATGTGTTTGCCTCTTACAACTTCGAATCGCTTTTTGGGTATGACCACGACAGAATCCAAAACGAGGGCACAGAATATTTCGATTCAAGGATTCATCCCGAGGATTATCCCGTGCTCATCGCCCGCGGAATCTCTACGCTAGAGTTTTTCTTTGCGCTTCCAATCGCAGATCGAAATGATTTTAAGGCGATTACAGAATACAGAATTCTGAGTCATGAAGCAAACTATATCCGCATTGTGGAGCAGCACCAACCGCTGGAATTGGATGCGCAGGGCAATGTTTGGCTTACGCTGAGTGTTCTCGACATTTCGCCGCGCCAAGGCAGCGACCTTGGGGTCCAAAGCACGCTCGTCAATTACAGAACGGGTCAAGTTGCTGAAATTCCAAAAGCCCAAGGTCAAAGCGGAACAGAAAAGGCAAAACTTACTTCTCGCGAGCGGGAAGTGCTGTCCCTCATTCAGCAAGGCCATCTCAGTAAGGAAATTTCAGATTTGCTTTCCATTTCCGTCCATACTGTCAACACCCACCGTCAACGGATTTTAGAGAAACTCGATGCAGGGAACAGTATGGAAGCGGTGCAACTGGCTTCGCGGTATGGGCTCCTCGGATAAATCCGCAGGCTGAGAATCGTTCCCAAGAAATTGAATCTCCCCTGATTCAGGAATTCTCTTATTTTTGACGTCAATTCGATTGATCAACGCATGAAAAAGACAGTTTCCATTGGTGCTTTACTCTCCATTTTGCTGCTTTTTTCCTGCAATCAACCCAAAAGCGAGTCCGAATTCGAAATCGAAGGTACGATTGCAGAATACCCAGAAGGTGCAGTTTTTCTTGACCTTGTTGGCCCAACCGGCTTTCAAACAGTGGATTCGACGAAAACAGATTCAGAAGGGAAATTCTCATTGCGGCATCCAGCAGATTCCAACCAGATTTTCACACTGCGCCTTTCCAACAATCAAAGCATGATGCTCGTGCCGATGAACGACCACCTCACCGTCACAGCCAATTCCGGTCAACTTGCGAATGGCAAAGTGCTGGGAAGTGCAAGAACGGCCTCCTTGCAAGCATTTTCCAACGTGCGGAACCGGCTAAGATCCGAGTACAGCCGTGAATACCGGAAGCTTCAAAACATGAACCAAGCAAATGATCGTGAGCGTTGGGTGATACAGGAATCGACTTCTGATCTGGCGTTGCATGGCTACCGCGAATTTGTGCGTGCGTATGCAGACACGGTCCCGCACGCGGGTTCGGCTTGGTACGCGGCCTCGACCTTGAATCCACAAGGTGATTTCTATTATTTGCAGCAGTTTTTGGAGCGCCGGAAATCAGCAGGTGAAAAGTCGCCGTTCTTGAACCATATCGACCATGAAATCGAAAAAATGGGCGTGGATTTCATTCGATATGAGGCGACGGATTTTATCGCTGCCGACATCAGCGGGGATTCGGTTTCACTTTCCGACAGCAGAGGCAAGGTCACATACCTTTATATATGGGCCTCTTTTTGTGGTCTGGGTCAGATGGAAGCCAAACGCCTTGGAGAATGGCGCCATGCCCATCCGGAAGTGCCCATCGAAATCCTGACTTTTTCGATTGACGATATCAAGGAGCCTTGGTTGAAAGCAGTGAAGGAAAATGGCTTGGATTGGAAAGGCCAAATGCTCGGCAACGCGAGCTGGAGTTCGCCAGAAATCGCACAGTTCAAGGTTCAAAGCATCCCGGTCTCCTTTTTGTTGGACGCCAAGGGAATCATCCGCTCCAAAAACGTCACAGCAACAGACCTCGAAAAGGATTACGCCGAAATTGTCAAAAAATGGGGTGCCCAGTGACAGTGCTGCGCTAAGCCGATTGTCGTCAATTTGGGCCGTTTCCGCCGCGATTGTGGATTACGACCGCCAACGCTTGCTGCTTTCATCCGTAATTTGAGGTATGAAAACATTAATCGCAGCGTTATTCCTGATTTTGGTCTCTTGTTCGGTTTCGGTAGCCCAAACGCCGACCGCTGATTACTTTGAGAATGGTCAAAAAAAGTATCAAGGAAATGTCCAAAATGGGAAAAAGGTTGGCGAATGGAAATTTTACCATGACAACGGCCAGGTAATGCGCGAGGGAATTTATAAGGAAGGTGCTCCCTTTGACCTTTGGAAGGAGTACTACCGATCTGGACAAGTCAAATCGGAAGGAAAATACACGATAGTGAAAGGCGAGGCCGTCAAACAAGGCCTGTGGACTTCTTACCACAAAAACGGTGCAAAAGAGTTTGAAGGCCGCTACGAGGCAGGAAAAGCGGTCGGAACTTGGTTTGAATACAACACACTCGGCATCGAAATCAACAAAGTAAACCACTAGGTTTCTGCGAAAATAGGTTTGATTGAAACGGCTGGATCTATTCGATCCAGCCGTTTTCATTTTATATCCGCTGGTTTAGCAGGTGAACCTCCGGCAGGTACATTCCGCATTCCAATGAAATATGCAATTCTGGCTTGAAATTATATAATTGAAATTCAATGAATTATGGCGTATTTGGTCAGTATTGTTTAATTAATTCAAATAATCGTTAAACAAAATTAGCTTTTCAGTGGTCATAAGAGCAACACAATGAAAATGGGTAAAAAAGTCGTCGTCATCGGGTCCGGATTTGCCGGGCTCTCAGCAGCCTCGAATCTGGCTCAGAAAGGGTATGATGTGCGTATCCTTGAAAAAAATGAGCAAGCAGGAGGGAGGGCGCGCACTTTTACGCAAGACGGATTTGTGTTTGACATGGGGCCCAGCTGGTATTGGATGCCCGATGTCTTTGACAAGTTTTTCGAGCAATTCGGGAAGTCGACGAGCGATTACTACGAATTGGTGCGCTTGGATCCTTCTTATCGTGTCTGGTTTGGTCCGGACAACAAGGTCGATCTGCCGGCGAGTATGGAAGGCATGTATGCGTTGTTTGAATCTATCGAAAAAGGCAGTGCCGACAAGCTAAAGGCATTTTTGGTCGAAGCTGCCTATAAATACGAAGTAGGAATTAGAGATCTGGTCTATCGACCAGGACGTTCATTGTGGGAGTTTGCGGACTGGCGGGTGATCAAAGGCGCGATTCGCCTGCAATTGTTCCGTTCTTTTTCCCGCCATGTCCGCAAATATTTTCGCGATGAACGTTTGATCAGTCTGCTGGAGTTTCCTGTGCTGTTTCTGGGCGCAAAACCATCGCAGACCCCCGCGCTGTACAGCCTCATGAACTATGCCGACATCTCACTGGGCACTTGGTACCCGATGGGCGGAATGTACAAAATCGTCGAAGGCATGGTGGATGTGGCCAAGTCGCTCGGGGTCCAAATTGAATTGAATTCGGAGGTGAAAAGCATTGAGGTGCGCAATGGCATGGCCCGCCGCATCCAACTCGAAGGCCGTAGCCTAGAGGCAGACATCGTGGTCGGAGGTGCTGATTACCACCACATTGAGCACGATTTGTTGGCTCCCGAATTCCAGAGCTACAAAAAGGAATACTGGGACAGCCGCGTCATGGCCCCCGGTTGCCTATTGTTTTATCTGGGTGTGGACAAGCGATTGACCAATTTGCAGCACCACAACCTCTTTTTTGACACCGACTTCGAGCAGCATGCCAAAGAGATCTACGACGATCCGAAATGGCCGACCAATCCGCTTTTTTATGTCTGTGCGCCTTCGATGACGGATCCATCCGTCGCTCCGGAAGGCAAGGAAAACCTGTTCGTCTTGATTCCTTTGGCTCCCGGAATGAGTGACGACAACGATGAAATCCGTGAACGCTATTACAATTTGGTCATGGAGCGGCTTGAAAAACTCACAGGGCAGGCGATCCGGCCACATGTGATCTACAAGCGCAGCTACGCCCACCGCGACTTTGAGCAAGATTACCATGCCTTTCGCGGGAATGCCTACGGCTTGGCCAATACGCTGCGTCAAACTGCCATTCTCAAGCCTTCCATCAAATCCAAAAAGGTAGGAAACCTCTTCTACACGGGCCAATTGACCGTGCCTGGTCCTGGCGTTCCTCCCTCTTTAATCTCTGGCCATGTCGTTGCCAGGGAAATTGAAAAAGAATTCAAAATTAGTTGAATATGAACAACAAGGCACTGTTTGACAGCGTTTCCTTCAGTTCGAGCAAGCTCACCACCAAGGCTTATAGCACCTCCTTTGCCCTTGGAATTCGGTTTTTGGGTCAGCGTTTCCGCGATCCGATCTACGGCGTTTATGGCTTTGTGCGCTTTGCGGATGAGATCGTGGATACCTTCCATGATTTTGACAAGGCTAAGTTGCTGGCAAAATTTCGTGCGGACACGTACGAAGCAATTGCGGACGGTATCAGTCTGAATCCGATCCTCAATTCCTTTCAGGCTGTCGTGAATCGGTTCAAAATCCCGATGCATTTGATCGACACCTTTCTCGATAGCATGGAAATGGACCTCACTGAGCACGAATATGACCAATCCAACTTTGAAAAGTATATTTTGGGTTCGGCAGAAGTGGTCGGATTGATGTGCCTCTATGTCTTTGTCGAAGGGGATCGTGATCGCTACAACGCACTTGAGTACTACGCCAAGCGTCTCGGGAGTGCTTTTCAAAAGATCAACTTTTTGCGGGACCTCCAAGCGGATTATCAAACCTTGGGTCGCGCCTATTTTCCCGGATTGAATGTGGAGCAATTTGATTCCACAACCAAACTCGAAATAGAAAAGGACATCGAAAAAGACTTCCAAGACGGTCTCGTCGGCATCAAAATGTTGCCCAAGGATGCCCGATTTGGGGTTTATATGGCCTACGTCTACTATCAGCGCCTGTTTCGCAAGATTAAATCCTTGCCGCATCACCGCGTTTTGCAGGAGCGCGTGCGCATCCCCAACAAAAAGAAGTACGCCCTGTTTGTCGGGTCTTATTTCCGCCATCAATTCAATATTCTCTAAATTCGATGCGTATATCCATTATGAATGCAGAGCAAGTGATATTGGTGGATACCCAAGACAATGAGATTGGGGTCATGGAAAAGCAGGAGGCCCATATCAAAGGGAGTCTTCACCGTGCATTTTCTGTGTTTGTCTACAATGCCGCTGGCGAATTGCTTTTGCAACGGCGCGCAGATCATAAATACCACAGCGGTGGCCTCTGGACAAATACTTGTTGCAGTCATCCGCGTCCGGGCGAAGGTAACCTCGCAGCTGCAAAACGCCGATTGAAAGAGGAAATGGGATTCGAATGCACCTTGATGAAAGCATTTTCCTTCCTCTACCTTCAAAAGGTCGGCGAATTGACCGAACATGAGCTCGATCACGTTTTTATCGGAAGCTTTGATGGAACTCCAGTCGTTGATCCGGAAGAAGTTGCCGAATGGCGGTTTGTCTCGATGGAATCCTTGGAAAAGGAAATGCAAGCCGATCCTGAGGCGTTTACCGTCTGGTTCAGGCTGTGTTTGGATCAAGTCAAGCGCTTCAAAGCCTCGGGTGGCTTGCGCCGCCAACCACAAATCTCCTACATCCACTAACCGCTGATGAGACAAGCAATCGTCATCGGCGCTGGCATTGCAGGCATCGCAGTATCTATCAGGCTGGCCCTGAAAGGCCTGAAAGTTACTGTTTTGGAAGCCAATTCCTATCCCGGTGGCAAACTCAGCGAATTTGTGCTGGGTGATTTCCGATTCGATGCTGGCCCGTCCCTGTTTACATTGCCTGAATTGGTCGATGAATTGTTTGAACTCTCGGGCCGCAAGTCGGAGTATTATTTTCGGCACGTCAAGTTGGATTTGGGTTGCAGGTACTTCTACGAGGATGGAACTGTGCTGAACGCTTGGGCTGATCCGCAAAAGTTTGCCTTGGAAGTCGAAGCTAAGCTCGGCATACCTTCGAATCGCCTTTTGATCCACCTTCAAGACGCCGCACGCAAATACAACCTCACCAAGGGCATTTTCCTTGAACGGTCGCTGCACAAAATCCGGAGCTATTTTCAGAAAGATGTCCTGAAAGCGATGCTCAATGTCCGCAGCCTCGACCTGGGCAAAACCATGCATGAAGCCAATCAGAAGGCACTTTCCGAGCCCAGGTTGGTCCAATTGTTTGATCGATTCGCCACATACAATGGTTCCAATCCTTACCGGGCACCGGGCGTTTTAAACCTGATTCCGCATTTGGAACATGGCATCGGGGCCTGTTTTCCCATGGGCGGGATGGTTGAGATTACCAATAGTCTGGTGAGATTGGCCAAGGAACTTGGTGTACAATTTGAATTCGGCAAAAAAGTCGAGCGCATCATCGTGGAAGGCGGTCGCGCAATGGGTGTGATGGTTGAATCAAAGAGGCTTGAGGCCGATCTTGTGGTCAGCAACATGGACATCGTGCCGACCTATCGCAAACTGCTTCCGGACCAAAAAGCCCCTGAAAAGGTACTCAACCATGAACGGAGCAGCAGCGCCCTCATTTTCTACTGGGGAATCCGGGAACAGTTTGATCAATTGGACTTGCACAACATTTTCTTCAGCCAAGATTACGCAGCCGAGTTCAAGGGCATTTTTGACGGCGGCGACTTGGCGGCTGATCCAACGGTATATGTGCATATCAGCTCCAAAATGGAGGAAAGGGATGCGCCTGAAGGACAAGAAAATTGGTTTGTGATGGTCAATGTGCCGGGGAACAAGGGGCAGGATTGGGACGTGCACATTCCGCAAATCCGCGAACGCGTCTTGGACAAGTTGAGTCGCATTTTGGATAAGGACATTCGGTCGATGATCCGTTGCGAGGCCATTTTGGATCCACGATCGATTGAATCCAAGACAAGTTCTTACCAAGGTTCGCTCTACGGGGCGAGCTCCAACAGCCAAATGAGCGCCTTTTTTCGTCATGCCAATTTCAGCCGCAAAATCAGCGGACTGTACTTTTGTGGCGGAAGCGTCCACCCCGGCGGTGGCATACCTTTGTGTCTCTTGAGTGCCAAAATTGTCGCTTCACTTGTAGATGCCGCATGAAAGCCCTGTTGCTGACCTATCGCCCCCATTTTTCGATCGCCATTTTGGTGATCCTCTACGTGGTGGGCATTGTCGGTTTGGGAAGCAGCAGCCGCGAATGGTTTTTGGCGGCGACGCCGTTGACGTTGGTCATTTCAGCAGGGTTGTTGTTGGCGAATCATCTGGAATGGAACCGTTGGGCGGTTTCGGCGGTTGTCACGGCAGCAATTGTGGGTTTTTTGGTCGAGGTGGTGGGCGTGCAGACGGGTCTGATCTTCGGCGAATATGCCTACGGGGCGACGTTGGGGGCAAAATTGTGGGCTGTTCCGCTCGTGATCGGGCTGAATTGGCTGCTGCTCACGTATACGACGGGCGCGCTCACGGCGCGTTTGCGCCTGCCAAAGGTCTTGCAAGCCGCCTTGGCGGCAGCGGCGATGACCGCGCTCGACGTCCTGATCGAACCCATCGCAATGGCCTTCGATTTCTGGCAATGGCCGGGGGGAGTCGTTCCGATGCAGAACTATATCGCATGGTTCTTGGTTTCATTTGCATTGCTGCTCCTGTTTCAATACCTGCGCTTTGACAAGCGCAATCCGTTGGCGGCGCCGGTGTTGGCGCTGCAGGTTCTCTTTTTTGGAATTCTCAACTTGATGCTCTGATATGAATATCGTGCTCAACATCGCAACTGTCATTGCCACGTTTTTCTTCATGGAATTCATGGCTTGGTTCACCCACAAATACGTCATGCACGGCCTCGGATGGTACCTCCACAAGGACCACCACCAAAAGGAGCCGGGGTTTTTCGAAAAGAATGACTCCTTTTTTCTGATTTTTGCAGTTCCGAGTTGGCTGTTGATCATGACGGGCATGATGGCCGACAACGACATCCGCGTATGGATCGGGGCAGGCATCGCGCTGTACGGATTGGCCTATTTCCTCGTGCATGAAATCTTCATTCATCAGCGCTTCAAGCTCTTCCGCAACTCCGACAATGTCTATTTGCGGGCCATTCGCAGGGCACATAAAATGCACCACAAACATCTTGGCAAGGAAGAGGGCGAATGCTTCGGGATGCTGATCGTACCTTTCCATTACTACCGTGAGGCGCGTGCCGCCAAGCAACAAACCCCTGCCACACGCTGATGTTCAGTTACTTGCTCATCAACCTGTTGACGCTTGCCGGGCCAATGGCACGCAGCTTCGAGCCGCGTATTGCCTATTGGCGCAAATGGAAGGCGCTTTTTCCCGCCATCGGATTGACCATGGTGCTGTTCATCACCTGGGATGCCGTTTTCACCCATTGGGGCGTCTGGGGATTCACACCGGAATACCTCGTCGGGATCAACATCATTAACCTTCCGCTCGAGGAATGGCTGTTTTTCATCACCATTCCCTACGCTTGCGTGTTTATCTACGAGGTGCTGAATCTCTTCATCCGAAAGGATGTACTCGGTGGGGCCTCGACCTCGATCGCAATGGTGCTGATCTTGTTGGGTGCCTTGTTGCTGTTCCTGTTTCCTGGCCGGCTCTACACGCAATCCGCTGTGATTGTGATGATTGTATTGTTGATTCTCAATGTTTGGGTGCTGCGATCCCCATGGATGGGACGATTTTTTCTTGGCCTATTTGGTGAGTTTGATCCCCTTTGTCATCGTCAACGGTATCCTCACCGGTGCCATCACTGCTGAACCGATCGTCTGGTACAACGATGCCGAAAACATGGGCATGCGGTTCATCACCATTCCGATGGAAGATTTCTTTTACGGGTTGGATTTGATGTTGCTGAATGTCATGCTCTACGAAGGGCTGAAAAGGCGGTTCAAGCTCAACGGCTGAGGGCATTTCGAAGGAATCCGAAACAATTTTCAATGCCGGATGTTTCAGAATTTACCGCTTGACGCGCTGTCAGGGCGGTTGATGGAATAGCCCACATGAATATTGGCATTGTTTGTTATCCTACCTACGGCGGAAGCGGCGTTTTGGCTACAGAACTCGGCAAGTCCTTGGCTGCCAGGGGGCACAACATTCACTTTATCACCTACAGCAGACCGATTCGATTGGGACATTTCGTGCAAAACGTTCTGTTTCATGAAGTTCGCCTTTCCGATTATCCGTTGTTTGAATATCCGCCCTACGAATCAGCCTTGACGAGCACGATGGTTGATGTCGGACGTTACCAGAACATCGACCTGTTTCACGTGCATTACGCGATCCCGCATGCAAGTGCCGCGGTGATGGCGCGCAACATCCTCGCAGGCATGGGCCGCTACGTACCCGTGATCACGACCTTGCACGGGACGGACATCACGCTGGTGGGCAAGGAGAAGAGCTTCGAACCGGTGGTCGCCTATTCGATCAATCAAAGCGACGGTGTCACGGCCGTTTCCGACTATTTGCGTCAAGCGACCTTGGAGGCTTTTCCGATCAAAAACGAAATCAATGTCATCCCCAACTTCGTGGATACCAACCGTTTCCAACGGCAAGACAAGGAGCATTTCCGGAGATTGGTGGCACCCAACAATGAAAAATTGATCATCCACACGAGCAACTTCCGCAAGGTCAAGCGTGTCGAGGATGTCATCAAAACCTACGCGATTGTGCGTCAGAATGTACGCTCCAAACTGTTGATGGTGGGAGACGGGCCTGAACGCAGCAATGCCGAGGCACTCTGCCGCGAGTTGCATCTTTGCGACGACATCGTGTTTTTGGGCAATCAAAATCCTGTGGAGGAGCTGTATTCGATCGGCGATTTGTTTCTGATGCCATCGGCGAGTGAAAGCTTCGGCCTTTCGGCATTGGAGGCCATGGCCTGCGGTATTCCATGTGTCACATCGGATGCAGGAGGCTTGCCTGAGGTGATCATCAATGGCGTGACAGGCTACGCCTGCGCTGTGGGCGATGTTGAAAGCATGGCTGCGCGTTCGGTGGAGATCCTTTCTGATGACGTGCGATGGAAGGAATTTTCGGAGCAATCGATTGTGCATGCCTCTGGATTTGACATCGAAAAAGTCGTTCCTTTGTATGAAAATTACTATCAACAAGTTCTGAGTCGTCAGAACTTGCCGGTTCACTGACGCGATTCGCCTATGGTCCTGCTGAAGTTTGTGTTGATCCTGCTGAGTATTTACATGGGGTTTTGGCTCCTGTGGAAAATCTTTGGCAAGGCTGTAATGCGCGCATTGATGAAATCCGTGATGAAGCGTGCGCAGGCGGACATGGACCGGCAAACGCAGACCTACCAACGGCATGCGGAGGAATACAGTCCATTTGAAGACAGCGTCTATGTCGAAGACGACGTCAAGGTTTCGATTCGCCGCGGAAACAAACCTGACCCCAACAAAAAACCTGATATCAAGGATTTGAGTATTGAAACGGTCGAATACGAGGACCTCGACTAGCCTTCTTCAAAGCTCGATTTCAAGTTCTGGTCTTCGCACTTTCAATTTCCTAACCTCCTCTTGCGGAATGGAAGATCCGGTAAGGATCAATTGCTTCAAAGCTTTCAATTCGGCGACGCCGTTGAGCGTTTTGAGGGGAGAGAACTTGATTTCCAGCACTTCCAATAAATTCATTCCTTCCAGGTTGGGCGGGTTTTCCAATAAGGAGTTCCCAATGTCGAGATGTTGCAAGGTTTCAAGTCGATTTAGGCCGCTGATCGAATGCGTTTGGATGGCCTTGTGAATGCGCAACGTTTTCAAACCGTGCAGTGCAGGCAAGTTAAGATTGCCGGAAATTCGACCTGCGCTGACTTTAAGTGATTGTAAACCAGGCAATTCTTCGAGCAAAATCAATCCACCCATGCTTCCGGGCGAAATGGACAGTGATTCCAGGCCCTTTAAACTTTGAAGCCGCTCAAAATCGGAAACAAAGGCCTGCGTCACATGCAATTCCTTGATTCCGATGGGAACGCCATTCAGATTCGCCAATCCACGGTTCCCGTTCAAAATCAAAATCTCAAGGTTCGGCAGTTCGGAAAGCGTCGAAATATCGGTCAACTGATTGAATCCCAAATCCAGTTCTTGAAGGGATGCGGGAAACGAAATGCCTGTTAATGAAGCGATTTCATTGTGTGAAAGGCGCAATCTCTGGATTTCGGCAAGCAATTCCACTCCTGAAATATCGGAAATCTCATTCAAGCTCAAATCCAACTCTAGGAGCCGTTTCGCGCACTCCAATCCCGCCAACGTCCTGATTTCATGCATCGCCGCCGAGAAGATGCGCAAGTCCGGAAACAGCTCCAATCCCTCCATTTCAGTGAACTTCTGCGGGTGAATGTCGGCGATGAGCTTGTGGTCAAGACAGAGGTCGACGACACCATTTCCGGACTGTCCAGCGAGTTGGGATTGGAGGAAGGTGCGCATCATGGGTCAAAATTGCAGATTTGTTGGGGAACCAACACGCCTTTCGTTACGTGTTTTCCTTGGTCCACACGATAAAATATGCATCAAAAATCCAAATTCTTCCGACTTTCGCAAACATGAACGATTTTCAGCAATCTGAGAAGGCCACCCTTGCCACACCCGCAGCAGTCATGCTGCAGGCAACCAACATCCATCGGCATTTTGGGCAGTTGCATGTGTTGAAAGGCGTGAACCTCACCGTGGCACGCGGGGAAATCGTTGCTTTGGTCGGTGCTTCGGGTGCCGGCAAAAGTACCTTGTTGCAGATTCTCGGGACCCTTGACGATGCAGATCAGGGCGAAATTTGGTTTGATTCGGAGCCGATTCACCTCATGCGTGACGCCCGCAAGGCGACCTTCCGCAATGAAAAGCTGGGATTCGTGTTTCAATTCCACCATTTGCTTCCCGAATTCAATGCCCTGGAAAACATCGCATTGCCCTCGCTGATCGGCGGTATGGATCGCAATGCAGCCAACAAACGCGCCGCAGAGCTGCTCGCGTACATGGGCCTGAGTGAGCGCGCAACGCACAAACCTTCGCAGCTGAGCGGGGGAGAGCAACAGCGCGTGGCCGTTGCCCGGGCCCTCATGAACAAGCCGGCATTGATCCTGGCCGATGAGCCCACCGGAAACCTCGATTCGACCAACAGCGAACGTATGTATGAGCTTTTCGTGCAGCTTTCCCGCGAATTGCAGGTTGGTTTTCTGATCACCACGCACAACGAACGCTTGGCCGAAAGTGCCGACCGTTGCCTGTCCATGAAGGACGGATTGATCGTCTGAGGCACATTTTTCCGTCATTTTCCCGACTTTATTCGCCTGAGCCCCATGTCTTCGCCCATCGAAATCTTGCAGCAGTATTGGGGATATCCGGCATTCCGGCCGCTGCAGGAGGATATCGTGAACCAAGTGCTTGCCGGGCGTGATACGTTGGCCTTGCTGCCGACCGGCGGTGGCAAATCGATTTGTTTCCAAGTTCCGGGTATGGCCCTCGACGGTCTCACGATCGTGATTTCACCCTTGATTGCGCTGATGCGCGATCAGGTCGAGCAACTGAGCCGTCGTGACATCCCGGCCACATATATCAATAGTACGCTTTCGTCCTCTGACATCGACCGCAAGTTGCAGAAGGCCATGAATGGCGACTACAAGTTCCTCTACCTCGCGCCCGAGCGCTTGCAGACCGAGATGTTTGCTGCCCGCGTGCAGAAAATGAATGTCTCGCTCATCGCCGTAGATGAGGCCCACTGCATCAGTCAATGGGGGTACGATTTCCGGCCATCCTACCTCGAGATCGCCAAACTCCGGGAATGGCTGCCGAATGTTCCCGTGATTGCATTGACCGCGACAGCGCCGCCTTCGGTTCGTGAGGACATTGCCCAAAAACTCGAACTCAAAAATCCGGCGATTTTTACGCAGAGCTTCCGACGCGAGAATTTGCATTACATCGTGGAGCATAGCGAGCGCATCGCCGATCGCATTCTGGAAGTCGTGCAAAAAACGCAAGGAACGGGCATCGTGTACGCGCGCACCCGCAAACGCGTGAAAGCCATCGCCGAATACTTGCAACGCAATGGTGTGGCCGCTGCAGCCTACCATGGCGGCATGAAAACATCCGACCGCAACGATGTGCAGGAGGCTTGGATTCAAGACAAGATCCGCGTGATGGCTGCTACGAATGCCTTTGGAATGGGCATCGACAAGCCCAACGTCCGTTTTGTCATCCATTACAATTTACCGGCGGACCCTGAAAGTTATTATCAGGAAGCGGGTAGGGGAGGACGCGATGGCCTGGACTCCCTGGCTTTGGCTTTTCACAATGAGCAGGACTGCCTGGAATTGGAGAATTTCGTCTCGGAAAAATACCCGGATTGGGATACACTCAACCGCCATTTTGACCTGCTCTGTGAATTTTACGACGTACAGGCAGATGGTCCACCTGCCGAATTGTTGAAGTTGGATTTGCCAGCCATCGCGGAAAAGCAACGCGTGAATCCCGTCAAATTGTACAATTCAATCCAAATTTTGGATCAGGCTGGGTTGATGATGTTGAATGAACAGCCCGATGACTATGCCTATTTGCAGATTTTGGTGCGTCCGCAGGAGATTTTGCTGTACAAGGAGCGGTATGCCGACCGCGCGTTTTTGCTGGATTTCATCCTGCGGAATCTGGGTGGCGGTGTTTATCAGGACGATATGCGCTTTTTACCAGCTGTTTGGGCAAGAATGCTGGACTTGGAACTTGAAAAATTGAACGAATACCTGCTTCAATTTGCCGCACGTGGCATTATTTCCTATCGCGCGTCCACGAGCATGCCCGTGCTGCGGATGCTCACGCGCAGGCGAAGACTTATCATGGAAGAAGTCGGCTGGAACAAACTGGAATTCCTCAGGCAGCGGGCGCAGGATCGTTTTGCGGCGATGCTGGAGTATGTCACCTTTCCGGGCAAAAACTGCCGAAGCCGCATCCTCGAGACCTATTTTGGCGAATTGGGCACCAAGGAATGTGGCAAATGCGACTATTGTCTTGCAAAGGCGCGTCCAGTTGGAGCGACATTGATTTCTGAACTCAGCACAGCGATATTGGCCTATATCGGAAATGATGAAATCGAAATGCGCCTGCTCATTGACAACGTCAAGGAAGGTACGCGTGATCAACGCATTGAGCTCGTGCGGGAGATGTTGGACAAGCATATACTCGTTCGCGGCGAAGGATTGACCGTTCGACGCGTCCGATAGAGCCGATTCGCAAGTTTTCAGGATTTTGACTTGTTTTGCGGCGGATGTCCCAAAAGCTTATCATATCCGTCACCAACGACCTCGGCAATGACCAACGCGTTCACCGTATGGCCATGGCGTCAATGGAAATGGGATTTGAGGTGTTGCTTGTCGGACGTCAACGCAAGAAATCGGTTCCACTAGACCCAAGACCCTATGCAACCAAGCGGCTTTGGTTGCTGTTTGAAACCGGGAAACTGTTTTACCTCGCCTATGCGATGCGGCTTTTTTGGTGGTTGTTGTTTCAGAGGGTGGATGTGCTTGTGGCAAACGACATGGATACGCTGTTGCCGAATTTTCTGGTGGCAAAAATTCGCGGCAAAAAGCTGATTTATGACTCGCATGAGTACTGGACCGAGGTACCTGAACTTGCCAACCGTGCCATGACGCGTGCGGTTTGGCTTTGGCTCGAGCGTTGGATGTTTCCGCGGGTCGATGTTGCTTTGACGGTCAATGAAAGCATTGCGGAAATCTACACTCGCCTCTACAAGCGCAAAGTCCATGTCGTACGCAACCTTCCGATGGCTTGGAAGGCCCCCGTTTCCGAAGGGACAAAAGAAAAGATTCTCATTTATCAAGGTGCCCTCAACATTGGCAGGGGAATCGAATTGATGATCGAGGCTATGCGTTTTTTGCCCGAATACCGCTTGGTGATTGTGGGATTTGGCACCATCGAAGGCCCTTTGCGGAAACTTACCGCAGCAAGACCTTTTGCACATCAAATCGAATTTCTTGGCTTTTTGCTTCCTGAATTTCTACGCAAGGAGACCGTGAAAGCAATGCTTGGGATGAGCCTTGAGGCAGATCAGGGGGCGAGCTACCATTTTGCGCTTCCCAACAAGTTGTTTGATTATATCCAAGCAGGCATTCCCGTACTGGTGAGTGACCTCCCCGAGATGGCAAGGATCATATCGGAATTTAACGTCGGGGAAGTCCTGCATGCAAGCGAACGCACGCCCGAACAGCTCGCAAACCGAATTCGATCAATATGTGAAAATGTGGATAAATATTTTGCCTATTCCGCGAATTGCCAAAAAGCAGCCAATTCGCTGAATTGGGAGAATGAAAAGAAGCAATTAGCCGCTGTCTTTGCCGAACTGGGTAAATAGGGCTTACTGAAAGTTCATTTTATGATCAAAAACGCTTCCTTCGCGGCATTCCAAGGTGCGTGCAGGGTAGCGTCTGATCAAGTCGTGTTCATGCGTAGCCATGATCACCGACGTCCCTGCAAGGTTGATCCGGAATAGGATTTCCATAATCATGTCTGTGGCCTCGGGATCAAGATTCCCGGTCGGCTCGTCTGCGAGGAGCAAAAGCGGATCATTGATCAAAGCACGCGCAATGGAAACACGCTGTTGTTCGCCGCCGGAGAGCTGATGCGGCCTGGAATGCAGCTTGGCGCTCAGGCCAACCTTGGCCAGCAACTCGTTGATGCGGTTGTTGATCTTCGTTTTGTCGGTCCATCCCGTTGCACGCATGGCAAAACGGATATTTTCATAGATGTCCCGGTCGGGCAACAATTGAAAGTCTTGAAAGACGATTCCGATTTTGCGCCGGAGAAAGGGAATTTCCCGGTTTTTGAGCTTGGTGATGTTGTAGTCACCGACCGTCAATTGTCCTTTGGCCGGCAGAAGGTCGGCATAGATCATCTTGAGAATTGAACTCTTCCCAGCGCCAGTGCGGCCGATCATGTACACGAATTCGCCCTTCAGGATGCTGAAATTTACATTCTGGAGGACTGTTCGCTCCGAATATCCACTCGAAACATCTTTGAATTCGAGGATTTTTTCCGAATAACTGTCGTTCATAAAGAGATCAAGGTGATTTTTCCGTGAGGGGCCGCTTGCAATTGTTGGATGACGGTGGAGGAAAGCCGGGAAAGGCACATCAAGCGGGAAATTTCAGGCAGATTGTCGGCATTCGTTGTTCCAAGCAGCTCCAAAGACTCATTTCTGACCTCCAAACGCATCGGCTTGACAGCTTGGCTACCAAACTTGAGGATAAAAACGCGACGAGAAACTGTATGCATGCCTGAATCCAAGGGCGAAATGGAAATCAATTGGGTATCTCAAAAGAGCCGGGGGGCCAAATGCCAGCTTTCGGGATCAAATTTAAGCGAGATATTTTTCCGAATTCCAAAATATGTTCTAATTTTACCCCCTGAATTAAAAACCACTTGTTTCCCCTTTTAAGTAAGGACCAATAGGAGTTTATCATGAGGAAAATTTATTTATTTGCTGCGTTGGCCGCCGTTATGACTTTCGGATTTTCATCCTGTAAGTTGTTCAAAGGCGCGACTGTCAACTGTACCCCCGATCCTGTCGAAGTTCACGCAGATTCGATCCGCTTTCAATTGAAAGCGTCAGTTCCCCCCAAATCGGGGATGAAAAAGGGCGGTACCTACACTGGCGAAGCCAAGTTTGGTTCCGTATCCCAAGGAAAGATTGTCTTTTCTTCTGACAAATATCCAAAAGTCAAGAAGACCGGCATCGACACCACCATCAGCTTCCGTCGTCCGTTTGAAAAGAGCATGGATGGCAACAGCCTGCTGATCAAGCAAGACTACGAGCGTAAAGGCAAAACTTTTGAATTGCCAAACGTCGAGAATCTTTGCGAGTGCTGCATCACCACCTCCAAGTTGGTGTACGAAGGCACTTACCTCATTTTCTCCACACACAACTACGTCAAGGAAGTTCGTGCTGAGCGCAAAGCACAGTTCAACTTCCCAAAGAATGTTTTTGACATTCAGGCTGGCGACTATTCTAAAGGCGACATCGTTGCAATCGGCGACTTCCTCAAGAAAAAATATATCACCAAAAAGGTCACCATCAAAGGCTTTGCCTCCCCTGAAGGTCCTTTTGCACGTAACACAGAGCTTTCCATCAACCGTTCCAAGCAAGTGCAAGCTTGGTTGATCGAGCAGCTCAAGACCGCTGGATACGACAACTATCTTGACTCCAGCTTCTTTGATGTTGCCGTAACCTACGAAGACTGGGACGGTTTCAAAGCCAGCATCCAAGGTCAGCCTTACAGCGAAGACGTGAAGAAGCAAATCATCACACTTGTCTCTGCTGGTCTTGAGCCAAATGATTTGGAAAACAAAATCATGCAATTGGTTGGCGGCAAAGAAAAGGTCGAGTACATCCTCGCCCCATTGCGCCGTGCAACGATCGAGATGGAAGGCTACGAATTCCGTCGCACCGATGCTGAAATCGACAAAGTCGCCAATGACTTCATCGACGGTAAATTGCAAGGCAACATCAAAGACACTTTCGAAAAAGAAGAGTGGATGTATGCGATCTCCCGCCAAGACAAGCCTGCGCGCAAGAAAGTATTGCTTGAGGCCTTCCGTGATGCATATTCTTCCGATTCCCGTGCATTCAATGACCTCGGCGTGATTGCATTGATGGAAAATGATGCTGATGCTGGCATGAACTACTTGGACAAGGCTTACAAGCTGAACACCAAAGACTATGCCATCCAAAACAACATTGGTGCTGCTTATATCCGCAACGCCAAATACAAAGAGGCCAAGGAAATCCTTGAAAACTCACTCGCCGGTCGCAATACCCCTGAAGCTAGCTTCAACTTGGGTGTCGTGTTGGAGAAAATGGCACGTTACAACATGGCCATCGAGCGTTTCAATGCTGCATCTTCTTTGAGCGGTGCCTACTACAACGCCGGTTTGTGCAAATTGCTCATGGGCGACGTCAACGGTGCTAAATCAAGCCTCGAGGAGGCCATCAAGCAGTCAGGTGATCAAATGGCAATGCCTTATTACGTGCTTGCAATCGCAGGTGCCAAAAGCAAGGATCCAAGCCTTTTGACTGTCAACCTGCGCAAGGCTTGCCAGATTGACTCAAGCTTGAAAGACAAAGCACGCAAAGACCTCGAGTTCCGCAATTACTGGAACAACACCGAGTTCAAAGCTGCAATCGGAGGTTAATCCAACCTTTGGATGATCGAAAACAATCGGGCTGATTCCTCTGGAGTCAGCCCGATTGTTTTTTGAACCTATCTGACGATTTGATTTTCCCTTGAGTTTTCAAAAGGGAACCTTCCCGGAATCTCCAAAGGAATTCCAATGCCGTTTGCCCGCAGCAACGATTGCCAAATGGAGGTAGGAAGGGCAGCTTGGATGCCTTCTGAATATTGAGAACCAGGAGATGGCATCACCTTCCTTGGTGCATAGCAATAGATTCAGCATCTCCGTGAATCGAAGCTGCCGATGGCAGAAAATTACGCAAAAGGATGGATCCCTATCCCCGTTTGGGAGGTAGTTGATTGGAAGGTGCAGCGGGCATAAAAAGGCCCATCGCGATATAGAGCAGACCTGCCATACCACTTGTGAGCCCAAAGGCAATGATCCAGGCAATACGAATCAAGGTCGAGGAAATTCCGGAATGGGCTGCAAGGCCTCCCGAAACTCCCATAAACACTTTGTCGGTCTCCGATTTGGTAAGGCGGCCACTCCGAGCACCATTTGCAAACGCATTCATCGCATTTTGGGTCTCCGGTGACTTTTCCGTTTTCCTTCGCAGCTCGATTTGTGGAAGGGTGAGTGTTTTTTTCCGAAATACCTTGCCCATCAAGCGCATCACACCCATTCCTAGGCCCACGACGCCGGCACCGATCAGCCAGGGAACGGCTTCTGTGAGCATGGCAAAGTTGGATGCAGCAAATATGCCTGCACCCGCCACCAAGGAAGTGAGGCCAGCAAACCAAAGTCGGCGGTTGTCGCGCTTGACTTCTTCCGGAACCTCATTGTCTTCCCGTTCCATCAAATCCAAGTCATCGGTGCTTGGCAATGAATAGCTCGAAATGAATTCGTCGTAGTTGTGGCGGTGAATGGTTTCCTCTTCCATAGCCTAATCCTTACGGTCTTTAAATTGGGAAGTTGGGATTAAAGCGATAAATATTACTTTCCGTAACGACAAAGTCCAAAGGAATGTCGTGGGATTCCGAAGGCAATTCCGTCGATTGGTGACCTGATTCAAAGCAAAGGCCGATTTTGATGCAAGTGGGACGCGTGAGGGCAAGGAAACGGTCATAATAGCCTGCGCCATAACCCAAACGTTGGCCACGATCGTCAAAAGCGAGCAAGGGCACGATGACCATGTCCATTTGCACGGGATGCACAAAATCGACGGCCATATACGGTTCCGGGATGCCAAATTTGTTGGGCCGCATTTCAAGGTTGTCGTGCACCATCGCATGGCGCAAGGTCTGTGTGATCGGGTCAACGACTGGCACTACCAAATACACTTGGGGATGCCGTTGCCAAACAAAATCGATGAATTCACGGGTCTCCACCTCATTCCTTGCTGGGATCGATTGGAAAATGTGAAAAAAGCCCACTTTTTTCAAGGAAAACCGATTACGCCAACGCTCAAACATCGCATGGCTTTTGACAGCAACGTCTTCTGCCGGCATTGCCTTTCGTTCAGCCAACATTTCCTTCCGAAGAGCCTTTTTCAGGGCAGTGTGATCCATTGAGCGTCTGACTTTGCATTTTTGGCCTGAGCGATCAGGACTTCCACCAAAGTTAGTGGATTCACGTTATCAAATGCTGTGAAGTTGAGCACGCGCTGCTGCGAAGCATTTTCTGGCTCAATGCTGTTCTTGAGCGTTGCAATCTGCTGATAAGGTTGCGGGTTGCGGTTGCGCAGTGCCTTTTTCAGCTTTTTGGGCAGGCTTTCCAAGGCGTTGCCGGATTTTGCCTGTTCGGCTTTTACGCCTGTTGCCTGTGTCGGATCTATCGTTGCCACTAATTCGGCGAGTCTCTCGTAGGCAGCATGGACATCTGCAATTGCGGATACCAAAGGAGATTCGTCCCAATGCTGTTGGAGATAGCGGTCATTGATCACATGCAACGGCTCCGCCATAGCGGAAAGCGGCAATCCCAATTGGTCAAGTTCATTTGCTTGATTCTTGGTGACGAGGGTGGCATGCATCCGTGGAATCAAGGGGGGAAATGGAACGCCGAGGTGCTCGAAGCCTGCTTTGAGTTGCAACCAATAGCTCACCTCTGCCCAACCACCAACGGTAGCAACATTGGGAAGCAAAGTTTCTTGGTACACGGGCCTCAAGGCGACGTTGGGACTGAAATGTTCGGGGGATTCGGCCAATTCGGCAAGGATTTCGGCTTCCGTCCAGCGTTTCTCTTGTCCCTTGAGCTGATAATGGCCCTCGACATAGTCAATGAGGCTGCGATCTCCATCTCCGACATAAAATAGATTGATGGCGCGGGGCAAAATTTGTGGTTTGAATCCTAGGGATTCCAATTGCTCCGTCGTTGCGCGTGCAGGGGCTGCAATACCTTTCATCTGCAATTCCGCGGCCATGATGGGGGAAAACGCAGCTTTGAAAGACCACCGATCTGCATCGACGATGACGAGTCCCTGTGCGCCAAACAGATGGTGCATCATTCCTCGAAAAGCTTCGCCCATGGTTCGACCAGGCTTATAAAAATCCTGCACCCATGGCGCGACGGGCGCTTGTAGCACGTCGTGGATCGCAGGCTCGAGCACATGTCTTCCAACCGGACCCTTGAATTTTCCAGAATATGTGCGTTTTTCGGCGAAGGAAGGGTAGAAGTGGTTGACTTCTTCCCAATCATGGTCTTCGGTCGCCATCCACAAAATGGGCACGAATTCATAAGCCGGATACCTTTCCTTGAGCGACTGCGCCAAGGCAATCGTCGTGGCAATCTTGTACAAGGTAAACATCGGCCCTCCCAAGAGACAAACCTGATGGCCGGTTGTCACGGTAAATGTGCGCGCTGAGCCCAACTTTGCGATTTGCAACAGGGTGCCTTTCGAATTTGGAAGGTGCGCATTTTGTGCGGCTAATTCGGCAACAAGCAACTGCCGAGGCACGGCAACTGCTTCCCTGGCGTCGATGACAGCCTGATAGTCTTCGATCGGCCATTGCCATTGGGTAAATGGCAATAATTCGGAGTCACCGGAAAGGTAGCTCTGCTTCAAGTCACGCTTTTCGGCTGCCAATGTTATTTCTTTTGAGGTGATGCAAAACGATGTCGAGCAAAAAGAGCGTCACAAAAACGGCAACAAAAAGGATTCCCATCACAATGGGTTGCCAGATCAACAATCCGCCGAAGATGCCCAAAAGGGTACCGAGGTATTCGATGTAGAGCAATTGCTCGTTGGTAGCGCTCCAGATGAGGTTTTCCAATTTCGCTTCGTCAAAATGCGCCATTTGTTTGCTCAACAAAGTCCGGATATCGATGCGGTCAAGTACATCGAGGACCAACTTGAGAATAAATTGCTCCATGTCCTTCTCACGCGCACGAATGGCCTCGGCAATCGATTCGCGTTCATCCTCGACTTCCTCGATCACGTTGACCACCGTTCCCGGTACACGGTTCAAGATGTTGTCGATCACCGCTTGGTATTCCCTGCGGTTCAGTTTCTTATAGGCTTGAAAAACGAATCCTGAGATGCCTCCTTTGAGATTCTCATCCAGTTTCTCATCAATAATGCCCGCAAACCGCTCCCGTGTTTCTGGTTTTGCGAGACTTCGCTTCACATAAGTGTAGGCGACAGCCTTGATTTCACGGCTGAATTCCTCGTCATCCAGCAAGTTTTCAACTCCTCGAATCAGGATTTGGTTGATTTTGGGAATCAAACCCGAGTCATGAATGCGTTCCCGAATCAGTTCCTCATTGAGGATGTGTTTGTGAATTCCGCCCGCCATTTGCCAGACGATACGCTCCTTATGCGCTGGAATCAAACCTTGTCCCCAAATGGGACGCTTGAAAACTGGTTTGAAAAGCATCTTCACCGCCACCCAGTTGGTGCCAAATCCGATCAATCCACTCACTGAAATCATTCGGATAATGGCGTTCATCTCCAACACCTGCCCCAAAACGGTGATGTGATCATCTTTGCCAAAATCCCAAAAGAAGGAAATCCCGAAAGCAACCCCGCAGCCGATAGGTAAAAGTCTGAGGAACTGCAAAAAGATGAAAAACCCGAGCTTCCGTTTGCGTTTGGCGATAAAGGCCTGCTCCTCAGCAGTTGGCGGACCCTTAAAGATGCTGTCAAACTGGAAATGCTTCTGAAAATACTTTTTGAACATCTTCAAATCCTCCTTCGCTATCAATCAATTGTGCAAAGTTAACCAATCTCGACCTTGTGCATCTTGCCATCATCGTTGCGAAAGAGAAATTTCATTCCCCAGCGGGAATAGGTCCATGCTTCATACAGCTTGCCATTGAACTTCATGCTGCTTTGATGGTCGGGTGTCCCATAAAGTGTCAACGTTTTTCCGCGATCCGTTTGCCAGCCGGGAATGCCCTCATTGAAGTTCTCATTCGCGTAGAAGATCCTCGAAAAATACCGTTCGATGGCATCTACAGCAGTTTCTTGGCTGGGATTTGACCGTTCTTCCCAAAAGTCAAGAAATGCTTGTTGCTGATCGTCAGCATCTTTGAATGACTTCAAATACTCGATTTTTTCTGGGGAGGCAATCCAGATCATTTTGTCGATCGCAGCGTTCAGATCCCCGAAGACATCCCGGAGGCGTTTCCAATCGATAAAAAAGCTCCGTGCTGCCTCTGCCACCAATGAATCCTCCTTGAACAGGTACAGTTCCAGCAAATATTCGCCATGCGGCAATTCGGCAAGGTCGAGCTCGTGCCGCAACATGGCCATTCCGTTGCGTGCATCGACGACGGCATTCATCTGATTCATGGTGAGGTACTGACTTGAGTGGCTTTGTTCAGCATCAGTCGGTCCGGCTACGACGCTGTTTTGGCGCAAATAGAGTACAGCCTTGGCGCGGTAGAAGTCCGGCAAACGGGTGTAGACAAAAGCAGTCATGCTCAGTTTGTCAGGAACGGAGGTGAAGTGGTCACCAAGAAGCGGCTGCGGCGCAAGAATATCCCCAAATTCTTGCACAAGCAGCGGATCGGAGATGGCGACATTGGCATCAAGATCCCTGCATTGGTAGGGGATGGGCTCTGCGAATGTGCGTCGTGTGCGATGGTCTTCTATCTCCAGCCATACTTCATAAATACCTGGCGGCACGGCCATGGTGAAAGCGTAGAAGAATGGATCCTCGCCAGAAAGGAAATCATGGCTGAAATTCAGCGATTTCTGGCGCACCAATACCATTCTCCCTTCCGGCATCTTGCGGAAACTGATCCGCATCAAAAGGTCCGTCGATAAATTTCCCGTTTGTGGATCAATGTGAAACAACGATGGTTCAAGGCGCAGGTAAATCGCAGTATTGTCGAGGCCTTGTCTCAGGTTGATGCAGGAGGCATTGAACTGAGGGTGGGCAGCAAGGGGTTGGAACCAGAAACAGCCTGTCATTACCGCCAACCAAGTCGCGATTTTACGCTGGAGGTATGGCTGTAACCTGTTCATTTTCAAACAACCTGGCCAAACAAATCGAATTCTGCAGTGTCAAAGATTTCAACCATACAAAATTCGCCGATGGCTGGAACTTCGCCTGTGATCAAAACCTCGTTGTCCACTTCTGGCGAATCAAATTCTGTGCGGCCGATCCAATACTCTCCCTCGCGGCGGTCAATGATTACTTTCAGGCGTTTCCCCATCATTTCGCTGTTGAGGTCAAAGGAAATATCCTGCTGTGCCGCCATGATGGTCGCCACCCGGAATTCCTTTACTTCTGCCGGCACATCGTCATCGAATTCATAGGCGTGGGTATTTTCCTCGTGGGAGTATTCAAATACGCCAAGTCGGTTGAATCGCATTTCCTTCACAAAGGCCAATAAATCTTGGAAATCCTCCTCGGTTTCTCCGGGATATCCTGCGATCAATGTGGTCCGAATTGCGATTCCGGGGACTTCTTCCCGAATTTTATTGATCAAAGCGATCGTTTTCTCCCTGTTGATGCCGCGCCGCATGGCCTTGAGCATCCTGTCAGAAACATGCTGCAGGGGCATGTCCAGGTATTTGCAAATGTTGTCACGTTCCCGCATGACGCGCAAAATCTCGGTTGGAAAGCCGGCAGGGTAGGCGTAATGAAGTCGAATCCATTCGATGCCTTTCACATCCGACAGTTTCTCCAGCAACACGTCGAGTTTGCGTTCCTTGTAAAGGTCCAAACCATAGAAGGTCAAATCTTGGGCGATCAACATCAATTCCTTGACGCCGCGCTTGGCCAACCATTCGGCCTCTTTGACCAAATCCTCGATCGTGCGGCTTTTGTGCTTGCCACGCATCAACGGAATCGCGCAAAAAGAGCAGGGGCGGTCACAGCCTTCTGCAATTTTGAGGTAGGCAAAGTGGGCATCGGTTGTGATGATGCGCTCGCCAACAAGTTCATTTTTATAGTCCGCGTTAAATTTGTGCAGCAATGCGGGCAACTCCATGGTGCCAAACCAAGCGTCGACATTGGGAATTTCTGCTGTCAGATCATCTTTGTAGCGCTGTGAAAGACAGCCGGTTACGAATACCTTTTCGATTTCTCCGGCCTCTTTGCGTTGCACGTAGTCAAGGATGGTATTGATGGACTCCTCCTTGGCGCGGTCGATAAACCCGCAAGTATTGATGATAACAATATTGGCCGGTGTATCGGTTTCATGGGAAGCGTCGATGTCATTGCCGCGTAATTGAGTGAGCATGACTTCGCTGTCCACGATATTTTTGGAACACCCGAGGGTGATGATATTGACTTTGTCCTTTTTGAGCGCTTTTGTCTTCATGACTGCAAATTGGCCTTTCCTGCCACAAAATTAAGGGTTGGAGGAATCGGTGCGTTGGGTTTTGGGTGGCGTATTGCCGTGGTAACCATTCGAAAGATGACCTTCCAAAAGCGGTCAGTTGCCTTTGAACATCGAATCCACAAATTCTTTGGGCTGGAAAACTTGCAAGTGGTCCATGCCTTCGCCTACGCCGATGTAGCGTACTGGAATGCGAAATTGGTCACAAATGCCGATCACAACACCGCCTTTTGCAGTGCCATCCAACTTTGTGAGGGCAAGTGCCGTCACCTCGGTAGCCTCTGTAAAGGCCTTGGCCTGCATGATGGCATTCTGACCGGTAGAGGCATCGAGCACGAGCAAAACCTCGTGCGGCGCGGAAGCCAAGGGTTTTGCCATTGCCCGCTTGATATTGGATAGCTCAGCCATCAAATTCAGCTTGGTCTGCAAACGCCCTGCGGTGTCGATGATCACCACGTCGGCATCCATCTTCATTCCTTCAGCCACGGCATCAAAAGCTACCGAGGAGGGATTCACATTCATGCCGCGTTCCACAATCGGGACGCCGACACGGTTGCTCCAAATCTTGAGTTGATCGACGGCGGCAGCCCTGAAAGTATCCGCTGCGCCCAAGACGACGCTGTATCCGCGTTGTTTAAATTGATGGGCAAGTTTTCCGATGGTGGTGGTTTTACCCACGCCATTCACGCCGACCACCATGATGATATACGGCTTTTTGACCCCGTTTTCGACAATCTTTGGAACCATGAAGTCCGCATCCGACTTCTGTTGATTCTCTTCCAGCATCTTGGCGATTTCATCGCGCAGGAGGAAATCAAGCTCGTTGGTACTGGTATATTTCTCCTTCGCGACACGCACGCGGATGCGCTCGATGATCTTGATCGTTGTATCAACACCGACGTCGCTGGCAATCAGGACGTCCTCCAATTCGTCGAGCACTTCCTCGTCGATACGGGATTTGCCGACCAAAGCCTTGCTTATCTTTGAAAAAAAGGAGGTCTTGGTTTTTTCAAGCCCCTGATCAAGATTTTCCTTGTTTTCCTTCTTGCTGAAGAAACCAAAAATGCCCATCTCTTGCTATTTGCGTTGCAAGGCGCGGCTTCCGGGAAGCGTTGCCAACAGTATCCGTATTTGCCGGATTAAAACATGAATGTAAAACCCCCAAGACACCTAAAAGTTGCTGGGTGTCGCCAAAGATACCGAATTTTTTTGGCCTTTCGAATGCTAAGAGGCCTCAATTTCCCAGAATTCTATGCTTCCGAGGATCCGTGGAAATCTTGTGGATCAATTCGATGGGAGCGGAGCCTTGTTTTGGCGCGTTATTTGTTTGATAAATTCAAATTCTACCTATATTCGTCAATCAATTACTAGGAAATGGGTGCCTTTTTGAGAAAATCGTTGGTTTGGGGCTTTTTTGGATTCGTGTTGGCTGGCGGGGTTTTTGCCCAAAAGCAAGCAGTTTTCAAGGTTTCCGGGCCATGTATGGCTTGTGGAGCTGACCGCATTCTCGGGGTTGTGAAGGGTTTGGATGGCGTGCGTTCCGCGAAATTTGACCCCAACTCCTCCATGCTCACCGTGGATTTTGATCCCGTGGCAGCGAGTGTGATCGACATGCAGCTTGAGTTGAGCTTGAAAGGTTATGATGCTGGCGACTTCACACGCGACGCGGGTGCGAGCCTGCCCGAGTGTGCCCGTGGTGGCATGCGTGGAGATCAAGCCAATGAAGAGGTCGAAGACCTTGAATTGGATGACATTGAAGGACTGGAAACGGATACGGACTGGGAAAACCCAGACGCGTTCGAGATTGTTGGCTCCTCCGATGATGACGATCTTGACCTGTTGAACGAAGAACTTGAAGAAGATGAAGATCTCTCCACGTTTGTCAATGGCGGCGACGATGACCTGATCCCTGGAGTGGATGAGGATTTGGAAGAGGATGATTCAGATGAATGAAAGGCTGCTTGCAGCTTGATGGAAATAACAAAGGGTCTGACGTAATGTCGGACCTTTTTGCTTACCAGTCGCCGCGCTCCAGCAGGCGCTCTGCAAGCAAAAGGTCTTCAGGCGTGGTGATTTTCAGGTTGTCATAGCTACCCAAGTACATTTGAATGGTCATTCCTTGCGATTCTGCCAAACTGGCATCGTCGGTAAAAATGGCATTCCCGCGCTCGTTGTAGCAAGTCAGGATTTCGTCGAGAAAGAAGATTTGAGGCGTTTGTACATGGTAAAAGAGATCCCTTTCGACGGCCTTGCTGCCATTTTCCGTCTTCATGCGCATCGATGATTTGACGGGGACCACGGCAACAGCATTTCCTTTTTCCTCGGCCAAGGCAAAACCTTCAGAGAGTATCCGATGGTTCACAAATGGCCGAACGCCGTCATGAATCGCAACCAATGCCCGGCCTTCGCCAACCATATCACGAATTTGATGAAGACCGTTTTGAACGGACTCGCTACGCTCTGCCCCGCCGAGACAAATATGCAAACGTGGACTTTCGACGGCCCCAAAATGCCAATCCAGAAAGGCAGACCAACTGTCTGCCAAAGATGGATGCAATACAGAAACAATCTGAATTTCAGGATCAAACGACAAAAATCGATCCAGCGTATGCGCTAAAACTGCGCGTTCTTTGAGGGGCAGCATTTGCTTGGGCATACCCGCGCCCATGCGCGTACCCGTACCGCCCGCAACCACCAAGGCAAACTTCTGAACAGGGGAGATGGCTGCAGCGGCCATCTTTTAGTCGATGATCAGCATGGCGTCGCCATAGCTGAAGAAACGATATTCTTCCTTGACCGCCTCTTCGTAGCATTTCATCATGAAGTCGTAGCCCATAAAGGCCGAAACCATCATCATCAAAGTCGATTTTGGACGGTGGAAGTTCGTGAGCATCGCGTTGGCGATGTTGAAATCATAAGGTGGATAGATGAACCGGTCGGTCCATCCTTTTTGTGGTTTCAGCATTCTGCCCGCTGATACCGAACTTTCCAAGGCACGCATGGTAGTAGTGCCGACGGCAAGCACTTTGTTGCGACGCACTTTGGCAGCATTCACGATCTCGCAAATCTTCTCATCGATCTCGAAATACTCCGAGTCCATGCGGTGTTTGCTCAGATCTTCAACTTCGACAGGTTGGAAGGTGCCCAAGCCCGTGTGGAGCGTGATTTGCACCTGCTCGACACCCTTCAATTCGAAGCGCTTCAGAAGCTCCCTTGTGAAGTGCAGACCTGCGGTGGGTGCTGCAACTGCGCCAACATGTTTGGCGTAAATTGTCTGATAATCATCACGGTCGCGGTCCTCAACTTCCCTGCTGATGTAGGGAGGAATCGGCGTTTTACCGAGAGTGTCAATCATCTGATTCAACTCCTCGTCAGTTCCGTCAAACAGGAAGCGAATCGTGCGGCCTCTTGAAGTCGTATTGTCAACAACTTCGGCAACAAGTTCATTCTCACCGAAGAACAGTTTATTTCCGACACGAATTTTGCGCGCTGGATCGACCAAGACGTCCCAAAGTTTGGCACGCTTGTTCAATTCCCTGAGGAGGAATACCTCGATCGAGGCACCGGTTTTTTCCTTTTTGCCGAGAAGGCGCGCAGGAAACACCTTGGTGTCGTTGAGGATCATGACATCGCCTTCGTCAAAGTACTCCAAGATGTCCCTGAAGGTCCTATGCTCGATGCGCTTGTCCTTCAAATGACAGACCATCAACCGGCACCCGTCGCGGGGTTCCGTTGGATAATTGGCGATCAGTGAATCTGGAATTTCTACAGAAAATTCGGAGAGCTTCATACAGTCCTAAAATGAATCCGCAAAGTTATACGCTGAATGGCGGTTTGCCAAAATAAACTTGCATCTATTTTTTGATGGCAAATTCTGGCTTGATGAATCGGAAATGCAGGGTTTCGAATCAGACTTGAAAAACAGGGACGCATTCCAGCCATCTTCATGCTTCATTTCGAATGGAGTTTTGTTAGTTTTACCCTGATGAAGCGATTGGCTTTGATGATCGAAGGTATGCAAATTGGGATCAGTTCCTTGATCTCCAACAAGCTGCGTACGCTCCTCACGATGCTCGGTGTTTCGATTGGTATTTTTGCCATTACGATCATCTTCACACTGGTCAACTCGCTCACATTCAGCCTCAACAAGAACCTCAGCGAATTGGGTAACAGCGTATTGTTTGTCCATCATTTTCCCTGGACCAACGATGCCATGAGCAATTGGCAGAAGTATGTACAGCGCCCGATGGCCACTTACAATGAGTTTGTCAAGGTCAAAAATGGCCTCGATCATGTCGACGGCGTGGCTTATGAAGCGCGGATCGGATGGCAAACTGTCAAGTACAAACATCGGGAAATCAAGCCGGTGGCCGTGAGGTCGATCACGTACGATTATTTTTTGATCAATAGCCTTGAATTGGGTGCCGGAAGGCCCTTCAACGAGGTCGAGGTGGATGGGGGGCGGGCGGTTTGCGTGATTGGCAACAACGTCGCAAAGCAACTTTTTCCTGAAACCAATCCGCTTGGGAAAGAGGTGATGATCAAAGGTAAGCCGGTACGCGTCGTGGGCGTTTCCGCATTGGCAGGGACAAATGTCTTTGGTTCCTCCCCCGATGACATCGTTTTTGTGCCTTATTCTTTTGGTCAGCGGCTGTTTGACATGCGCAGTCAATCCGTCGACAAGATGATTGAAGTGAAAGTATCAAGTCCGGAGATGATCGATCGCGTTGAAGATGAAATCATCGGACTCATGCGTTCAGCAAGGGGATTGCGGCCCAAAGCCGAAAATAATTTTGCCATCAACCGTCCCGAAATGCTGATGAATCTTTTTTCTTCCGCGACGGACTATCTCAAAATCGGCGGCATCTTCATCAGCCTTTTTTCCATTATCGTTGGCGGATTTGGCATTGGAAACATCATGTTCAGCACCGTCAAGGAGCGCACGTTCGAAATCGGTCTGCAAAAAGCATTGGGCGCGACGAGGGAATTCATTTTGTTTCAGTTCCTCTTCGAATCGGTTTTGCTTTGCTTCCTCGGCGGTTTGCTTGGCCTGCTACTGAACTTTGGCGTGACGCTCTTGCTGCAGTGGGTCATCAATGAAGTTGGCGCAGGGTTCACCGTCGTCACTTCCTGGAGTTCATTGATGATCGGCGTCGCCATTTCAGTCTTGATCGGGCTCGTTTCCGGATTCTTCCCAGCAAACATTGCCTCGAAGATGGATCCTGTCGAGTCCATGCGTGCTTGATGGATGGTGTAATCGCCTGTCATTCGGCACCTTTCAAGCAAGCTCCCTTTCTCTATATTCCTTGTTTTATTTTTGGCTGCATCACGCTAGTTTTGCACCTCCGATAGGTAAATATGAAAGTCACTGAACATCTCGCCCTCGCCAAAAATCCCTTGATCAGTGTGGAAATCATTCCACCCAAGCGTGGGCATAGCTTGCAGAAATTGCACGAGGCCATTGCAAGCATCAAACCTTACAATCCGCCGTTCATCGACGTTACGAGTCATTCTGCCGAGGTGATATGGGAGGAAATGCGTGACGGAACGTTCAAAAAGCGGGTCAAACGCAAGAGTCCGGGCACTTTTGGACTTTGTGCAGCGATCAAATACAAATTCGAGATCGATCCCGTACCCCATATCTTATGTTCAGGCTTCACGCGCGAGGAAACGGAGGACGCGCTGATCGAACTCAACTACTTGGGCATCGAAAACGTGCTTGCGATCCGTGGAGACGGCAAAATCAAGAAAAATGACCGTCCTGATCGTTCCACCAACGAGTATGCCGTGGACCTCGTCGCGCAGCTGATGCGCCTCAACCAGGGCATTTACCAAGACGAATTGATCGATGCGGCCCATACAGATTTCTGTGTCGGGGTATCTTATTATCCGGAAAAACACTTCGAAGCGCCCAATTTGAAGTTTGACATGGAAATCCTGCTCCAAAAGCAGAATGCCGGTGCAAGCTATGGTGTGTCCCAGATGTTTTTCGAAAACAGCAGCTACCACAGCTACGTTGCCGAAAGCCGGAAAATGGGCGTGAACATTCCGCTGATTCCTGGACTCAAAATTCTCACGACCAAGTCGCAGCTCACCGTGATTCCCAGCATTTTCCACGTGGACCTGCCCGAGGAACTCACCGAACGCATGCTCAAAGCCGATACCAAGGAAAAGCAGGTCGAAGTCGGCGTCGATTGGGCCGTCAAGCAGACACTTGAACTCCTCGAAAGCGGCGTGCCCTGCGTGCACTTCTACATCATGCAAAACACACAGCCGTTTGTGACGCTGATGGAGAAACTGAAGAAGAAGATCTGATATTCTGCGGTTAGAAGTAGCAGTTAGAAATTACAAATGAGACATGCGGCATCAAAACTGTAACTGCTAACTCCTTAACTGAACTCTAAAACCGCAATTTTTCATTTCTAATTTCTAATTCTTCATTTCCCTCAAAAGGGTCCCTAAATCAATCGGCACGACACCGACTTCCTCACAAACCAATCCGCCAGCGAGGTTGGCGATTTCTGATGCTGTTTTCAAGGGTAATCCTGCTGCCAAGGCCAAGGCCATGACAGCGATGACGGTGTCGCCCGCGCCCGATACGTCAGCGATCTTGCGTAGGTGTGCGGGCAGATGCGTCGCCAAGCCGTTTTCGTCAATGGCCAAAACCCCATTTTCACTCAAGGTCACCAACGTCTGTCGATGCGGCATCTTTTCCCGAAGTTCCATCACGGCTGCTTGAATGCCGGGCAAATCCGCTTTGGAAATGCGGTGGTTCAAGGCCTCGTTCAGCTCCTTGAGGTTGGGTTTGAAGAGCGTCACACCTTTGTAAGCGAGGAAATTTCGATATTTCGGGTCAACGACCACCGGAACTTGCGCGGCATTGGCCAATTGCACGACTGCTTCAATCAGATCGGGACCGAGCAAGCCCTTGTCGTAGTCCTCGAGTATGATGGCGTCAAATTCTTGGATGCGTTTTCCGAGAGAATGGATCAATTCTTCCTCCAATTGCTTGCCAATTGCTTCCCTGGATTCATGGTCCACCCGCAAAATCTGCTGATTGTTGCCGATGATGCGCGTTTTCGTGGTTGTCGGACGGTCGCTGGTCGTGATGACCAAGCTTGCATCGAGTCCTTGGACCGCCAATGATTTGATCAATAGATCGCCATGGTCGTCGTTGCCGATCACGCCGCAGAGCGTCACGGCGGCGCCAAGACTGCGGATGTTCAATGCGACGTTTGCAGCCCCGCCGGGGCGGTTTTCCGTTCGTTCCACGTCTACCACGGGTACAGGCGCCTCCGGGGAAATGCGCGTGACCCTTCCAAAGTGGTAGCGGTCGAGCATCAGGTCGCCGATCACCAACACCTTGAGTCCCGGAAGGGCTTTCTCAAAGGTCGCGATGTCGGCGGATGCGATCATTGCAGAGCATTCAAGGCATTGGCGAGGCGCTCGCAGCCTTTTTCCAAGATGTCCATGGCGTAGGCGTAGGAAATGCGCACATGGCAATCCGTTCCGAATGCCGTTCCCGGAATCACGGCAACGCCGCCTTCGAGCAAGAGGTATTCGGTCAGATGATCGATGTCGCGGATGACTTCACCTTTCGAAGTCTTCCTACCCAGAAAATAACTCAAGTCGGGGTAAAAATAGAACGCTCCGGGCGGCGAATAGGAACGCAAATGCGGAATGGCATTGAGCTTTTCGCCCATGAAGTCCCGACGTTCCTTGAATTTCAGGCGCATTTTCTCGGTCGGGTCCAATGGACCGGTATAGGCCGCCAAGGCGGCGCGTTGCGACACAGAACTCGCACCCGAAGTGATTTGACCTTGGTATTTTTCGCAGAGTTCAGCAATCCATTTGGGACTGATCGAATAACCGATTCGCCAGCCCGTCATCGCAAAACCCTTGGAAACACCGCTGATGATGACCAACCTGTCCAAAATCGAAGGAAAGCTGGCAAAGCAAACGGTGGGATGCTCAAACCAGATATGCTCGTAAATCTCGTCGGAGACGAGAATGATCTCAGGATAGCGTTCCAGGACAGCGACCAAGGCCGCAGCTTCTTCCCGGCTGTACATTCCGCCGGTAGGATTGTTGGGGCTGTTGAGCAGCAGCATTTTGGTTTTGGGCGTGATCGCAGCTTCCAACTGCGCCGCGGTCATTTTGTAACCGCTTTCCAGGGTCGTTTGGACTTCGACGACATGTGCCTCCGCCATTTTGAAGATTTCGATGTACGAAACCCAATAGGGGACCGGGATGATGACTTCGTCTTCGGGATCGAGCAACGACATCACGACATTGACGACGGATTGCTTGGCGCCGTTGCTCACGACAACGTTGGAAGCTGCATATTCTGCGCCATGCGGCTTGTAAACTGCAGCAATCGCCTGACGCAAGGCGGGAATGCCCGCCACGGGCGTATAGTGCGTGAAACCTTCGTTGATTGCCGCAATGGCTGCCGCGCGAATGTGGTCGGGCGTATCAAAATCTGGTTCGCCCAAAGTGAGCCCTACCACGTCTTTGCCTTCTGCTTGAAGCTGTCGCACGAGCTTTGTGAGCGCGAGCGTCTGCGATTCAGACAGCATCTGGAGGCGCTTGGTACCTTTCATCCGGCAAATATTGACCAAATCGCCCGAAAATGAAAATGGAATTCTACAAATGGGGGGAGTTCGGTAGATAAAGACACTACTTACATGGTGATTTGCGGCGTGATCAGATGTTTTTGTGAATCCGAAATACGGTTACCTGCAAGAACGAGGAGATTGGTCGGTGAATTGATGGATGAGACCTCCAAATATCCCCGACACGCATTAGATTTGCCGCATGGTCACATCTGTCATGCAGCGCGGAGGCGCGAAAATCAATGTCGGTCTGCATCTCGTCGGCAAACGTCCCGATGGATACCATTTGCTGGAAACGCTGTTTTACCCGGTCGATCACCTGTTTGACTTGATGCTTGTCGAGCGCGACGAAGGCGAGGGCTGCGTCATCAAAATGGAAGGCATTGACGAGCAAATCCCCCTTGAAGGCAATCTGATCTACAAGGCTTGGCGGATCATGGCAGAGGAATTGGAGAAAAAGCATGCGGGTGTGACCATCCGCGTGAAAAAGGGAATTCCCGCAGGAGCCGGACTTGGCGGCGGTTCTTCGGATGCAGCTACGACGATGAAAGCCTTGCGTGACCTTTGGAAAGTCGACGTTTCAGACGCCCAATTGGCCAACTGGGGCGCAAGGCTCGGTGCGGATGTCCCGTTTTTTGTCTACGAGAAGCCGATGTATGGCACCGGGACGGGGACCATTTTGGAGCCATTTCCGATGGATTTGAGTCGCTACGAATTGCGGATGAAGCTCTTCAACATCCACAGTTCGACGGTGCAGGCCTACCGCGATGTATTGCCGGAAGATATCGGACACTCCACGCCATTGAAGGATTTACTCGCATTACCGATCACCGAATGGCGCCACCATGTGTTGAATGACCTGGAAAAGCCAGTCTTTGCGCGTTATCCGATCCTTGCGGAAACCAAGGCCGAATTGTACAAGCTCGGGGCGGTCTATGCGGCGATGTCGGGCAGCGGGAGTGCGATTTACGGGTTGTTTGAGCGCTGATAATCAGCGGAGAAAGTAATTCACGCGATCATTTCCCCAAGTGATGGATCCTGCGGATGTCAAGTTGATGGGCAAATTCGGCGCAGAAACGCCCTCCTGAAGTGCATTCTGACTCGTGCAACGATAGATTTCGTCCCATAGATCGGAATCGAGAAATTGCTGAAGCAAATCGCGACCACCCTCTACCAAAATGCTCCCAATCTTTAAATCGGAGTACATTTTTCGAAGCAAATTGGGAAGATCATGGCTGTCCTCCACCTTCCAAAATCTGCAATTTTCTATTTGTTCGTCCTTGATTGCGTTGATGACCACGGTTGTTCCACCTTGGAAAATCTGCAAACTTGCAGGCAATTCAAGGCGTTGATCCAAAACGATCCGCAACGGATTCCTTCCCGGCCAATGCCGTGTGGTCAGTGATGGATTGTCGATCAGCGCGGTATTTTTCCCGATCAAAATCGCCTGCAATTCGTGGCGCAACCGATGAAAATGGCGATTGACTTGCTCCCCAGAAATCGCCCTCGGTTCCGGATTGCCGTTTTGATCCAAGCCGGCGATCAATCCGTCGGCACTTTCGGACCATTTTAGCACGATATACGGGCGCTTCTCCCGTTGATTGACTTCGAAATGCCGGTTGAGTTCGTCGAATCCGCATTCGTCGGCAGCCAAAACCACATTAACACCTTGACTTCGCAGGTAATCAATGCTTTTCCCGCTCATTTGCGGATTGGGATCCACTGCACCGACCACGACTTTTTTGATGCCGGAATCCAGAATCAACTGTGTGCAAGGCGGCGTTTTCCCGTGATGATTGCAGGGCTCAAGACTGACGTACAAGGTCGAATCAGGTAGGAGAGAGGTGTTTTTGACGCTCCGAATGGCATTCACCTCGGCATGTGGTCCACCAAAATATTCATGCGCGCCTTCGCCGATGATTTTTCCTTCATACACGACGATGGCACCTACACGCGGATTGGGTTCGACGGCGGCACCGTAGGACCTTGCCAATTCGAGACAACGAAGAAGATAAGGATTAAAGGAAGCGAGCTTGGTGTTGCCGTCTGAAGTGAAGCTTTTAGGGGGCATGTCACGCGGCGATTGAATTGCAAAGGGGCAAAAAAAAATGACGGTCGGGATGTCGCACTCGTCAACCACCTACGGCTGCTCCATTCCTGGCCTGACCGGATTTAGTGGGACAGAGTCGCATCCGACCGTCGGCACAAAGGTAAAGCGGTTTTTGTGAAATGCAAAGCATTTTTAGCTAATTTGGCCTTCTACAACAGTTTTTTCATCATGAGTGATTCCAGATTCGAACGTGTTTTTCAAGACACTGATATTGAGTTCAATAAGAATGAAGACCACCACCGCGAACTTCTGCGAAAGCTTGAAGGAAAGTTGGAAACGGTCAAATTGGGGGGCGGAACGAAGAATATTGAGTCCCACAAGGCCAAAGGAAAGATGACCGCAAGGGAGCGGATCGACTATTTGCTCGACGACAAATACGAATTTCTGGAAGTCGGAACCTTTGTCGCCGATGGCATGTACGCCGAGCATGGCGGTTGTCCGAGCGGGGGCGTGGTCACCGGCATCGGGCGCGTGAGCGGGAAATTGGTCATGATCGTCGCCAACGATGCGACCGTGAAAGCAGGGGCATGGTTTCCCTTGACTGGCAAAAAGAACCTGCGTGCGCAAGAAATTTCGATGGAAAACCATCTGCCGATCATCTATCTGGTCGACAGCGCAGGCGTTTATCTGCCGATGCAAAACGAAATTTTCCCCGACAAAGAGCATTTTGGCCGCATTTTCCGGAACAATGCGGTCATGAGCAGCATGGGCATTCCGCAGATTGCAGCCATCATGGGCCCTTGCGTTGCGGGCGGCGCCTATTTGCCGATCATGAGCGACGAAGCGATGATTGTGGATGGCACGGGTTCGGTCTTTTTGGCAGGATCTTATCTGGTCAAAAGCGCAATCGGCGAAGACATCGACAACGAAAGCCTCGGCGGTGCGACCATGCACTGCGAGATTTCGGGCGTGACAGACTATAAAATGGCCAATGACAAGGCTGCGCTCGACCGCATCAAGTCCTTGATCGCCAAAATGGGCAACAAACCGGGCGTCGGATTCATGCGCACGGAGCCCCAACTGCCAAAATACGATCCGAAAGAAATCATCGGCATCGTCCCGGGCGACCGCACCAAACAATACGACATGATGCAAGTGATCGAGCGCATCATCGACCGCGGCTCTTGGGACGAATACAAGGCAGGCTACGGCAAGACCTTGATCTGCGGTTATGCCTACGTCGATGGGTGGGCGGTCGGCATCGTGGCCAATCAGCGCACGATTGTCAAGCCCAAGAAAGGCGAAATGCAATTTGGCGGCGTGATCTACAGCGACAGCGCGGACAAAGCTGCCCGTTTCATTATGAATTGCAATCAAAAACGCATTCCCTTGGTGTTTTTGCAGGACGTCAGCGGATTTATGGTCGGCTCCAAATCCGAGCAAGGCGGCATCATCAAGGACGGCGCCAAAATGGTGAATGCGATGGCCAATTCGGTTGTGCCCAAGTTTACTTTCATTATCGGAAACAGCTATGGTGCAGGGAATTACGCGATGTGCGGAAAGGCATTCGACCCACGATTGATCTATGCTTGGCCGAGTGCCGAGATTGCGGTGATGAGCGGCGCCTCTGCCGCGAAAACCTTGGTGCAAATCGAGGTTTCGGCCCTGAAGAAGAAAGGACAGGAGATCGCACCCGAAGACGAGGCGCAATTGCTCAAGAAGATCACGGACAAGTACAACAGCGAAATTTCGCCGTACTATGCCGCAGCAAGGCTCTGGATCGATGGCATCATCCATCCTGCAGACACGCGTGACGTGATCAGCAAGGGCATCGAGGTCGCGAGCAATCAGCCAAGAATGGCTCCTTACAATGTGGGTGTGATCCAGGTCTAAGCAGAATTGGAATAAGGGTTATCAACAACCCAAGCAAACTGCCGCATCAATGCCTGAATTCAGACGATGTTGCGGCAGTTCTTTCTTGGTGAAATGGCATTGAATCCGTTTTCAGTTGGGTGCATTTTTGGGAAATGCTTCATATTTAGGACAAGATAGGGACGATTTGGAGGGGATTTACATGAAAATGATATGCGAACCTTCCATCGGTTCTGTTGTCGGGACTGTCTGATGAATCAAACATTTTCCCGTGTCCCCTCGTTCTAAGTGCAGCTTTTGTGAATAATTGCAGAAAATCGAATGGACGGAAAAGCTGTAAATTTTGACATGAGTACGCCACAAAACCCTCTTTCCGAAAGCGAATTCAAGGCGCTGTTGTTCTTGCTCGACGACGAGGATCCCGAAGTATCTTCCCATGTTTGGGGAAAACTGATGGCCTTGGGCGAAACGGGAGTCGAGCGATTGGAAGCCGAATGGTTGACCTCCTCCGATCCTGAAATGCAGCGCCGGTTGGAGGAAGTGATCAGTCGCATTCACCATAAAGGACTTGCAAAAGAGCTCCTCGAATGGCGAAAAGACGGTGGCAGGGATTTGCTCAAAGGCTGGCACCTCGTTTCCAAGTTCCAATTTCCGGAACTTGACTTTCAGAAGTACCGAAACGAGGTCAACAGACTCGTGAACAAAAGCTGGCTCGAACTCAACAACCAGATGGATCCCTTCCAGAAATTGAAGGTGATCAACCACATTCTCTTTAAGATGGAAGGTTACGGACCCAATACGACACGTCCCAATTTTCCGCACAACAGCCACCTCAACTACCTGATCGACCATCAACAAGGAAACGCAGTATCCTTGTCGTTGCTTTACTTGATCATCTGTCAGCAACTGGATTTACACGTGTCGGGTGTGATTTTGCCCGGCTATTTCATCTTGCTCTACAAAGATGACAAGCACGAATTCTACATCGACGTTTTCAACGGCGGGCATACTTTCAACCGCGCTCGGCTGGAAAGTTACCTCAAGCAGGTGAATGTCCCGGAAAAACCGAGCTATTTCATGCCGACGTCCAATATCTATATGATCCTCAACATGATCGCGACGATTTCCAATGACTACGCAGCAAACGACAAGCAAGACAAAGTCGCAGAATTGCAAGAGTTGTTGGAGGACATTGATATCAGGTTTGAGCTGTAATTCGAATTAGAAATTAAAAATTAGAAATGACCAATTGGCAATTTCTCATTTCTCATTTCTAATTGTCAACGCCGTCTTCTTCTTCGTCGTCATCATCGCTTCCCCCGCCGAGATAGACTTCCAAAAGTCCTTCGGGTAGCTTGGTAGCAATGGTCTTGGCCTCACGGTCGACTTTTCCGACGATGTCTCCCGCGATGGGAATCAGGATTTCCCGGCCTTGGTAGCGCATGACGAGCAATGCCTGGGCAGGAAACTCGTCCACGCGTACAATGGTTCCCAATTCGCCGAGGTTGGCATCGACGACAATAAAACCTTTGATTTCGTGGAAATAGAATTGGTCTTCGGTCAGTTCCGGCAGTTCGTCGGCTGGCAGGTAGAGTTCGAGGTTGGCAACGGTTTCGGCTTCGTTGCGGTCGTGGATGTGTTTGAACTTGACCAAAGCCAAGTTAGGTCCCTGGGGACGAATGGATTCCACAAAAAAGGAGTCAGTTTATTGCCTTGTAGCACATAAACTGACTCCAAATCTTCATAGTCCTCAATGAAGTCCACGTCAAAATACACTTTGCATTCGCCGTGGAGAGAATGCGGTTTCAGAATGCGGCCAAGCAGGAAACAATCTTCAACGCGCATAAGCTGACCTTATTCGCCTTCGGTTTCTGCAGCAGCTTCTTCTTCTGCGGCAGGTTCTTCTGGAGCTTCAGGGGCCTCGGGAGCTGGAGGAGTGTTTTTGGCGATGATCGCAGCTTCTTTCGCAGCTTTGACATCCGCTTCATGAGCCAGCGCTTTTTTCAGGGCATTGGCTTTTTCCTCGCTGATCCTGTCTTTCTTGGCGTCGATTTTCGCCAATTTCTCGTTCATCCAGCGTGTGAAAATCCGGTCGATGTCCTCTTGGGATTTACCTTGCTTGATGAGGGCGTACTTCAAATTGACACCAGTGTAACGGAGGATCGCTTTGACCGTGTTGGTCGGTTGCGCACCGTTTTGGAGCCATTTGATGGCCTTGTCATGATCGACTTCGATCACGGCAGGGTTAGCAGTTGGATTGTAGCTTCCAACTTTCTCTAGGAACTTGCCGTCACGTGCAACGCGCGCATCCGCGGCTACGATGTGATAAAACGGGTGTCCCTTCCGGCCTTGTCTTCTAAGTCTTAACCTTACTGACATGTGAAATAATTAATGCTTAAGTCGCAATAGAATTTTAAAAGGAATGCAAAGTTAGGGATTGCTAGCTAATTTCCAAGCAGGTAAAAATAATTTTACCAACGCTGCAAGGTCGGTGGAAGGCTGTCATGGTCATAGAAAAATTGTTCAGGCGTTGCTGAAACCCAAAAATGCACCATTGTTTTGCGTCCTGTACGCACCTCCACGCTTTCACTTCTTTTGCTGATGCGCGCACCATCCCATAGTAATGTGTCGCTCTGCTCCGGCAAACTCAGGATCACCGATTCATAATTCATCGGCGATTCCTTCAAATCGTGTACCCAACGGCAAATATTTTCTCCGCAATCCACCTTCTTCGGAATCAATTCGGTGCCGGATGGACTTTCCCAGAAAAATTCGTCCCGCGACCAACCCGTGACCAATTTGCTTGAGGTCTCCAAAATCCCGGTTGCAGGGATATGGTATTCCACAGCCCCATCCTTCTCGGGCAAGGCAGGCGCTCCCGCCTTCTCAAATTTGATCGTTACCCAACCGGAATACCCTTTCGGAATGAAGTAGTGTTGAGCGTCACGGTGCGTGAAAAAGAGGAATCCAGCAAACAACAAGACTGCCGAACTTCCGGAAACCAACAAAACCCGGTTGAGGAGACGTTTTTTTCGATCCATGGGCGCAAATTTAGAAGATTCATACACAAGGCACAGCAGACAAAAAAAACATCTTCTCGTCGACCGTGCTGTGGGATGACATTCTACACTATATATTAGAGGAGTGGAAAAGAAGCGCAAAGCCCTCAAGACCATCGGCAGGAAGGATCTCATCGACCTTCCTTCATTGCATTTGGAGGGAATTGATGCCAAAATTGACACGGGAGCCTATACTTCTTCGCTACATGTGAAGAATATCAAGGCTGTTGAAAAGGAGGGAGAAATGTGGGTCAAATTCAAATTGGCGCATCCACATCATCCTGCATTCAATAACAAGGCCTTCACTTTGCCCGTGCATGCCCACAAAAACATCAAGAGTTCGACGGGCCAAAGCGAATTGCGCTACATTGTGCGCATTCCGGTCGTGCTCTTCGGGAAACGGTACCTGACCGAGTTTTCACTTTCTGATCGCTCGAAAATGGAATGCCCGGTTTTGCTCGGCAGGAAATTACTTTACAGAAAATTTCTGGTCGACGTGACTCAAAAAAATCTATCTTTCAAGCAGAAGCAAAAACGCAAGAATAAGGAATGAAGATCGCCATCTTATCACGATCCAAATTGATTCATTCGACCCGGCGTCTCATCGAGGCTGCCGACCAACGTGGCCATGAGGTTGAGGTGGTTGACCACCTCAAATGCGCGGTCATGATGGAAAAGGGTGTCCCGACTGTTCAATTTGACGGACGCCTACTCACCGATGTCGGGGCGATCATTCCGCGTATCGGCGCCTCCGTCACCTTCTATGGTTGCTCCATCGTGCGGCAATTTGAGATGATGGACGTTTTCACGACGAGCAGTTCGCAAGGGATCGTGCGCAGCCGTGACAAGCTCCGGGCGATGCAAATTTTGACACGCGAAGGCGTGGATTTGCCCAAAACTGCATTCGCGAGGCATACGGTCGACGTCAATGAGCTGATCAAACACGTCGGTGGAGCGCCGTTGGTGGTGAAACTTGTCGAAGGCACCCAAGGGCTCGGCGTTGTGTTGTGCGAAACCAAAAAGGCCGCCAAGTCGGTCATCGAGGCTTTTTATGCCTTGGACGCGCATATTCTTGTGCAAGAATTCATCGAAGAGGCCAAGGGAACCGATTTGCGCGTATTCATTGTCGATGGCGAAGTCGTCGGCGCCATGGAGCGGAAAGGTCCGGAAGGCGAATTTCGTTCCAACCTGCACCGCGGTGGCACTGCCCGGGCCGTGGAATTGACGGATTTGGAGCGGGAAACAGCGCTGAAAGCTGCGCGTGCCATGGGATTGTCGGTTGCGGGGGTCGATATGCTGCCCTCCAAACGTGGTCCGCTGATCATGGAAGTCAATTCTTCTCCCGGTTTGGAAGGCATCGAAAGGGCCACCGGCGTGGACATTGCAAGCAAAATCATACAGTTCATCGAGCGAAATGCAAAGAACAAAGACCGCAGGGACAGCATTGGTTACTGATTACAATTGTCAATTTGCATGAGCAAACCATTGGTGATCCAAGATTTTGAAGTCTTGCCAGGGGAGCGGCGTGATTTGTCCTTGACGATTGCGCGCCTGCCGACGCATACGGAAATTCATTTGCCGGTGTACGTCTTCCGTGGGCCGATTGACGGGCCTGTGCTGTTGTTGACGAGCAGTCTCCACGGAGACGAGGTCAATGGCACCGAAACCCTGCGCCGCATGATTCGCAATGGTTCGCTGATGCCGGAAGTTGGGACCGTGATCGCCATGCCCGTTGTCAACGTCTACGGATTCTTGCATCAATCCCGCGCCTTGCCTGACGGAAAGGACCTGAACCGTTCGTTTCCAGGCAATCAAGGCGGCTCACTTGCCCGTCGGATGGCCTATATTTTGCTGAATGAAGTGGTGGTCCATGCCGACTTCGGGATCGATTTACATACTGGCGGTGCACGACGCACCAACTTCCCACAAGTGCGCTGCGACTTTGAACGCGAAGAATCGTTGCAGCTTGCCCATGCCTTCGGAGCGCCTTTTGTGCTCAATTCCAAGGAAATTCCGGGATCATTCCGGAGATCGGCCACCAATGCCGGTAAAACCATCATTGTATTTGAAGGTGGTGAATCCCAGCGCTTTGACGAACGCTCGATCAACGAGGCGATGGATGGCATTCACCGTGTCATGTCTCATCTCAGCATGGTGGAGCGCCGCATTCCGCACCGTGAATCGCTCGTTCTAAGGAGAAGCACCTGGATCAGGGCCAAGATTTCAGGGATGTTTGTACCTTTTGTGCAAGCCGGGGACGGTGTCATTGAAGGACAAGTGATGGCCCATGTCGGTGATCCATTCGGTGAAACCGTTTTGGAGGTCAAGGCACCGATCGATGGCTACATCATCGGGCTCAACAATCAGCCGGTGATCAATGCCGGTGACGCGCTGATCCACATTGGCACAGAAAACGTGAACTTGGAATCCTTTACCGAGGATGACGGTAGCGGAGACGGGGCTGATGAATAGGGGATTGCGACGGTGAATACAGACAATAGTCTCAACGCAAGGAGTTTTGATTTTCGCATCAGCTGATCAGGAAGATCGGTAAGCTGCTGCATGCGAAGACTTTTTGTGGATGCCCAAGAAGATTCGCGTATAGATGCGCACGACGGAGAGTTCCACGAAAATGAAACTCAATGCCGTAAAGGCAATCAAAACCCATTCCCTTTTGTGAATATGGCTGAAAAGGATATCGATCCCGATAAATGTCGGCGTGAAGGGTAGGCCAATCATCGCAAAGCAGGCCACCAAAAACAGCAGTGCCAGCGCAGGGCGTTCGTAGACGTACCCATGAAACTGATGCAGTCCGATTTCATTGTCTATGGCCTTGATTTTGAGCAAACAATACATTCCCAAAACGGTGGCCAACATCGATCCACTGAGATAGATCAAAATGTCCAAGTGGCCAAAGTCTTCGTGCAGCAAAGCGATGGAAAGCGCCATGGTAGCTTGACCCGCCACGATGAAAATCCAAGCTGCAATGGCTGAACCCCGTTCGGCAAATGCCCTGAGCGTGAGCATCAAACTCAGCAATGAAAAGAAGTAGGGAAGCCATTCTTCGAATGCATCCGGAATTTGCTCGCCAAAATAGCTGGCATAGATGCCGCCGAGGTAGATGATTGCTAAAACTCCAATTGCAACGCGATGGGAGAGAAATCCAAGATGATGGCCCATCCATTTGAATGGACTCCACAATATTTGAGACAAGAATTTGTCCAAGTTCCATTCCTTGACCGACAGCACATACCAAGTGTGGCGAATCTTGCGCATCCAAGGTTGCTGCTGATTTTCAGTGGGTTTTACAGCCTTGAAAAACATTTCGTGGAGACGGTAACCCAAAACGGATGGAGAAACCAACAGCTGATAAGTGCGCAAAAATGCATTTCCAGCAAAATGCAGCAATGCGATCCAATGCCAACCCAAGGCAATTTCGATAAAAATCAGACCGATTTGGGCGATGGAAGCATAGGCAATTTGAGTTTTGACCGAGGATTGCACTTGAGCGGTGCTGCTCGCAAGGATGCTTGTCACCACACCCACAGCGACGATGGCCACTTTGATTCCAAGAATGGATTCCCAATAAGGATAAGTACGCAGCAGCAAAAATGCCCCAAGATGTACCGAAAGCGAACCGTAGAATATCGCACTTGAGGAGGAGGGACCTTCCATGGCGCGCGGCAACCAAGTCGAAAAGGGCATTTGCGCGGATTTCATGGCAGCCGCGAGCAAAACCATCGTAGCAATGAAAACGCCGTACCAATTGTGTTCGGCAAGATGCGCCAACACCGCTGCCGTATCATTGAGTGAGGCAAATGTGATGTTTTCGTACCAAAGGTGATGGCTCATCCACATGCCAAGAATCAGGCAAACGTCACCCAAACGATAGATCGACAGGACTTTGAGGCTGTTTTTTACGGGGAGGTAACGGTCGCGGTAAAACGCGATCAACAAAAACGAGCACAGCCCCAAAATTTCCCATCCGACAAACAACGTTTCAAAATTTCCGGAGAAAACAATCACGTTGTACCCGAAGATGAACAGCAGTAAAACGCTGAAATAGCGTTTGAATCCAGCCTCGCGATGGAGGTAAGTGCGGCTGAAAATGGCGACAATAAATGCAATCGTGGCACCGACAACACCAAAAACGGCTGTCGTCTTGTCAAAATAGAAATCGATGAAGATTTCGATGTCATCTGCTTGGAAGACGGTCAAGTGTTTGATATTCAAGTTAATGGACCCATTCAGAAGCCAATTCGAGATAAAGCCCAAGGTCCCGGCCAATTGCAATCCGGTTGAAAAGACAGCAATGCCTGAAATCAGTTTTTCCATTTTGGCTGGAACAAGGGCGCTGATCAGCACCGCCACAAGCGGAACCCAGAGGAAAAACTGCAGCAAAGAGGCACTTGTCATCATGATCGGATCAGGTGCACCGGCAAGTTTTCTTTTGTAGCATCGAGGATATGGTTGGATTCCATTTCCTTGGCCGATTCCAGGTAGGATTCGAAATCCGTGATGGTCGAAGGGGATGCTGCCTGCGGCATGTAATCCACAAATTTCCCAGCATTGAACCGGTGCAGCGTCTTATTGAGCGGGTCAAAAGCCACCAAATTGACCCATTCGTTGATAAACCACTGATACATTTCCGGTGAAGATTGCACGGTTCGCAACACCACTTCAGGAAAATGTTCGACGACAATGAGCAGCCTTACCGGATCATGGACCTCGATCATCTGCAAGGGAAGCCCCGGCCTGAGATCTCCGTCACAACTGTTGACGACCCCGATCAGTCCCATCACGTTGTGCGGCAATTTGGTGCCTGCACCCAGTTTGTGGTTGTCGACGCGCGAAAAATAGTATTCCAAGTTGATGCCGCCGCAAACAGGACCAAGCGGACGCATGACCCCTGCAAGGAGCTTTCCTTCGGGATCCGTGCGGTAGTCATAGGAATTGAGAAACGCCCTGCGATCGAGAAATAGCTGCTTCGTAAGCTCCCTGCGGCCCACAAAGCAGAGGGTGTTTGTGCCGTGCCCGAGTTCGGGACGTGGTTCAAACATCGAAACCGATCGTTTCAGGATGGCGCGACGCACCTTTTGAGGGCTTTGACCTGTATCGATGGAGGCAAAACGACGGGAACGTTCCTTTGCGTTGAGATTCAGTGCATTGTCAAACGCGGCCTTGTGAGCGGCATGCGCGACTTCATTGACAGGGGACAAGGATTCGGTCAAATAATAGGCGATCTGATCGGAAGCTGTGTCATGCAAGGCTCCGAGAAACTGCGTTTTGGCTGGAATTTCGATGCCACGGTCGGCAAGGATTTTTCTCACTCGTGGGTGATTGGCCATGAAAGCAAAAACTTTGGCGTTCACGGCGCCGGGTCTGCCACTGCATGCGCCACAGTCGTGGGCACCATGATGCGGATTGTTGGCGCTGCTTGAGCCATGGGCAACCACATAAATAAGCTGCGCGAATTGCGAGACCATCCCGATGCTCCGCAGCAAACCTTCGACGCGCACTGCCATTTCTTCTATCGTAAACCCGATCTGAAGACCATTTTCCATGTCCTCGCGGGACCGGTTTTCGATGGAGAGCGTGGAGCGTTCATCCATGTGGGCGAATGCATTGGAAATTGCGGGGCTCATTTTGGGCCTGAACATCAACAGGAGCATTTTGACGCTTGCCCACAGGCCCAGGGAAAATGTGAGCAGACTTCCCCAAAAAAGCTTGGACGTATTGTTGGTGTACAGGGCCTCCTTCGAATGCGATGTTGCCGAATCAGACTCCTTGATCAGGTACTTTGGCGTGACAGGCGCAGGGCAAAGCTTGTCGTAGAACTGCGCATGTGCCTGTTGATAATAAAATTCGACGCCAAAAAAGCCAGGGCTTCCCCAGGTTTCACAATGCGGGGCAACGCCTTCCAAATGCCGTCGAAACGAACACTCACGCTCGTCAATGCAAAAGATCGCTTGAAAAGTCGGTGCTTTTACAGACTTTCCGGATTCAGGTTCGGCGGACAAAAGTCCAGCCAAAACTTCATCGTAATAGCTCCATTCAAATGCCTCCTGCCAAATCTCAAAGACTTCGTCCAGTTCTGTTTTTTCAGTGGGAGCGAAGATATCAAACGTGGAAATCATTGGATCCACCGCCAACGGTTGCCATCCTGATCCCAATTTTCCTTCAATCGCGTCAATCTCCAACAGCAATTCCAGTTGGATGAAATCCTGTAATGTGATCTCCCTTGGTGACAGCAATGTCTCCGGATGCGTTTCTAGTGTGGCCACCATTCCAGACCAACCGCGGTGGGCAAATTGTTGGTCAAAGAGGTATTGCTCAAACAATGCTGGATCTCCAACTACGATCCCTAAAAGATGTTCCAACGTACAGGATTCATCGAGCAGCAGCTGTTTTGCGCGTTGGGTCGAAAAAAAACTCGCAAAACTTTCGCGTTCCAAAACGCGGATGGAGGCCAAGCAGCCACCGGCAACCTGCGGAAATCCCCAAAGCGAAATTCCCTGATCGAGATAGTGGCCCATCACGCGGAAAAGTAGGGGATGGACTGCATTGTCGAGGTCGATCCCCAATCGTGGTTTCCAAAGTGACCGCAGTCTTCCAACGCGCGGTTGTTTGGTTTCGTCGAAAGCTGCTTCGAGGAGACGATGTCTCCATTTCGCCGCATTGGCGTCGCCCTTCTTTTGGAGGATGAGCCGATCCAATACGGAGGCTTTGATGCGCCCCATGGCATGCAAACCTCTGAAATCCTTCAATTCAAGGGTTACCTGATACCCGAAAATCTTGGAGGCTTCAAAAATTGCGTCAAAAAATTTGCGATCCTGAAATGCATGCAGCGAATTGTGATGAATGAAGTCCTTGAGCGGCGTCTGCGAAGGCAGAAAGTGCATCAATTTCTCCAGACAGTCCGCTGCAATGAACCCGATTGGGGAATCAAGTTCCTCATTGGGGCCTTTTTGCATTGTCGGGACATTTCGCATGGGCAAGTTTGGCGAAAAGTCGCCGTCATGGGGTGTTTAGACGCCTGAGTAGATTTTGCCCTCCTTGGTCTCGAGCTGATAGACTTGGTGCAAGTCCTTGAAGCCGGTACAGGTTACCCCAAGGTCCTTGATTTCGCCGTCGGCAACGTCGTAAACCCAGCCATGTATGTGCAGGGGTTGTTCATTGGACCAAGCATTTTGAACGATCGAGGATTTCCCAAGGTCATTCACCTGCTCGATGACATTGCATTCAACAAAACGCCTTGAACGCTGCTCCATATCCGTGATGCTATCCAGCTCTGCGTGGTGAATCCGGTAAACATCCTTGATATGGCGCAACCAGTTGTCTATCAATCCAAATTGTTTGTTGCCCATGGCGGCGATGACACCACCGCAGCCGTAATGGCCGCAAACGATGATGTGTTTTACCTTCAAAACCTCTACAGCATAGGACAGGACGCTCAGAAGGTTCATGTCGCTGTGCACCACCATGTTGGCAATGTTGCGATGCACAAACATCTCGCCAGGGCGCGTGCCGGTAATTTCGTTTGCCGGTACGCGGCTGTCTGAGCAACCGATCCAGAGATATTCCGGAGTTTGGCCTTTGGCCAGGTTCTTGAAAAAATCGGGGTCAATGGCCTTTTGCTTGGCGACCCATTCCTTATTGTTCTCGAGAAGTTTCAGATATGACTTCAGCATTTGATTTGATAACTAATTGATGGATTGATAATTGGGTGCACATTGGACAAGCGGTGAGCGCATGTCTCGAGGGGAGGCCCCTTTCTCCCGGGGGGAAGTGGCAGTTGCCACATGCTGCTATTGTTTGACAAACTTGCTTGGAATGTCCTTTTCGGCCCCGTCTTGGTACTTTGCCAGGATCTCGCGCAATTTTTTCGTCGGATTTTTGACCGATGCGGTATGGTCCAGCGTTCCGATGAGTTTTACGTCGATTTCCTTGGTAGGTGCCTTTTGGAGGAAATCCTCAATGACTTCCACAATGTCAGGATCGATCAAGCCCGTGTGGGTCGTGTCGATAATGACTTTGGATTGCGGCGGAATCATCTCCAACGTGGATATGATCACGCCTTTGTTCATGAAGCTCACGATGTTGGCCAATTTCAAGGTCAACACAGGAACCTCCTTGCTTTCATCCAAATGATAATCGTAGGGGGCCCGGAAGTTGCGCCTCAGAATGAAGAAAATGGCCACAGCGATGCCAATGGCAACGCCTTCTAGCAGATCCGTCAACAAAACAGCCGGGATCGTCACTGCAAATGGAATAAATTGTGTCCAGCCCTTCTTGTAGTATTTGATCATCAGTGAAGGTTTTGCAAGGTTGTACCCCACAAGCAACAACACCGCAGCGAGGCTCGCCATTGGAATTTTGTTGAGCACTCCCGGAATTGCCACCACTGCGACAAGGATCAAAATACCATGGAAAATCGCGGAGATACGTGTGCGCCCGCCCGCTTGCACGTTGGCGGAACTGCGCACGATCACCTGGGTGATCGGCAATCCCCCGACAAGGCCTGCCAAAACGTTGCCAACGCCTTGCGCCACCAATTCCTTGTTTTTGTTGGCCACACGCATTTGCGGGTCGATTTTGTCGGTCGCTTCTGCACAAAGCAAGGATTCGATGCTGGCAATCAGGAAGATCACGAAGGCATAGGTCCAAACCGTTAGATTTCCAATCTGGGAAAAGTCGGGAAGGGAAATCCATTCGACGGGATTACGCGAAGCTTTGATTTGAACCAAGTGCTCAGGTGCCAAAGCAAGGGAAGAACCGGTCTCCTGAAAAAACACTTGCAATCCGATTCCGAGGCCGACTGCGAGCAATGGTCCGGGGATCAAGGCAAGCACCTTGTTTTGCTTGATGGCCGGGAGATTCCAGAGCAGCATGATCGCTAATCCCGCCAAGGCGATGATCACCGCCCCCGGTGTGAGTGCCTCAAACAAATAGCCAAATTCGGAAAAGGTCGTGTGACCGTCTGCCTGAATGAAGTTGAAGTCGCCTTCGTAATCGGAGTCGAGTCCGACCATGTGCGGTATCTGTTTCAACACAATCGTAATCCCGATGGCGGCAAGCATTCCTTTGATCACACTTGTGGGGAAATACTGCGCAAGCGCGCCGGCGCGCAGGAGGCCAAATGCGACTTGCATCACCCCTGCGAGCAAAATTGCGAGGCAAAACATTGAAAATGATCCACCCATTGCGGTGAGGCCCGCGATCACCGTGGCCACCAAACCTGCCGCAGGACCGCTGACACCGAGTTGTGAACCGCTCAAGGCTCCGACCACAATCCCCCCGATCACGCCTGCAATGATGCCAGACATCAAGGGAGCTTTGGATGCCAAGGCAATCCCAAGGCAGAGTGGCAAAGCCACAAGGAATACGACCAAACCAGCATTCAGATCTTTTAAAAGATCACCAGAATTGAATTTCTTCACAGGGAGTTATAATTGTCCGAAATCAGCTAAAATGAAAAGTGCACAAGGCATACAAGGATGCCTTTGGCCCGAAAAGCGGGGTGCGCAACTGTTTTTCAGCTATGAACCTTCGGAGGAGGCACAATCGTCTCCAAATGCGGCGGTACTAGGCTGCCAACAGCCACCGCACGCCATCCATTTTGTTGAGATAGGAGTATTTTGAACGAGGAGGATTTCCCAAAGTACTCTTTGTCAAATCCTTCTGCTTCCTTTTCCTCGCGGTCATCGCGCTCGTCTTTGGAATCACGTTCTTCTTTTGAATCCCGGTTTTGTTCGTCTTCGCCTTCTTGATCTTTTTCCCGGTCTTCCGATTGAAAGTCCCAGGCAAAAGTGTAAAAGGTCAGCTGAAGGGATTTCAAAGGAATGGCGATATTCATGCATCCCCCGATGAGGAGAATGGACAGGAGAAATCGTATGCTGTTGAACTTTCCCAACTTTTTAGAATGCCGACAAATATGTCAATTTTTTTGAGTCTTGTTGCGAAAACTATCGAAAGTCACCCAAATTTTCCACACTTCGTCAGGAAGTGGCTTGCTTGATGGGAGTGAAACGGACTTGCCGCTACAATGTTTCGTTGGTTAACCATTATTTGCATCAATGACGGTTGCAAATCGTTTTGAAGGCACAAAAAATACAACGCTTTTCGTCGGCTGTTTGGGTAAAAGGCAGGTCGGGATCCAGCAAGTCGTCAAAAATATTCACCAACAAGCCTTCAAATTCGGCCAAACTGAGCAAGTCGAATTCGCCAATCTTTTGCGGTCCATACTCCAGCGTCAAGAATCCGGCGGGGAGGTTGCGCATGCCAAAAATGCCGGGATAGACCGCACGGTCGGGGTTGTGGTTGCGATGGTAGAGGTAGGCATAACTCCCCAACTGAAAGACCTCCTTCTGCGGTTTATCCTCCTTGAGATCCAGGAAGTTCTTGACTTTCAGACCTGTGACTTGCCCTGTTTTGTAGTCGATGATGCGAATTCGGCCACCTGCACGGTCCACCCGGTCCACATACCCGCGTAGTTTCAGTCCTTCCGGATGGCGTTGCGTCGGGATGAAAGCTTCCATCTCCTGTTCCAATGCCATGAGTTCAATGGGAGCCGCAGCCATGTCCAGTTCGAGCATTTGCCGCACAAGATCCCGGATCACTCCGAGCAAAAGCCGATTTCGACCCGTTTTGAAGTTGTCACTATGCGTTTTGATGGTAAAAACCTTTTCAACGGCATCATCGACCTTATCGAGCAGGGGCGCAATGTCTTTTGCTTGCAGCGTTTGCCCCACAAGCGGCTTATACAGCAGTTCCAACGCGCCGTGCACCACCATGCCAAAGGTATTGTCTTCCATCGTTTCCTCCGGAACGTCCTTCTCCTTCAGTTTGAGCAGGTTTTGAAAGTAAAATTGTAGACTGCAACTGAGGTAGGTGTTCAAGGCACTGGGCGAAAATCCTTTGTCGGAACCTTTTTCGATCAGCTTTTTCAGCACATCCGCATCCTTTTGGATGATGATCGGCTGTATTTCTTCCGGCAAAGCCGGGAATGTAAAAGTTTCGTGCCGCACCGTGATGCCCGGGTTGCGTTGCAGCAATTCCGCTTCGATCTGTGCAATGAACCTGCTTTTTTCTCCTCCGCCCTGACTATCAGCTTGTGTATCGTAAATCAGCTGAACATGGCGCGCACGTTGCATCAGCCGGTAAAAATGGTAGGCATAGACGGCGTCCCGGTCTTCATGCGTCGGCATTTGAAATGCCTTGCGGATGCCATACGGAATCAACGAATTTTGCTGCTGTTTGGGCGGTAGGATGCCCTCATTGACCGACAAAAGGATCAACCGGTCAAAATCAAGCACCCGCGTCTCCAGCATTCCCATGACTTGAATGCCCTTGAGAGGTTCCCCCGCAAACGGCAGGCTTGCGCCGACAATCACCTCGCGGTAGATGCGCCGAAACGTTCCCAGATCGTTTTCATCCAGATACTTATCCAGCTTGGTTTGCAGCTTCTGCGTGAGGCTGAAAAACTGGAACAAAATCTCCGATTCGACCGTTGGCAGTGGATTTTCTGTCTTTTGCCGCGCTTCGAATGCGGTTTTGAGCTTCAAAAACAGGTCCAGCAAATAGCGGATGGCCGAGCCGAGGTCCGTCCAAGGCTCAAACAGAAACCGCAGAATATGATCGGCTTCGTAGCGCATGAAATACGTCGGCGCCAGGTAAATCATATTTTCCTGCGTGATGATGCGCATCGTTTCCCGGCCTTCCTCTGTTGCGAGCTGATGAATATAAGGATGCCGAAGAATCGAAATAATGTCCCGAAAGTAATAAACAGGCTGCCCAACCCCGCCCGGCCGAAGGCGGGCTGCGTTTTCATGCAGGGTCAGCACAGAGTCAATCAGGCCATACAAGGGGGTGTTCCGCAACGGATATCCCATCGTGACATTCACGTCCCTGAGTGACTCCGGCAGACTATGCAGTACCGGGAACAATAGGTTTTCATCCGGAAGTACAAGTGCGAGGGATTCCGGGGCGATGCCCTGGGCCATTTCTTCGAGGAGCAAACCCGCTGCTTTGGCCTGACCGACACGCTTGGGAACGGCTGTGAGCACCATTTCCTTTGTTTGGGTCTCCAAATGCTTGCCGATCCAGTTCCAGTTGCCCTTCATCTGCGGCATCGCCGCTTCCCATCGCCGGCGCAATTCCCGGAAAAATTTCCCGGCTTCCTGTTCTTCGTTTTCCGTGTACCAAGCATCCAAATCCCAATAGCAGTCGGCCAAATCCCATTGAATCAACGCCAAAATCAAGTTTTCCTCTGCCGGCGCCAACGCATTGAAGCCCGCAAAAATCACGCGTTTCCAAGGCAACATCGGTTTGGAAGCTTTTACCTTGGTCACCAGCGCCCGCAAGGCTTGGCCCGGGCTTGCCATCCCTTGAATGGAGAGCTTCGCCTGAAGGCTTTGGTAAAATACGCCCAGCAATTCCCAAAAACGCATGTATTCATGCTGATGCGTACTCAATTTCCCGTCTTCATTCAGCCATCCGTCAATGGTGACGTCGATGCGTTTGAGCTCAGCGAGATTCTGGAAAATTTTGCCGCCATCTATCAAATGCAAATCGACTTCATTGAAGTCCGCGACGATCATTTGCCCCCAAGCGTAAAACTGATCGAAGGACTCGTTGGGAAATGCCTGTTTGTAAATCGGCCACAACTCAAACGTCAAGGAGATCGGATCCAGGATGTTGACCTGTTGCAATTGGGGCACAAAATCCTCGATCGAATACATTTTGGGTGCCCACGTCGCATGCGGAATGTGCTTTGCGAGGCTTGCCTCCATGAATGCGCACGCTCTGCGGGAGGGAAAAACCACGCAGAGTTCGCCGAGGTGGGCGCCGTGCGTTTGAATTAGCGTAAGACTCAATTGTTCAATGAAGCTGGCCATGGGACGAAGATAAGCATTGTCATGATCAAGGTCTTTGTTGCTTCTGATCAAATTGTCTTAATTTCGGCCTCATAATTCTTTGGAAATGGATTCGAACCCGCGTGGACAAAAACTGGATTTCAGCAACACAGAGTTTGCATTTGCCTACAAAAGTGATGCGCAACTCCAACGTACCTTCCGGTTGTTCAAGATGCTGGGCTCAAATTTCCTTTCCAAGGTAGGCCCGCCGCTCGTGACCTTCGCCTTGAAATTGGGACTGCCGGTGCAAGGAATCATTCGCCGAACAATTTTTGATATTTTTTGCGGGGGAACCTCATTAGAAGACACTAGCGACCGCTCCCAGGAGCTGTTTGCGAGCAAAGTGTTGACGATTCTTGATTATTCGGTCGAAGGGAAAAGCACCGAAGAGAGTTTTAATGCGACACGCGACGAGATCATCCGCACGGTGAGGCATGGTGCTGCGGACGATGCCGTTGCATTTTCGGCCATGAAAGTCACCGGGATTGCCGACGCTGAGTTGCTCGCCAAACGCGATGCCGGACGCGAACTTTCCAAGGAAGAAATCGCTTCCCTTGACCGTAGCAAGGAACGGCTAAAGGCTGTTTGCAAAGTCGCCTTCGAATTGGGACAACCCGTTTTTGTCGATGCCGAGGAGTCTTGGATTCAAAAAACGATCGACGTCTGGACCGAGGAGATGATGGCCGAATTCAACAAGCAGAAGCCCATTGTGTACCAAACTGTGCAAATGTATCGGCACGATCGTTTGGCATATTTGAAGAATTTGATCACTGAGAGCAAGAAATCCGGTCATTTTATCGGAATTAAAGTGGTGCGTGGCGCCTATATCGAAAAGGAGAATGCCCGGGCGATGGAGTTGGGTTACGGAACGCCCATGCAAGCCAACAAAGCTGCCACGGACCGCGATTACAATGCTGCACTGCGCGAGTGCATTGCCAATGTCGACCATGTAGCGCTCTGCGCCGGCACGCACAATGAAGAAAGCGCAGCCTTGCTTGCCGTCCTTCTCGACGAAAAAGGCATCGCGCGCGATCACCCGCATGTCGTGTTTGCGCAACTGCTTGGGATGAGCGATCACATCAGCTTCAATCTCGCCCACAATGGCTACCGTTCGGCCAAATACTTGCCCTATGGACCGGTAAAGGCAGTGTTGCCGTATCTCTTCCGCCGCGCCGCTGAAAATACTTCCATCGCAGGCCAAAGTAGCCGTGAAGTCGAACTCCTTCGCAAGGAAGTGCAGCGCAGGGGTTTGCTCTGAAGTGCCGAAAATCGTATTTTCGGGAAAAGTCTTTTCGCTGTGAAATTCGCGTTGATCACGTTTTCCCTCTTGTTTTTTGGCTTGCAGGTAACCAAAATCCGCGCCCAATCGGCATTTCCCAATGGCGTGGGTCTCAACTTGCCCGTTTCAGAGGACTACATCAAAACCGAATTCTCCTTTCGTTACAACTTGCACGCGCAGCAGGACGGTACGCCCTATGAGCGTCGCTTCTATACTTTCCGCACCATTGATCAAGGCTACTTCTTCGAGGACATCACCCTTGTTGGCGAATTGATGCCCGAATTGCATGGTCTAAAATTGATTCACCTGACCTTGATCCCTGGACAAGAATTGCGCAATTCCCAAGGAAACGGCATTTTGACCACGAGTAGGCATGTGGTTCCGCCTCCACGTACACCCCAACACTTCCTGATCGGGTTGGACGCCAAAGGCAAACTCCACTATCTGAGCGGCAACATCTTTTTGGATCCCTTGGCTGAATGTTTGGTGAATCCGGCAGATTTGTCTGAAGTCGCCAAAATCCGGCTCTATTATCTTCTCCCGGACGAATTGAAGCCGATAAAAGCATCTGAAGGCCACATGCGCTTCGAGACCAAATCCAATTTGCTCAACCGTATGATTGTGATCGACCTTGTCGATGACATGCATTTCTCGATATTTCCGAAGGTTGACCCCGACAATCGCCTCGCTGTCGTCGGTGGTTGGATCAGCGGGCCTCAGCAAGACCCACGGAGAATGCAGGGCGATTTGCCTTCAGACTAAAAAAGTTCCAATTCTTCAGCGAAATCGGATTGCCAGTATTCCTTGGTGGATACATCCATGATCGTGAGACGGCCGATGCGTTTGATGCCTTGGTCGAGGTTCCAAATGTTGCCAATGTGCACAGGTTTGCAATCCGGCCAAATTTTGCTCGTAGGGGTATGGCCAATGAAAATTTCGTGGAAGGAATTTTTTGGGAAGGGTAAACCCAGCATCTCTGAACGGGTAGCCATTGTCCACAAACTGCGCCCCCAAAATAGTTCATCTTCCTTCTGCTCCTTCAGCAACAGGACCGGGTCAATGCTTGCATGCACAAAAAGGCGGTTATCCTGATCGACGAAATACGGCAGCTGTTTGCTGAAAAACCGGCGGTAGCGTTCCTGCGTGGTGTCATCGCGTCTTTCGAAGGCAGCAAGGGTAGCCTCCCCACCGTTGTAGAGCCAAAGTGAATCCCTTTCGCCCGTTTGCAGCCATTCCTCTGCCCAGATATCATGGTTGCCGCGCACAGCCACCAAATTTGGAATGGTCAGCAAGGTATCCAACACCTTGTCGCTGTCGGGATGGTAGTCGGTCAAGTCTCCCAGGGAAATGAGTCTGTCTTGCGTCGAATCAAAGCCTGAGCGCTCCAGGACCTGCACCAAGGCTTTGTGAGCACCATGAATATCCCCAACGCAAAGCGTGCGCCTAAAAGCCATACAATCAGATTCAATTCAAGTCAAAAAGTGGAGTTCGAGCCAAGATACAATGAAATTGGAGTTCGAAAAAGGAAACAATCCCCCCTCGAACTCCAATCTCGCATTCCAACGCAAACTTAATACAGCGCCATTTCGAAGCGGCGGCGGAATTTGATGGTCAGCGGATGCTGAGCACCAAACATGCGGAAGAGCGCGATACAGCCCCTGCGGGGCAGTTCCTTGGCAAATGCCTTGTCGGCTTCCACCGCAGCGAGCAACGCCTCCATAGCGGCCTCGTAATCGTCGGATTTGAGGGCTGCACTTGCCAAGGCAATCTGCTTGCCGGCTTCGGAGCCCGTGGTATCTTCATACGTCGTCAACTCGGCAAGCATGCGCACGTTTTCGGCGGCATCCCAAAGCAGGTCGCCTTGCTTGACCGGGGTCACCAACTCACGCGCTTCGATCGGATTGTCAAAGACAATTTCCGAAGCGAGCACGAGTCGTGCCATCGGGATTTCGGGATGCTCCCCGACGAAGGTGCGCAGGTCGGCAAGTGCTGTAGCCTTGTCTTCCGTGTTGAGCCGTTGGCGAATTTCATTGAGCAATTCCTTGGCCTCGGTCGGGATGAATTCGTCGAGCCATTTGACCAAAGTTCCCTCGGGAAGGGCACCCACAAACTCGGAAACGAGCTTGCCTTTGGAGAACATTTTCACGTGGGGAATCGAGTGGATTCCGTGGGCGTAGGCGAGGTCGTTGTGCTCCATCGTGTTGATCTTGATGAGCTCCCAAGTACCGCCGGATTGGCTCTCGAGTTTCTCCAAAATCGGACCCAAAAACAGGCAGGGACCGCAGGTGGGAGACCAGTAATCTACGACGATGGGCACCTCGTTGGAGCGCTCCAAAACCGCCTTGTCAAAATCGAAATTTTCTTGTTTCATATCGTTGCGGCAGACCAACTGCCTAAGGTTAAAACTAAAAAAATCGGAAAAGGTTATCGCTCCTTTTTGGCTGCTTCCGAACGGTTGTAAGGAAAGCAGATACAGCAAAGCTTCGGGGGCTTTTACGGCGCAATTTGGGAAGCGGATGATGCCGGGAAAGTGACCAAAGTTACGCTGGGAAAACGAATGGTTTTCAGCCTCAGATTTGGAAGGATCCGCGGTTCGTCAAGGCTGCTGTTTGCCGAAGATTTGGAAGCTCCCAAAAGCGGGACAGCAGGAGGGAAGGTTGCCTTCCGAATGTTTGTTCGTGACAAAATCTGTTACACATCAACGTCCTTGCTGTTCAGTGAAATTTTCGATAAAATTACAGCACTGAAAGGCGGCAAAGATCCAATGTTGGCTCTGCTCCACGATTCTGCCAAGAGAAGGACCAATCTCAAGAATCGTTGAAATTGGGCCATTGGCAATCGTCAAATTAGTGTATATAGAGTTGTTTGTGTTTATGTGGCTGATAAACAGTTGAATGTATTGAATTTGGAACGTGGGATGATAGCATTATTAGCAAAATTTCCGCATTGCTAACGCGCTAACAAACTTGGAAATCTTTGTTTTTGTTGAAATTTGGATGAAAATCCGCGGTTTGCCATTCAATTTGGGCTGATTCAAGATTGCTGTCGAATCTCAATTCGGCTATAATGTTATAAATATTTATTTATCAGTATTTTATGTTTATTCAATTCAAGCTATACATGAATGTTTGTCTCGATTTGATGTTCCGGTCCACGTCGGCGATGAGTTGGCTGGATTTCCGTGCATGAAACCTCAAAGGCGTGCACAACGGAGGGTAATCTGCGATTTTACCTATGCTGACGTGCGAATATCCGGATTCATGGAGCCCTCAGTAATGGATATGTTTTTCCGATAAAATCCTGATTCAATCCCTTGCTTTGGGCGGAATCGAAAGTCTGGAAAACGTCCAGCGACCCTCGGTTTGTTCGGCAACCTCATAGCAGCCGGGTTTCAATTTTCGGGGACTCCAAGGCTCGTTTTGGGTGTATTCTCCGTCCCAAACGACCCTGCCAAATTCATCAAAAACCCGGCGATGGACACAGGGAAAAACAGGCTCCGGCATGGCATCGGGCGGGGTCAAAGTGTCGGGCAAAATGGTGTCGGCAACGGCCTGTGAACCCGCCATCGGGAGCACCCGGTAGGCCTCCCGGCCAAAGCCTTCGACGACAATTTGGTCAGAAAAAAAGTTGAGAATCGCGAAGGCATTGGAGTCCGGCGTCATCAACATTCCACCAAAAGTCAGGTGGTGCAGACCCTGCAAAAGGTGGTAGCCACCCCCATGGCTATGGCCTGCAAACCAAGCCTCCGCCTGCGGAAATTTGGCGAGCAAAACCCGCATGTCAGCCTCGTTCCAAAGGGTCATCGGATGGCCCGCGGGACTGATCGGAAAGTGGCAAAACAGTGCAACTTTTTGGTCTGCTTCCGCCGCTTCGGCAAGCTGCCATTCGATCCATTTTGTCTGCGATTCACTGATCGCGCCGTTCCAGATTTCCTTGTTCGCATGTCCTGCCAAACTGCTCCGGCAGAGCTCCCCTTCCTCCACCATTTCGGGGTGGGCACCCTGCGCATACTCGGCAAGTTCGGTACCGTCGAGCATCAAAAACCGCCATCCGGGAAACTCCATATCGCAGTATCCGGCGCTCAATCCGAGGCTGTCGTAGATGGTTTTTTGCATGTGAAACGGCACGTTCCAGAACTCATGGTTGCCCAACAAATGGTGAACCGGCATCTTGAGCCGTTCGATTTCCTTGAGCACAACCGGATAACTTTTGAGGTCTTGATCGATCAAATCGCCGACGTTCACGACCATGTCGACGCCTTGGGCGTTGAAGGTATCGACTGCGGCATGGAGCTTTTCGAGGGAAATGCGGTAAAAACGGCCAAGGTTGGCGTCACAATCGCAAAATTGTGCGTCTGCAATGATGCCCACACGCACGATCGGCTTTCCCGCGACGGTTGGGCCCACACGCGTGCTTGCAGGCGCCTGCGCTTGCAAGAAGCCCGAAGGCAGGTAAAAGCAGGTCCAAACCAATAGAATCCGACCGATTCGCATTGCTCAAATCTCGCAATTCCCCACCAAAGGGAAAATGTATTGCTTTTGGGATTGAAAAAAGACTTTGAAATAAGGGCAAACGAAACCTCCCAAAGAGGGATGCGGCATCAGGTGAGCGGCAGCGCCTCGATTTTTGTCTTCCATGCGTGGTATTCCAAAGGATCTAGTCCCAACAATTTTGCGCTTTCCAAGGCCGAATGGGCTTCCTCCGCGTTTTGGGTCATCCAGAAATACATGGCCCAATTGCGGTGCAATGCCGGATTTTCATATTCGAGCTTCATGGACAAGGTCAGCATCGAATGCGCTTTTTCGGGATTATTTTGCAGTAAATGCAGCCAACCAAGGTTGCAGAAGGCTACGGCGAATTCGCGGTTGGCGCGGGTGGATTTTTCAAGATCCTTGGTGGCCTCGGCGTAATTTCCAGCCTGAATGGCCAAAAAAGCACGGAAATTGAGGGCTTCGTGGTGCCCGGGAGTCGTGCGAATTGCCTCATCCAATGTGCTTTTGGCAGCAATTGGCTCCCCCAAAGCCAACAAAGCGGTGGCGCGCCGGCAAGCGTCATACGGATCCGTGGGATGTTTTTGGGCCATTTCCCTATCCCATTCCAGAACCTGTTGGAAGTTCTCGCGCATTAATCCGCAGAAAATCAGGTGTTCCAGCAATTCTTTGTCCTTGATTCCACTTTGATAGACTTCCTGAAAACATTCCGCCGCCTCGCCATACCTTTCCTTTTCAAAGAGCCACCATCCATGCAAATAGGTCTTGGTTTGTTTTCCAAAGCGTATCCGCCAAGCGATCAATTGCCCGTCGTTGCCAAAAATCGATTCGGAGCTATGCAAAATCGGGGAATAGGTGTAAAAAACCGCCAATAAGAAGTCCGTCGCTGGAATCAAGGCCGCCAAAACCAAAAATGGCTTGATCCATGAAACATCCGAAGTCCATTCTCCAAAGGCCAGATAACCGGCCAAAGTCGCCATCAACAAGGAAAAAAGTGGGCCTGAAAGCGCATAGGGGATGATTTGGGCAGGGGACAAGGATTTTGGAAAGTCCGTGATGCTGCCGCGCATGAGCACGCCCGATGGATGGATGACCCATAAAATGCCGCCCGTTCGAATTCGCCAGCTGCCTTTTCCCTCGCCGACGCTGCCCAAAAATACTTTGATTTCCTTGCGTTGCCCGATCAGCAGCAGGTAACCGAGATGCCCCAATTCATGGATCAGGGTTGCCAGCGGCCGGATGAGCAGATAGCTGAGACAAATGCTCAGGTAAAATACAAAAACGGGGATGCTCATTGCCCGGAGAGGCTTTTGGAGGCTTTGCGTGCGGCGGTTGCCCGCTCAATGCTTGCTAGGTCGCCTTTGGGAATCGCCTGGATCAACTTGCGGGTGTATTCTTGCTGCGGATGGGCGTAAATGTCATCTGCAAGGCCTATTTCCTCGATTTTTCCTTTGTTCATCACCACCATCCTGTCACTCATGAACTTCACCACGGAAAGGTCATGCGAAATGAAAATGTAGGTGAATCCGAATTCTTCACGCAGGCCGACGAGCAAGTTGAGCACCTGTGCCTGCACGGAAACGTCGAGCGCCGAAACCGATTCGTCACATACGATAAATTTGGGCTCCACTGCCAAAGCCCTTGCTATACAGGCCCTTTGGCGTTGACCTCCTGAAAATTCATGCGGATAGCGCCCGAAATGCTCCGGCAACAAGTTGACTTTTTGGAGCAATTCCTGCGTTTTTTCGATTCTGCCCTTTTCGTTTCCATGGAGTCCATGCACCCGCATCGGCTCGAGAATGGCGTTTCCGATCGTAATCCTGGGATTGAGCGAACTGTAAGGATCCTGAAAAATGATCTGTAAATCCTTTCGAATCAACCGCAATTCCGATTGGGACATGCCGGTGATGCTTTTTCCTTCAAAGAAAACTTCGCCCGAAGTTGGTTCGACCAATCTCAAAATGCTTCTTCCGAGCGTCGTTTTGCCGCATCCGCTTTCGCCAACCAAGCCCAATGTCTCGCCCGGATACACCGCAAAGCTTACGTCGTCCACGGCATGGACATAGGTTTTGACCCCTCCCAAAAAGCCTCTTCGTTGCGGAAAGTAGGTTTTCAGGTTACGCACTTCCAAAATGGGCGCCTGTGCCTGAAGTGTTTTCTGTCGGGCATCGAATTCTGAGGCGGAAACGACGGCTGAAGCGACGATTTTCTCTACGCTTCCCTCGATTTCCTCAAATTGGCCATCGGCAGATTCACGCATGAAATCGGCGATTACCGGTAAATGCTTCATGCGCACATCCATGCGCGGACGGCAGGCGAGCAAACCCTTGGTATAAGGATGCTGCGGTTTGCGGAAAATGTCCTCGACCGTTCCCGATTCGACGATGTTCCCTTTGTACATCACCAAAACACGGTCAGCAATCTCCGAAACAACGCCCAAGTCATGGGTGATGAACAGAATGGCCATGCCGTTGCGTTGCTGCAATTCCTGCAAAAGTTCGAGAATCGTCTTTTGAACGGTCACATCGAGCGCGGTCGTGGGTTCGTCCGCAATCAGGATGCTCGGATTGCAGGAAATCGCCATGGCGATCATCACCCTTTGCTTCTGTCCGCCGGAAATTTCATGCGGATAGGCGTCAAAAATGGCCTCGGGACGGGGCAATTTGACCTGATTGAACAAGTCGATGGTTTTGGCCTTTGCAGTTGCCTTGTCGCATTTTTCGTGCAGCAAAATCGCCTCCATCACTTGGAATCCGCAGGTAAACACGGGGTTCAGGGAGGTCATCGGCTCCTGGAAAATCATCGAAATTTCCTTGCCGCGGTACCTGCGAAGGCTGTCGGTGCGCAAGCGGGCAAGGTCAATCCAGCCGGTTGCAGGCGATTGGAAGTCGATGCGCCCTTCTGCAATTTCTCCCGGCGGATTGGGAATCAGGTTGATGATGGAGAGGGCCGTAACGCTTTTTCCGCTGCCCGATTCACCGACAATTGCCAGTGTCTCGCCTTTTTTCAGCTCAAAGGAAATCCCCTTTACAGCCGTCAGCGTGCCGGTTTCCGTGCGGAAACGGGTCACAAGGCCTTCTACTTCCAAAATATTGTCGGGGTTCCGCAAAGCAGGCTTCATGTTGGCAATTTAAAGGATTTTGTACCATTCCTTGCTGTCGAATTTTCCTGGCTTCATTTTCCCGAATGTGCGTTTGTGCTCAAACTTGTGCCAAAATGCCATCCGGCAATTGAAGCGTCCAAGCATCGACTTCGCGATTTTCTTCTTCGATCAGGAACTTTTTGCAACTCGCAATGGCCTTTAGGTCAGCCTTTTCGCGGGTAGTGTCCACAATGACCAGCAAAATGAAGCGGTTTTCGGAAATGATCACGCGGTCCACGGACAAAGGTTCGGTGGGACCAAAGAGGAATTTCATTCCGAACCGGTAGGATTGCCCTTCGGCGTACCAAGCGGCAATTTGCGGTTGCTGCAGAATGCTACCGAGGCGCTTTTCGAGCTCCGATTTGGTGGCTTCCGTAGCCATGCCCGTTTCCAGCAGCCGGTCCAAAGAAAGTGTCAATGCCGTGGAATTGGGCAGGTTGCGCAAAACTTCGGCCATCAACGGCCCAAGTGACTGCGTGCCATCTGCACCGGCTTCCCAAAATTTACGCGCTTTCCGGTCGATGCGGATGCGGTCGCGCCAAGCGGTTGAGATCAAGCGGGCAGGCTTTTTGGGTTCGGCAATCGGTGGCTTGGCTGCAGGCGGAACCGGGAAGCCGGATTCGTAGATATTGGCATCCATCCCACGGAAATCGGGAGTATCTAAAACGCTGCGAATCAGGGCGCCGATGCTTTTGATTTCCTCGGGACCTTTGGTCTTTTGGGCACTTGCCGATTTGGCTGGCGCGAGCACGTACAGGCGCTCACGGGCGCGTGTGAATGCCACGTAAAGCACATTCAAATTGTCGAGCAGCGTTTTGTCCAGCTCGCTTTGATAGGTTTCCCCGAATGCAGACTGCTGCAATCCAGCCTGTGCTTTGATCAAGTGATTGGCAGGATATTCGCCAAAACTATCGCCCGAGGATGCCCAAATCGTAGAATATGCCTTGGGAGAAGTGCTCCAGTCTGCTCGCGGGATGATCACGATTGGAAATTCGAGGCCTTTGCTTTTGTGAATCGTCAAGATCTCCACCGCATTCTCGCCTTCCGGAACGATCAGGGAAAAATCGTCCTTTTTGTCATCCCAAAACTCAAGAAACGCCCCGATATCCGGTTTTTTGCGCTCTGAAAACTCCAAAACCACGTCCAGAAAATGCTGTACAAAGGCCGGCGCCATTTTTTCCAACTCAAAAATGCGGATCGTTTCCTCGGCCAATTCATACAGGGATAGCCGGTCAGTGCGGTAGCTCAGCAGTTTGAATGCTTTGGGCAACACTTCAAACATGGCCTGAATCGGGTGTTCATCCAGCAAAATTTCGCGGATGCGCAAGTTGGGATCGATGCCCCAATCGGTGCCATGGTGCAAATCCCTGAAAAAATAATGCAGGACTTCCGCCCGCGGAATCGCATCGGATGGATCAAACAGTAACCGAAAGAGGCTGACGAGGAAATTGACAACGGGAGATTTGCACAGCAAGATCGACTCTGCGGAAATCACACGAATTCCTTCCTTGGAGAGGGCTTCGGCAACATTGCTTCCTTCGTCTTTGGTGCGCACCAAAATGGCGATGTCACGGTATTCGTAGCCTTGCTCGAGCAAGCTTTGGACGAGTTCAACAGTGCGTTCATAAGCGGCTTCTGCAAACTTGTTGTGTTCTGTTTCGAGCAATTCGATTCTGACAAAACCTTGGGTTTCGTTGCCGGGGCGCACAAGCTGCGCGTGGTCGCTGTAAATTTGGCCAATCTCGGGATGGGTGGCGGAGACGAGGTTGACGGCTTCTGCAAAAAAACGATTGTTGAAATCGACCACATATTCCTTGCTGCGAAAGTTGCGGGCAAGCAGTTTGGGTACAACGCCAAGCTTTTCCGGAACAAGGAATTCCATCAGGGTCGTTTCGCCACCGCGCCAACGGTAAATCGCCTGTTTGGAATCACCGACGATGAGCAAACTTCCCGATTCGCCAGCGCCACCGCCTTTGAGATTCTCCACCAGGGGAAACAGGTTAAGCCATTGCAGGAGGGAGGTGTCCTGAAATTCGTCGAGCATAAAATGCCGGTAGCGTTCGCCGAGGCGCCAATAGATGTAGTCGGGCGTTTCGTCGCGGATGAATTGCTCGATTTTGGGCTGGAAATCGCTGATATGGACGAGGTTGTACTGTGCTTTGTAGGCCTCGATCAGATCCTCGATTTGCTGCATGACCGCCAGCGAATGCACATTTTGAAAGGCGTGCCAAGCGGTGTTGTAATCTTGGAATTGGGATGTGTGATAATGATGGAGTTGCTGAACTTTTGCGCGCAGTCCGCTGTCAAGCGCAGCGGCTACCCTTGGATTTTGGTCGCCTTTGCGTTCCCAGCGGTCGTCGACCGCAGCCTCCAAAAAGACCTTGGAACCCAATTCCGGTTCGAATTCTGATGGCTTCGTGGCAGCGATCATTTTGCCCAATTTCGTGACGACGCTGTTGGAGCTTTGGTGAAAGTCTCTGGCTTCAAGGCCATTGCGTTCGACGATTTCCAGTGCTTCTTTTGCGAGGGCATGAACTTCGTCGGGAAATGCACGTTTTTTCTGGCGCAACATCTCGATGAATTCCGGAAACTGTGCATTGTCAAAATGCTTCAACTGCGATAGAAATGGCTTGCTCGTCTCCCTGAACAGCTCCATCCCGACATTTTTCAGGTCGGATTCGATACGCCATCCGTCCTGATCCCGAAGTTTCTCTTCAACAAAACGCACCAAAATCTCCGTCACATAATCGTCCCGGCCGATGGTGTCCATCAATTGGTCCACGGTGCGTTGCAACATCAATTTGGAATCCATTTCGATTTCAAACCGACCGGGAAGCTCCAAATCCTTTGCAAACGAACGAATGAGCTTGTGTGTAAAACTGTCAATCGTGCGGACGGCAAAATTGGCGTAATCATGCAGGATTTTACCCAAAACGGTCTTTGCTGCAACGGCGACATGGCTCGCTTGGATTCCAAATTCGGCGACGAGCACCTCCTTCATCGCACTTTCATCCCCTTTGGAAAGCGAGGCAAGTTCGGAAAGGATACGCGCCTTCATTTCCCCCGCAGCCTTGTTGGTAAAGGTCAACGCAAGGATGTTTTTGTACCGTTCCGGGTTCCGCAAGGCAATCGCAAGGTACTCCTTGACCAAGGTGAAGGTCTTGCCAGAGCCGGCAGATGATTTGTAAATTTTGAATTGTTCCATGTGATGTTGTCGAGGCAAGATAAGAAAAATGCCGTTGGCTAAATTCGATAAATCATTTATTCCCCGTCAATTTCTAGCTTGCATTTTCCATAGGTTGAGGATGACGTATACAATGAGCCGACTTCCCGCGATGAGGTTTCTAGAAATTTTTGGTAGCACATGGATCATCGTTCTGTTGGTCTTTTCAGTAGTCGTTCTGCTTGCTTTTTGGCTTCTTAGATTGTTGAAATACAATGGAAAGCAGTCTGAGGACCCTCGGTTGCAGGTCCGCACGGCCGTCAATGCGAAGGAAATCACGCGCATTACTGAAAAAGGCATACTGTGCCAGCAAATTCAGTGGGATGAGATTGAGGTTATCTTGATCAATACCACCGACAAGGGACCATTCGTTGATGATGTTTTTTTTGTTTTTCGGAACGTCTCACAGAAAAAGGAGGTCGTCATTCCACAGGAGGATCCAGAAATGCCAGCTATTTTGGATCGGATTTCGCAGTTGCCAAGGTTTGACCATGAGGCCATGAATGCCGCAATGAGTTGCACTGAAAACGCTTGGTTTGCTGTTTGGGAGAAGGAAAGTTAGGGGATTATGGCACGATGGGCGCAGTTCTGCTACCGGTGTTACACTTCCATTTTATGATTTGCGTTTATTTTGCCAATGATATCGTGCTGACCGACAAATGTCTCCGTCGGCAATTTTTGGTAATTGAAAAGCGCACACTATGAGCAGCGAAAGAAGCAGTTTTCACAAATTGGTCGGCGAATCGGAAGTTCCGGTTTTGGTGGATGTTTATTCCGACAATTGCGGCCCCTGCCAAGCGATGAAACCTGTCTTGGCAGATTTGAAGGAAAGATTGGGCGACGGATTGCGCATCATCAAAATCAACGGCTATGATAACATGCAATTCATGCAGGACTTTCAGATTCAGGCATTTCCGACCTTGATGTTGTTTCACAAAGGCAAAATCGTCTGGTCGCGCATGGGTTTCACCACTGTGAGTGCACTGGAAAAGGCATTTCGGCAACATGCGGCGTAAGTCGATGCGTCGATTCAGCCACTTATCCACCTAACACTTGCTTTTCCGCCTCAATCCGCCATATTTGGTGGCAATGATGCGGAAAATTGTTCTCACTTGCCTGCTTGTGTGCCTCACGGCCTATGTTGCTGTTGCGCAATGCACGACGACCAATATCACGGGTAACTTTTCCCCTGCCAATGGAGACACCCTCCAAGGCATCTACAACATCACCGGAAATTTCACCATTGGGCCCGGCATCACGGTGCACGTGCGTCCATTCAGCCAAAATAGCTGCGGAAGCCTCGAAATTTATGCTGGCGGCAATATTTTCATTTCCGGTACGATCAATGCCAATGGCGCGGGCAATGTCGGCGGCCTACCCGGAACCGCAGGCCTCGCCAACAATATCAACAACATCGAGCAATGCTCTTCGCCGACCGATCAATGTGCCGACATTTTTACGTTCGGCGGTGGTGCCGGCGGCAATGCATTTGGTAGCGGCGCCGGCTTGGGCGGATTGGTCGGGCAAAATGGCAGTGGCCGCAAGGACCGTTGCCTCAACTTCGGCGATGAAGGCGGTCGCGTGGGTGGCGCAGGCGGCGCAGGCGCAGGCGCGGGAGGCAGCTATGGCGGTGCAGGAACCGCGGGTGCAGGCGGCGGAAACGGTTCAGTCCCAACGATGTCAACGTCCGACGTGGGATGCACTTCGACGCCAATTGTCGCGGGATCCGGTACGGTAGGAGGCGCACCCGGAACGAGCTTCGGAACGGCAAACGGTGCCGACATTGCCTTGGGCGCGGGTGGCGCAGGCGCAGGTGGAGGCGGACGTGGACGCACCGCAGGCACGGCAGGAGGCGCAGGAGGCGCGGGTGGCGGTTTGGTGAAACTGGTCAGTACAGGCACCTTCACCTTCAGCGGCACCATCAATGCCAATGGCAGAAATGGCCTTTCTGGCGGGAATGGCGGCAATGCCGGGGCATCTTCGCGTTGTTGCGTCGATGCTTGCAGCGGCGTCGACGAATACACCCATACCGGCGCCGGTGGCGGCGGAGGAGGGGCAGGCGGCGGTTCAGGCGGTGGAGTCTTGCTAGAATCCGGCGGCGCGGCAACCATCACCGGCACGATCAATGCCATCGGAGGGACCGGGGCACCCGGAGGAACTGCTGGAAACGGCTACAACATGAATCAGAATTGCATTTTTGGCAATTCCAATGCAAGTGCAGGCCCAAGCGCAGCCGGCGGATTTGGCGGCGGTGGGAGCGGTGGGCGCATCAAGGTGTTTTTTAATCCCTGCGCAAACGGGAACAACGTAGTGCCGACCATGACCGTCACAGGCGGAGCGGGAAATGCAGGCCCTGCGCAGGCAGGAACCACTTTTGCCGGTGCCCAAAATGGATTGGCACTCGGCACCGCAACGCCCGCTTTGCAGTCCATTTGTTTCAACGGCGACCCCGGGAACCTCAATTGCCTGCCCGCTTCCGGCGGATTGGGCGGCTATACCTACCAATGGCAGTCCCAATTGGATTGCCAAGGTCCGTGGACCAACATTCCCGGTGCCAATGCCCTGAATTTTGATCCGCCAAGCGGATTGCAAGACACGACCTGCTACCGTTTGCAGGTCCAAAGCGGACAATGCACGACATTTTCAGACACCTTGCGGGTGGATGTGAATCCCGCATTGTCGGTGACTGTGAATCCCGCAGGACCTGTGGTAGCCTGTCTTGGGGATTCCGTGACGTTGACCACTTCGGGTGGCGCGGGTGCGACCTACCAATGGTTTTACAACGGCAGTTTGATCAATCTCGCCACGGACAGCTTTTATGTCGCCACGGCCTCAGGGAGTTACACGGTTTTGACGCAGTTTTTGATCGGTTGCGACGGGCTGTCGGCCCCGGTTGTCGCGACCTTTTCGCCGCCGCCGGCAGCTTTTGCGATTGTGACAGGTGATTCGATTTATTGCCCTGGACATCCCGTGGACCTATTGGCGGTGGGAAATGGCAACTTTCAATGGTTGCTGAATGGCACCCCCATTCCCGGAGCGACCAATGCCAACCTCAACGCCGTTGCAGGCGGCAATTACAGCGTTGCCGTAACGATTCCCGGCGGATGTACGGCAACCTCAGCCGTTGTCACCGTGACCAATGGTTTGGTTCCCAATGCATTGCTGAACCTGACCGGACCTGCGGTGTATTGCGCATCGGATTCGTCGCTGTTGGAGGCAAGCGGGGGAGGAACGTATGCTTGGATGCTGGATTCGATGCCGATTTTTGGGCTGGTGGACAGCAATTTGTACGTACATGCCAGTGGAATTTACCAGGTCATCGTCACGAGTGCTGACGGATGTGCCGATACGACTGCAGGAATTGCGATTCAGGTGGACCCAACGCCGGATGCGGTGTTGAGCACGGCCGGCTTGCCGGTCACCTGCACGGGGGACTCCGTGGTATTCTACGCGGCAGGTGTCGGCACCTACCAATGGTTGTACAATGGCAGCTTGCTGCCTGATACCACACCTTATTACCATGCAGGCATTACCGGTGACTACACCTTGATTGTGACCAATTCGGCGGGATGCAGTGATACGAGCTTGACCTATGCTTTTTCATACTATCCGCCGATCAACACGACAGTCAATGTCTCCGGACCCGCTTACATATGTCCGGGAGATACCGCCGTGGTTCAGGCAATTGGATTGGGAAGCGTTGGATGGACGTGGCTGCAGAATGATACGTTGGTACCCGGGGCGAATGGGGCTTCGCTCGCTGTGACGGAGCCTGGGGCTTATTCGGCAATCGCTTATGATCAGCATGGCTGCGAATACCCGTCTGTCTTGGTGATGGTATATCCTGGGCAAGACCCTGACGCGGGGTTGATTTTGATCGGCGAACCCCCGCTTTGTGCCGGCGAAACCGTTGTTTTGATCGCTTCCGGCGGGGAATCCTACGCTTGGATTCAAGACAGCTTGGTGGTACCGGGATTCCTGGATTCGGTTTTTATTGTAACGCAAGCAGGGGATTATCAAGTGATCGCATCTACGGGTTGCGGCGCAGATACCACGAACATTGTCCATGTAGAGGCCGGAATCGCACCTACGGCTGGAATTGCCTACGACAATTATCCCCAAAGTCTGGTACAGTTGCGTGATCAGAGCATCAGCGCAGCCCAATGGCTTTGGACCTTTGGCGATGGATCGTCTTCTACGGAACAGAATCCGCTGCATCAATACCCCAATCCCGGAGATTACCCGGTTACTTTGATCGTTTGGGATATTTTCGGATGCAGTGACACCCTTTCGATGCTGATCTCGGTGACCGATCCTGACTTTTTCATTCCCAACGTTTTCAGTCCCAATGGCGATGGCATCAACGACGTGCCGATGACCAATTTCCGGAAGCTGGATACGTTTGTGTTTTCGATTTATGACCGCTGGGGACACATGGTTTTCCAAACGAATACGCAAGACACTTGGTGGGACGGTAAGATCAAAGGCAATGACGCACCTGACGGGGTTTATTTCTACTACCTGGAGGGGAAATTGCCGCAAGACCGTGAGGCTGAACAACGCGGTCCTCTTACACTTGTCCGATAGCCGTTGAGGACCTGCCACGATTTCCTGAAACTTGCATCATTCCTTACATAATGCCCATTTTCGAGTTTGGGACATGGAAAACATTTTTTTTTAGATGCTGGAAATTGCGCTATCTTCATTGCCAATTCGGAATGGTATTTTGCGATGAATGTGGTCAATGGACACCTTCCGTCTGTTCTTTTGCTGGGGTTGCGCTAGAATTACGCTGAAAAATTTCCCCGTGAAAGTCAATTGAAGCTGATACATGAATGAGATTCTTAGAAGGCCTATGAGAAGATTGAGTACTCTGACCCAGTGGATGCTGGGAATGTTGTTTTTTGCCCTTGCTTTTTCCTTCACACAAGTGAAAGCGACCCACGGGATGGGCGCCGACATCACTTGGGTATGTACCGGCAATGGACGGTATGTGATCACGCTCAAATTTTTCAGGGATTGTGGGGGTGTAAGTCCATTCAATTCGTATTCAATGACTTACTCTTCTGCTTCATGCGGGGTGAGTTCGTCGATCACCTTGAATCAACAGGGTGGGGCAGTGGATATCACGCCCCTTTGCGTATCGCAACCCAGTAGCTGCAACGGTGGCGGCGGTCCATTTGGCGTTGAACAGTGGACGTACACGGGTGTTTTGCAATTGCCTGTCGGTTGTGGAAATGACTGGCAATTGGGCTGGACCGAATGTTGTCGCAACAATGCGATCACAACATTGAACGGACCTGGCAATCAAAACATCTTTGTCAATGCCACTTTGAACAATACGTTGACTCCCTGCAACAATTCGCCGGTGTTCAACAACGCACCTACCCCGGTGGTTTGTAACAATCAGCCCGTCACTTATTCGCACGGCGTTACTGACCCGGATGGCGACAGTTTGGTATTTTCCTTGGTCAATTGCTTGCAAAGTGCGTCTACTTCGGTGGTTTATGGCGGAGGCTATTCCGGCGTAAGTCCCTTGTCGACCGTGAGCGGTGTCTCGATCAATGCGCAAACGGGTGTAATTACCTTCACCCCCAACGCATTGCAAATCGGGGTCATGTGCGTGCGGGTCGATGAATACCGCAATGGTGTGCTTATCGGCCGTACCGTTCGGGATATGCAATTCCGGGTAATCAATTGCAGCAATAACCCACCTGTAGTATCAGGAATCAACGGTTCAGGTGTTTATACCGTTACGACTTGCGTTGGAACCAATCTTTGTTTCACCTTCAACGGAAGCGACCCCAACAGCAACAACGTATTGCTCACCTGGAACAACGGCATTCCAGCAGCGTCGATGAACTTCGCGAGCAACAATACAACCGCTCCGGTCGGAACCTTCTGCTGGACGCCAACCTTGGCCGATGTGGGCTTCAACAGCTTCACTGTAACAGCGCGCGACAACGCTTGCCCGATCAATGGTGTGAGCTATTACTCCTTCATTGTGAACGTAGTTGGAACTGCCAATACCGTCAATGCCGGTATTGACCGAACCATTTGTGCCGGCGGATCAGTGGGTTTGAATGCGACAAGTTCAGGGGCGACCTCTTATACTTGGTCGCCCGGCACGGGTCTAAGTTGTACCAATTGTGCAAATCCGACTGCCTCGCCAGGTGTGACAACCGTCTATTCGGTGTCGGCGACCTTCCCTGACGGGTGCACGATTTCCGACAATTTGCAGGTTACGGTGACCCCATTGCCCGTTGTAACGATCACTCCGGGCGTGGTTTACACATGTCCTGGATCGCCGGTGACGCTCACGGGTTCATCAACGCCCGCTGCCGCCTCCAATCTTTGGAGCACAGGAGCCACAACGGGCTCCATTACCGTCTCTCCAGGTGCTACAACGACATATTGGTACCAATCGACCACGGCTGCCGGTTGCATCAACCGCGATAGTGTGACCGTGAACATCAGTGCGCCAACCGGTACCACTTGCAACGTGATCTATGCTTCTCCTACTGGCTCGGGACCTGGTACCCAAGCTAGTCCGGCAAACCTGATCACCGCCATCGGCATGGCTTCCTGCAACAACACCGTCATCAAGATGGCGATTGGCACCTACACGATCGACAATCCGATCGTGAACATTGCTGGTCTGCTGACAATTGAAGGTGGATTTGACCCGGGAAACAGCTGGCGCAAAACTTCTCAAGCTGGCGCTACGACGATTTTGCGTTCCAATTTGAACCCACAAGGCGCAGCCAATGAGCAACGCTTGGTGGCCATTCAAATGGCCGCTGCATCGGGCGTACGCTTCCAGGATTTGACGATTCAAACTGCCAACGCGACCGGCAACGGCATGAGTACCTACGGGGTACACATGACCTCATGCAGCAACTATACGTTTACGAGAACACAAGTCCTTCCCGGCAACGGTTCAGCAGGTGCCAATGGCACAGCTGGTGCAGCTGGCGCAAGTGGTGCCACAGGTGGCCCTGGCGGCGGCGGCGACATTGATGATGAAGGCGCTGCCGGAGCCGGTGGCGCTGGCGGAGCTGGAGCAGGCGCTGGATTTGGCGGCGGTGGAGCTGGCGGTCCGGATCCCACTGGAAACGCAAATTGTGGTTGTTTCGTCGGAAGCCCTGGTGTCGCAGGCACAGCCTCTTCCAATGCCCGTGCGGGCGGCGGCGGCGGCGGCGGCGCGAGCGGTGGTGAAGAAAGGCGCGCAGGTGGAGCAGGCGGAAACGGAGGTGGCGTCAATGGTGGCGCAGCCCAATTGTCTGGTGGCGGCGGCGGCGCTGGTCAGGACCCCGGAGGAACCGGTGGTGCCGGTACGGGAGGTGTCGGTGGATCACCAGGTGGTGCAGGAGCAGCAGGCCCTGCGGGAACGCATTCCGGTTGTTTTTGGGTTCCGGGTGGCATCGCTGGAACCGGTGGAGATGGTGGCGGAGCCAAAGGTGGCTGCGGCGGCGGTGGCGGCGGTGGACAATATTGTACATTCTGTGACGACGGAGCTGGCAACGGAGCCGGCGGTGGCGGTGGTGGCGGCCAAGGTGGCGCCGGAGGAACCGGTGGTCGCGGAGGAGGTTCATCCTACGGCATTTATCTTTGTACAAATGGTGCAAACGGCGCAATTGACGATTCCAGAATCGTAGCTGGAACTGCTGGAGCTGGTGGAAATGGCGGTGCCGGTGGCGGCGGCGGTGCTGGTGGCGGTGGTGGAGCAGGAGCTGCAGTTGGAACAGGAGAAATCGGTCGCGGTGGTAACGGTGGTGCTGGCGGTACTGCTGGCGTAGGTGGCGTTGGCGGCAATGGACAGCCAGGGCAATCGATTGCGGTACACCTCCAAAGTGGAACTGGATTGGTGCTCAATGACAATGCATTCAACTTGCCGGCTCAGCCTGTGATTTTTATGCAAAACATCGCATGCACCAATACGAATATTAATTATTCCTCGGGGGGCGCAGCCACCTGGGATTTGGGAGCTGGTGCCAGTCCGCAAAACTTCCCTTCGCAGGTATCAGCGACCACGGTGTATTCTTCTACAGGTCGGAAGGATATCATTTTTGGTGCCAATACTTATACAGGATTTGCCAATATCATCCTTGGTTCAGGCATCACGCCGCAGATTGGAACCAATGCCCCGATCATTTCAGGTCAATACCATGTTTGCGCAGGATCCAGTGTCTCCTTTCAGTCGCTGAATCCGGGTCTGAATTATATCTATTCATGGAGCATGGGCGGCGGATCGATTCCGAATACTTATGCTACGCAGGACGTGACGGGCGCAGTGTTCAATACACCGGGAACCTATACCATTAGCTTGAATTACACCACAGACTGCTGTGGGCTTTCGCCTGCTACGACAATCACATTGATTGTCGATCCGCAGCCGACTGTCGCGATTGCTGGTCCGACCGCATTCTGTGCTGGAACCGGATCTTCGGTGAATTTGACTGCCTCCGGCTCGACCAACTACACTTGGTCACCCGGTAGCGGGTTGAATACTACCGTCGGCAGTACCGTGACGGCCTACCCATCAAGCACAACGACCTATACGGTCACAGGGGTAAATGCTGTGGGCAATTGTTATGCATCCAACACCGTTACCGTGACGGTAAACCAAGTCAACTTGGCACCCTCTGCGGTCGCAGCGACTTGCAACAACAATGGTTCAGCAACCATTACACCTTCTGGTGGTTCAGGCAATTACACCTATAGCTGGTTGCCATTGCCGAATACTACCGCAACCGTCGGCAGCTTGGTGCCTGGAAACTATCCCGTGACGGTGGTCGACAACATCACGGGCTGTATCAGTACGTCGGTTGTGACGGTGCCTGCAGGACCCGGCTTGCTCCAGCCCAGCGTCGCGAATGTAACCCAGGTGGATTGCAACGGTGGCGCAAACGGTTCGGCTACGATCGCAGTCACGGGTGGTGTTGGTCCCGTGTTTTTCTACAACTGGACGCCCAGTGGTGGCAGTGGAGCGACTTCCACGCCATTGCCTGCCGGCAACTACGTCGTGACTGTGTTTGACGCGGGCAACCCCGGCTGCCCGCAGTCCACCTTGGTGACGATTACGCAGCCCAACCCGATGATTGGTTCTGTATTGGCTACGTCGACAGCTAGCTGTCCTTTCCCAGCCAACGACGGTTCGGCAACAGTGAATGCAACCGGTGGTGTCGGACCCTATACTTACAATTGGGGCTTTGGCACAGGTGCCACACAATCAGGGTTGTCCCCAGGCACCTACAATGTCACAGCAACCGATACACGTGGTTGCCAGACGGTGATCCCCGTGAACATCATCTGCATCTTGCCAGTCGAATATGCATTCCTCGCGGCAAATCCAGTGAACAAGGACATTGCTTTGGATTGGGAAACCACGCTGGAAATCAACAACATGCGCTTCGATGTGATGCGTAGCACGGACGGGCTGCAATTTGCCAAGATCGGCGAAGTTGCCCCATTGGCAGTGCCCGGCGAAGGAGCTACCTACAACTTCCTTGATCAGAATGTCGAAGCCGATGTGGTGTACTATTACCAACTCAAGCAGCACGATTTTGATGGCAATACCAGCCAGTCCAACATCGTTTCTGCGATGGTACCCGGAGCGGCAGTTGATTTTGTCCGCGCTGTATTCCCCAATCCATTTGAAGATGTCGTGAACATCGAGGTGCGGATGGCATTTGACGCCAAAGTCAAGGTCGAGATCACCAACATCGCTGGCCAAAGCCTTGGTGTTGCCCGTGAGTTTGACCTGCGTGCTGGAAAGCAGATGATGCGTCTGAACCTCAAGGAAATGGCTGCGGGCATGTATTTCGCTAAGATTTCCGTGAACGGCGTCTCGATGGGAGCAGCCAAGATCGTCAAGGCGAAGTAAGCGTACGCAAGGCAACAACTGAAAATGGACAGGTCTTTGGCCTGTCCATTTTCGTTTGGTTGTAGCCGTCCAATTACCTCCAAGAATCGTCAAACCCAAGTATCCGAAAATCAAATTCTAAACTGTAATTTTAGCCCCGAGGCAAGCAGTTGCCGATATTGATTGAAAGGAAAATATGCGTCTTCTCGCTGCCACCACGTACCAAAGTTTGTTTAAACCCACGCATCCAGCTACGCTTGGGTTGCTGCGCATCTGCTTCGGGATCTTGATGGTTTGGCAATTCCAGTCCATCAAGCCTTATATCCTCGAAATCGTCACGAATTCGAAGTTTTTCCTGACCTACGACTACTTCCACTGGATCAAGCCGCTGTCGCCAAGCGTTATGGAATCCCTGTTTTTGGCAGGAACGATTGCTGCCGCCATGATGCTCGTGGGACTGCTCAACCGGTTTTCGTCCTTGATCGTTTTTCTGGTTTGGACTTATATGTTCATGCTTTGTCGTGGGCATTATACGAATCACTACTATCTTTTTTCCCTGGTTGCTTTTTGGATGTTCATGACGGATTGCAACCGATGGGGATCGATCGATCGTTTGATTTACAATGCTTTACCGGTAACGCGTGGTTGGATTTTGGGCTTTGGCGAAGACAAAAACACCGTACCCTATTGGCAGGTGTTGGTGTTTCAAGTTCAAATCATGATCGTCTATTTCTATGGGGGTATCGCAAAAATCGGATGGGATTGGATGCAAGGTTATCCCATGCGGATTTGGTTGCCGATGAAACCGTGGCTTCCAAAATTCATGCAGACCGATGCCGTCGCGATTTTTATGAGTTGGTCTGGAATGCTGTTTGATCTTGGCATCGGTTGGATGTTGATGTCCAAACGATTGCGTTGGTGGGCCTTGCCATTTGTGCTTGCATTCCACGTCACCAATCAGCTCACTTTCCGCACCATTGCTGGATTTCCGCACTTTATGGCCGCTGCGACCTTGATCTACTTTGAACCGAATTGGCCTGAAAATTTGCGGATTAAACTGAAGAATCTACTGGCGAAAGCAAAGGAAAAGGTGAAACCCGTTGCTGAAAAGTCGCCTGTCCCACAGCGGATTACAGGCTTGCGACGGGTGTTTTTGGCTTTCTTGTTGGTTTACGGAGCCTGGCAAATTTTCTATCCATTCCGCCATTTCCTGTATCCCGGTGATCCGTCTTTGACAGGGGAGGGGGCGACGTTTGCTTGGCGAATGATGCTCACAAGCCGTGACTATGGTGCAAAGTTGAAGGTTTTGGTGGATGGGCAGACCTTTTACATCACGGGCGAATCGTTTTTCCACTATGTCAATTGGCGGCAATTTACCCGCCTCTGCAGGATGCCCAAATCCATTCACCGGTTTGCGCATTTCATTCGCGACGAAATGAAAACAGCCAATCCGGCAGCAAACCCGGAGATTTATGGTTTCTTGATCGTCGAATACAACGGCAGGCCGTTTCGGCAGTTGATGGATACGACAGTAAACCTCGCGGCATTGCCCTACAATGAATTTGGCCACGCAGAATGGGTCTATTCTGATTACATGGAGGAGCCCGCAGGCAGCAAATGGAAGCAGCAACGCACCAATGAAGGCGACCAAGTTACAGACGGCAGGTTCTGAAGGAAGACTACCTGCGTGGATCGAATTGCCATGAATGACGTGCAACCTGGGCTGTTCCGCTAAAGGGCAGAAAGTCTTTTTTGAAATTACTTGACTGGAATCCAGCCGTTCGATTGTAGTGATCAGGGTTTACCCACCGTCGCCACCCGCAACGCTTTGGGTAAAATCGAAAACTTGGCAGTGCCCTGACCGATGTTTTCCCCATCAACTTCGAGCAGGGTTTCAGTGCCCGTAGTCACCGCCAAACTGCTGCAACGGTGTTGCTCTACATGGCTGATGCGCACGAATTTTCCGGTAAAAATGCCTGGAAAGTTCCAGATCACCTTCCACTTGGGAAGCTCGTTGATTACCGTCAGGTCAAACATCCCGTCGTCAAGCAAGGCACCAGGGCATTGTTGCATGCCTCCGCCGTTGAACTTGCAGATGCCGACCGCCAATGTGAAGAAGTTGCGGGCGGGAAGTTGTTTTCCGTCAACAACAAAAGCCGCAGAGGTCATTTTATATCGGAAGAGTATTCCGACCAATGCTGGAATATAGCCCAAAATGCCGCCTTTTCCCGCTGCTTTATCGGCGTTTGCCTTGATTCCCACTGCAGCTTCGAATCCCATTCCGGCGACGTTGTCAAAATACCTGCGCTGCGTTCCTTGGTCCGTTTCCCATTCCACGACACCGACATCCTGCCTGATTTCCTGCCAATTGGAGAGCAACTTTACGCAGCTTGCATAGTCCTTGGGAATGCCGACCGTTCTGCGCCAGTCATTGCCGGTCCCGATCGGGATTTGCGTCAGCACAATGTCGGTACTTGGAACGGACGCTTGTTGGAAAATGCCATTCAGGACTTCGTTGACGGTTCCATCGCCGCCGACAGCCACGAGATTCCGGGCACCGCGGGCGATCGCATCCTTGGTCAAAACGATGGCATGACCTGCATATTCCGTTTTCAGAACTTCGAAATCAATGGAGGCTGCTTGCAGCAGCTTTTCAATTTCCGGCCAATGTTTGGCGCCCTTGCCGCTGCATGACCTTGGATTATGGATTAACGTCCAGTGGATTGCCATGGGCAGCGAAGATAGCAACTCAAATCAGATTCGGCAATTGAATTGCAAATCCTAAATTAAATGCAAAGTTCGCTCAGTTCGCAGGATAACCGCAGGTCTATTAAGGAATGCAAAGTCAAACGAGCGCCATAAAAGCTATTCAACTCTCCACTCTCAACTCTCAACTCTCAACTCTCAACTCTCAACTCTCAACTCTCAACTCTCAACTCTCAACTCTCAATTCTCAATTCTTCTCAATTCTCAACTCAGACCTCAGAACTCTCCATAATCGTTTTCAGCCTCTTCAATCCGCCTTCGAAGTCCTTTTGCATGTAGGGAATCATCATTTTGGCCATGATTTTACGGCTCGGATTGCTCCCGGAATCGCCGTAGGCTTTCCAAACGACCTCTGTTTCGCCGCCGCGCGGCAGTAGGGTCAAGCAGCCTTTGAGCATGTGATGGCCATGGCCAAAGCTGAACATGTATTTGATTTGTTCGGGACGCTCGCCGCCGCAGATTTTAGTTTTACCGAACTGGTTCTTCGCCTTCCAACACATCGTCGCGCCGGTCCCGGATTTCGAACCTTCATAGGTGAATTGGAAACTAGGATTCACATCCTTGCTCCAAATGGTCCATTTTTCCCAGTTTTCGATGGCATTGAGGTAATCATAGAGCCGCTCGCGGTCGGCACGGATCACAATCGACTCCGCCACTTCCCATTTAGCGGGCAACTTCGAACCATAGACCAAAAAGCCCAGTACCAACAGGCCAAAAACAGCCAAAAATATGATTAACAGCCAATGCATCCTTGTGATTCTAATTCAGCGCCCTATTTGCTTCCTCCAATGAACGCGAATCAAAGCAAATTGTTTGCCGTGATGAATTTCAAAACAAATTGATTCGAAATTCGGCGGATTTTGTGAATTTGCATGCTAAGCACAGCGCACTATGGTACAACATTTTTCCTATACATCCTCCCAAGGTCACCCGATGGCACTCAGCCTTTATGGCGGGACTTTGCCTCCCGAAACGCCCTGTGTGGTTTATCTGCATGGTTTCAAGGGTTTCAAAGACTGGGGGTTCACGCCTTATCTCGGCGAACGTTTTGCAAAAGCCGGCATACGACTCTTGGCGATGAATTTTTCACACAATGGAATTGGAAACAATCCGTTGGAATTCACCGAATTGGAGAAATTTCGGGACAATACGTTTTCATTGGAGGTGGATGAGGCCCGTGAAGTTTTGGAAAAATACAGCGACGGAAGGCTCTTCGGGGCATCGTCGAATGTAAAAATGGGCGTTTTGGGCCATAGCAGGGGCGGAGGGGTTGCCCTTGTAGCTTTTGCAAGACATCCCAAAGTCGCTGCGATTTGCACTTGGGCCTCTGTCAGCACTTTTGCCCGTTATCCCAAACACGTGATCGATCTCTGGGAACAGCAAGGATTTCTTGAAGTCCCCAATACCCGTACGGGGCAAATGATGCACCTCGGATGGCGCATTCACACCGACCTCATGGCGCATATCGATGACAAGTTGAGCATCCAAAAGGCTGTTTCGGAGACGACAAAGCCGTTGTGCATCGTACATGGTGATGCCGACGAGGCCGTGTCCGATGGTGATGCCCGCGCTTTGTTCGAATGGGCAGACAATACCCAAGCCGAATTGCACGTCATCCCCGGTGCGGGTCATACATTCGGTGCAAAACACCCCTTCGAAGGCTCAAATCCCCTGTTGGAAGATGCCCTCGGTCATACCTTAACCTTTTTTACCCAACAATTCAGCATTGCGCCATGACTCTGGAATTGATTGATTGGATCCTGATCGTTGCCTACTTTGTCTTTTCGGTTGGCATTGCATTGCTGTATGCCAAACGTGCCGGCAAAAACCTCGGCGAATTTTTCCTCGGTGGGCGTAGCCTTCCTTGGTATTTGGCGGGCATCTCGATGGTAGCCACGACTTTCGCAGCTGATACACCGTTGGCGGTGACGGAATTGGTCGTGCAAAAGGGCATCTCCGGCAACTGGCTCTGGTGGAATATGTGCATCGGGGGCATGCTCACGACGTTTTTCTTTGCAAAACTCTGGCGTCGCGCCAACGTCTTGACCGAGGTTGAATTCATCACCTTGCGCTACGCTGGCAATGCTGCGCATTTCCTGCGCGGCTTCAAGGCCGTCTATTTGGGCTTCCTGATGAACGTCCTCGTCATGGGCTGGGTCAACGTTGCCATGTCAGCCATTTTGCAGGAATTTTTCAATCTATCTTCGACGGAAGCCTTTTGGTACACCGCCGCTGCCATGGCGATTGTCGGTATCTATAGTAGTGTCGGCGGATTCATGAGCGTCGCGGTGACCGATGCGTTTCAGTTCGTCCTGGCGATGGGCGGATGCATTGTCCTGGCAATTTTGGTCTTGAATTCGGATAAAATCGGTGGAATTGACGGACTCAAGGAGAAGCTTGGACCCGACAATGCGGTTTGGAACATGTTGCCGAGCATCGGCAGTGACGCGGGAGGGGCAGTGAAAGCCTTCAGCATCACCTTTGCATCCTTTTTTGCCTATATCGGCCTGCAATGGTGGGCATCTTGGTATCCCGGAGGCGAACCGGGCGGTGGCGGTTACGTCGCGCAACGCATGATGAGCACCAAAACCGAACGTGGAGCGGTCTTTGCAACGCTCTTTTTCCAAGTCGCGCACTTCTGCCTGCGACCATGGCCGTGGATCATTGTCGCATTGTGTTGCATCGTGCTTTATCCGAATCTACCTGCTGCAGATGCCAAATTGGGCTATGTGATGGCCATGAAGGAGTTCCTTCCTACAGGATTGCGCGGCTTGATGCTCGTTTCCTTCTTCGCAGCCTATATGAGTACCATTGCAACACAACTCAACTGGGGCGCGAGCTACCTTGTCAACGACTTGTACATGCCCGCACGCAAGCGGCAGGGCCTTGCGCCGAGCAGCGACAAGCAATTGATTTTCATCAGCCGGATGGTGACCATTGTATTGATGGTCGTCGCCATGGCCGTTTCCTCTCGTATCAATTCGATCAGCGAGGTCTGGGCATTCATGATCGAATGCGGTGCCGGCCTTGGTTTGGTCCTCATCTTGCGTTGGTTTTGGTGGCGCATCAATGTCTGGTCCGAAATTTCGGCGACCGTGGCGCCGTTTGTGATCTATGCCGCGTTGAAGTTCGGGGTGCCGGAGGCTTGGGGTATTTCCGAATTTCCCACGAGCTATTTCATCACGATTGGCGGTACGACACTCGTGTGGTTGCTTGTCACCCTATTCACAAAACCTGAGCCGATGGCGCATTTGGTGACCTATCACAAGCAAGTGCAGCCGGGAGGATGGTGGAAACCCGTCGCTGAAAAATCTGGCATCGTCGTCCGGGCCAACACCGTACCGCTCGTCATGGCTTGGATTTCCTCGGTGCTGATGACCTATGCAACCTTGTTTGCCATCGGGCAACTCATCTTTAAAAATTTCCAAGCAGGATTCATTTTCCTTGGTGTTGCCACCGCAGCAGGCCTGTTTCTGTGGTTGGTGCTGCGGGAGTGGAAGCTGTTTGAGAATGAGGAATGAGAATGGAAGATCGGCGAAATTGAGAAATGAGAAAATGGCCCGGTGATGTTGATCATGGGGCCATTTTTCATTTTTGGGTTTGAGAGACAACAAAAAAATCCGCCTCCCAATGAGAGGCGGACTTGTATTCTGCACAAATCCTGAAATCAGGACTTCATTTTGGCTTCGAGCGCGGCGATCACTTTACGATTCGACTCCTCTTGCGTCTCTTTGCGAATCACCTCATTTGGGTTGACTCTCAACATCTGACGCCTTCTCGCAGCAACACCGCGAGTGTTCATTTTCTTCGTACTAAATCTGATTCCCATGACTTTGCTTTTATAAAGAGTGGCAAAGATAGACGTCCACTCGGTGAATCCCAAACTTTTTTTGATTTTTTTAGGCATCTGCCCTGGCAACGGGAAAATCGACATCCAGTTTGCCAGCGTAGCCATTTCCGCCAATGTCGTGGCTAAATCCAATCTTCATTTGAACACCAAGGGTTTTTCCTCGCTTCGCAAAGAGATGGAATTGTTGCTCCACGGTGCTTGATCCCGGCTTCTCAAAGTTGATATGCAGTTTGAAACTGCCGCTCAAAAAGTAGTCATTGGCCATGCTGTCGCCAAAATTCAGGATCAATTCGGGCTTTTTGAGGCCAAATTGCTGCAACGGCGAATTGGCCTGCCCGATGAGTGCCACAAGGTCCTTGTAGGCTGCAACGATCTTTGCCTTGGCAAAGGCAGTGGGAGCGAGGTGCTTGCCCGGCGCGACCAAGCGGGATCCATCGGCATTCAAATGCAATTGCGCAATCGCCAAATCCGAGGGCTCCAAGAGCCGTGTCAATGCGCCGCCAATCGCACGGTCGATGATGCGGATGAAACGACGCTTTTCATTTTCAAGCGTACGACGCGTTTTCAAATCGGCATCGGAACCGATTTTCAGCAGCGCCTCCAACTGCTCGGCGACTGATTTCGCAGCGTCCTTGAGGGCGTTTTGCATGATCAGGTCCCATTTTGGGTCCAGACGAACACTGAGTCCCACATCAAAGGTGGGTGCGGGCGCTGCTTTTGCCGCAGTTTTTGTGGCAGGTGCAGCCTTTGCAGGACGTTCAGGCCGAGCCACTTTCACAGGTTCTACAGGTTTCGTGACAACCACCTTGGTGGCTGCCTTCGCGGCATTTGCAGCCTTGACCTCTGCAATTCGTTGTGCACGTGCGTCGGCCTGTGCTTGGATTTTTGAAGCACGTTCTGCCTTTTGTGCCTCGATTGCCTGCTTTGCCTCCGCAGCTTTGGCTAGCCTTGCAGCTTTCTGTTCTTGCAATGCAGTTGCGCGTGCAAGTTTATCCGCCTCAATTTTGGCGAGACGCTCGGCCAATTGCGCCGCACGTTCCTTGTTTGGAGGAATCACAATTGCCTTTGGCCGAATTGTAGCCGGAGACGAATCCTTGGCGGATTCCACCTCATTCTTTGAGACCGGTACAACCTTCACCACTTCTTTGGGCGGCATCGCAATGGCGTTCTTTTTATCGGAGGAGACAGCCTTTGGAGCAGTTGGCGTTGCTGTTTTTGTAGACTTTGATGCAACCGGTGCGGGCTTGACCGCAGGTTTTGCAACCGGAGCGCCCGTTTTAGCGGCTGGGTTCGGCACCTTTCCCTTGACGGAGGAGGGTTTCGGCTTTTCAACTGCTTTCGTTTCCGGCTTTAATGGAGCCGATTTTGCCTTCGCTACGGGCTTAGGATCAGCTTTCGCTGGCACAGTTGCCGGTTTCGCAGCCGGTTTTGCAGGTACTTTCGCCGCAGCAACCTTCGGCTTTTCCGCGGATTTACCTGGAGAGGCCGGTTGCTTTGCCGAGGCACCTTTTGCCGGAGCGACGGATTTGGGTGCGGGGACAATTTTCTTGCCTGCAGCAGGCACCGGGACGATGGGTTTTGGGCTTTCCTTTTTCTTGGCCATAGCGATGAATCACAAATATTTGATCGAATATCACCAAAAAAGCCGAACCAAAAATCAATTCGACGGAGGTTTGATTGCTTTTTCGTTTTCAATGTGGGATCAGCGGTCTAAATTTGTGCAAAATTGATATTTATGAGCAACGCATTGGTCGGATTGGGACAAACATTGGTGGAGGCATTTGCATGGGGATATGCAGCAAAAGCGGCTCCTGCGCCGTTCAAGACGATCGATGAGGTGCGCTCAGCGCCGTCATTGCCTGAATTACCCGCCATCAAGACTGCCATTGCAGAAGTGCTTGGGCCTGATAGCCAAGGCGTCGGGATTTTTGCCAAGGCAGATGCAGTCATCGATCGATTTCCGGCATTCGAAGATCTCCGTGAATTCCTGATTGACCTCTGCGTGGTGCGCCTCATGACCGAATTGGAGGCCGATGAAGAGGAGGGAGACGAGGTTTTTGAATCTCCTGAATGGCAAAAAATCGAAAATGCAGCAGCAGATCGCGGCACAGAGTTGCTCAATGTGCTGATTTACATCAAGGAATGCGGACTCGCTGATGCCGATCCTGATTTGGAAGACTTCCTCTACGAATACCTGTTGGTCGATGACGAAGACTACCAAGACGAATTGGCCATTTACGAACCGTTTATCAAAGGACTAGAAATTGTTGGCGCCCCGCTGAAACAGTTGATTCAGGCTGGAAACGATCAGCACGACAACGAAATGCGCGAACTGTTTACACCGATGATGCTGTTTTTCCGGGAGGCAGAGGCGCAGCCGGGCAAGATTACCCTCGCTTTGTTGGAGCATAGCGCCCTTCCGGAGCTGCATTGCGCGTTGTATGGCTTATTGTGTGCCGCCTTGGCGGCGAGATTGTAAGCCACTAATTCGCTACTTTTTTCTTCTAAGCACAAAGCCAGGATAGACGAAATCTTTGGGTATTTGTGGACTTTTATTGTCCCCTCCTGAAACGCGTTTGACAAACGGGCATTTGTGCCTCAGCGGAGAATCGTATTCTAAGGAGCAACCCTACTTTCCTTCGTCTTCCTTCTCCTCCACGGGTAGCTCATAATAGACCTCGTCCAAGAGTTTCTTGATTTGTGCCTCGTCGAAGCCCATTTCCTTTGCCTTTTCGGTGAGGTGCTCGCGTGCGACCACGTTCAATGGCCTGTAAATCACGCCGTCTGCAAATATTTCGCCCAAGCCGTCAAAGGGATCCTCGCCTTTTTCCTGCGCCTTGCGTTCCAATCGCTCTTTGATCCATGACAACAGGACGGTGATGGCGCGCTCCTGATCAAAATTCACGAGGCATTGCGGAAATAGCGGCAACGTGGTCGTCATCCCGACGCGGTCGATGAGAGGGAGCATTTCCACGATGGCATCCCAGCCGCGCTCATCTTTGATTTTCGCGAGGGCAAGTCCCGCATTGGACATGCCGCATGTCGAACTTGCGCCTCGGAGCAGCCCGATGAGTTTTTCGACAGCGGGATTGCCAGCCTCGCCGAGCAAGCGTGTGGCGCTGGACTCCAAGCCGTTACCGTGATTTTCGTGCATATTGATGATGCCGATATAGAAATCGATGGCTTCATCCAGCGGACGATTCTCGATTTCTGCGAGGGCGGCATTTTTCTTCTCGATGCTGTGCGCATCACCAAAATAGCGCAGCGCTGCCAGGTTTTCCTCGGAATAGGGTAGGGTGGTGAACGCCGGAAGGCAGTAGAAGAAGAAGCTTTTTTGCTGGCATTCCTTTGCTTTGTCCGTTTCCCCCATTTGCATGTAGAGCTTTTCCAGGTTTTGATAGAGCTTGTAGTTTCGCGGAATGCGTTCGCACATGCCAAGAAGCTCTTTTTCCGCATTGACAAAGTCCTTCTGCGCGATCAGATTTTGGATCAAGAAAGAGGTTGCGCGGTTCTGGTATTCGGGATCTTGGCGCAAGTTGGAGAACACCTGATTCGATTTTTCGAAGTTCCCCATTTGCTTGTACACCTGCCCCATCAGGTATAGCAGGGCGCTTTTCTCATCGAGCTCGACCTTGGACTCAAGGAATTCCAATGCTTCACATCCGATGGAGAGATTGGCTTCTTTGAATTGCTTTTCATTGAAAGGGAGGTGCTTGTCCTCAGGAAGATAGACCATGTTGCCGTCTACCGCTTTCATTCCGACGCCATATTCGGCCATTTCAAGGCAATAACCGGCTCGTGCCCGCACAAGAAACAGCACCGGGCCATATTCCTTGATGGCGGCATCGATCACCTGATTGCTTCTAAGCCACTGCCCGTTGCGAAATAGTGCTTCGGCATACGCCATTTCAGAGAATGCGCATTGCCCCAAGGCCTTGCGCGTCTCCTCGACGAGCACGATCGCGGAGGAGCTTTGGTTGGTTTCGATCATTTCGATCGCTTGCTCGATCTTGGCTTCCATGCCGTCGGCGCAAGGCGATTCCGGCTTTTCCTTCATGGCATTGTAGCGAAGCTTGGGACGCTCGTAATCTTTTTGACTACACAAGGTGCTGGCTGTGAGCAGAATGCAGAATAGGGAGATTTGTAATTTTTTCATCGAGTTGTCTGGTAGGAATTCAATGCGCAAATCCAATGATTGCATTGCGAATATAGAAAATTTGGACAAGAAATTGTAGCGGATCCGCCGATTGGACAGGGCAATTACTGCTGACCTGGGTTTTTGCCGTGCGCTTAGGCATCGGAGCCCCGCGTAGGCGGGACACGGTTCCTAGAGAAGGCCGGTTCCGGGCGAAAAATGGTCATCGACTCCAGATGTCCTTGAAATGGAAATGAGAAGTGATTGCCCTGACCCATCGGAATGATTGATACTTCGGAAATCAACTGAAACGGGTGGTCCAAGAAGGAAAATCCAACCTTGCGCCCTGAATGGACCTAGGGAATTTCCTGAATCAAGGTTTTGTTTAATTTATTTCGAAAAACATAAAACAAACAGGGTTTTCCCTAGTTGTAACGTAATTGCCAAACTCTGTCTCCATTGATCTGGGCGGATAAGCATACGGTCCCCTGTTCCAGCCTACGATATTTTCTAAATCGCTCACTTCCTTTTCCAGAAATCTCAATGATAAAAAACCCTCTTTTCACGTTGCTCTTTATTCTTGGTTTCGGAATCGCTTTTTCCCAAACCAACGTCTCCGGTGGTATTTACAACAATGTCACGTGGACTTTGTCGGGTAGCCCCTACATTGTGACCGGCAACATTGTCGTCTTTCCGGGCAAAACCCTCACCATCGAACCCGGCGTTGAGGTGCGGGTGCAAGGAAATGGTTATCCCAACAGCATGGGAATTTCGATTGAGATTCGCGGAATGCTTGTCGCAGTTGGCACTGCGACTGCACCGATCACATTCAAAGCCGATGGCATTGTCACCGATCCCTACACTTGGTCGGGCATTTATGTAAAAACCGCGCAGGGCGGAGACGCGGCATTCGACTATGTCAATTTCTCCAACGCCTACACTGCTTTTCTTTCCGATCAGTTTTCCGTTCGACCCGGGATCACAACCCTGCACAGCTGCAACTTTACACACAACCAATTTGGGCCAAGCCCTTGGTTTACCACGCGGTTTGAGGATTGTAATTTTTCCTCAAACTATGTCGGCGTGCAGCCGATGGGTACCTACGGCGTGGGCTTGCAGTTACTCAGGTGCGACTTTGACAGCAATCAGGTAGCATTTCCTTATGTCTATGATACGGTAACGGTCGACAGCTGCAACTTCGTCAACAACAACACTCCGGTGATTTCCCTGGCGAACGGTACGGTGACCAACACCCTCTTTCAGGGGAATCTCATTGCTTTCAGTGGATATGGCGCAAGGATCAGCAATTGCCAATTCATCAACAATGGTACCGCCATCAGCAACTTTTCCTCGGGCTCATTGACGAATTGTATGATTCGCTACAATCAACTTGGGGTGGAAATCACGGGCGAGGCTGAGATGAGAGACAATGACGTTTCGAGCAATCAGGTTGGCGTAAAGATTTACGACAATGTCGTCGGCTTTGTTGACAACCGGATTTGCGGGAACGTCCAGTACAATGTCGAAAACGCGGCTGACAAAAACATCAGCCTTGTGAGCAATTGCTTTTGCGAATCAGATTCGACCGTGGCAGAGCAACTGCTTTTTGATGGCTATGACGACATCACGCGTGGACTTTTCAACTATGCCATTTACGATTCCTCTTGCACGAATGTCCTGCAATTGGTGTCCAAGGTGTTGATTCCCACAGGTACGCCTGAAGTCAAGCTTGCCCTGATCTCTGTTTACCCCAACCCGGTAAGCGATGTTTTGAACGTGCAATTGCCAGCAGGCAACAGCACTGGCGCGATCAAGCTATTGAATCTGCAAGGACAAGTGTTGCGCGTCGTCCCGGCTAGAGCACTTACACGTATCGAGGTTGCTGATCTGTCCGCAGGGGTTTATTTGCTCGATTTCCAAGGTGCCGACCGGCAGGTTGTGAAATGGATCAAACAATAATTGAAGGAGTAGGGCAGGCAGCGCTTGTTAGCTCTCCGAAATACCAGCTTAAACCGCAGTGATGAATACAATTGTTCGTTTTCTCCTCGTCGCACTCTGCCTTGGCCAAGCCCTGTTTGCGCAGACCATGGTCAGCGGCGGCATCTACAACAACGTGACTTGGTCGCTTGCGGGTAGCCCATATATTGTAACCGGTAATGTCGTGGTTTTTCCAGGGAAAACGCTCACGATCGAGCCTGGGGTAGAGGTGCGCGTTCAAGGAAATCTTCTCACTGTCGCGGGTGGCATCTCGATCGAAGTCCGCGGTAACTTGGTAGCCGTTGGCACACCGACAGCCCCCATCGTCTTCAAGGCGGATGGCATCAATCCCGATCCACATACTTGGAATGGCATTTTGATCAAAGCCTCTCAAGGAGGCGACTGCGAGATCAATTATGTACACATGTCCAATATGTTTGATGGATTGCGTGCCGATAGCTACGCGACGGGCATCGACACGGTACGCTACAACAATTGCATCTTCACGTACAACGCAACGGCGTTTACCGTTTTCAGGCAGGCGATCTTCGACGATTGCCGGTTTGCCAACAATGACGTGGCAATTACCGGGTCCAGTTTGCCTTCCCTTGCAGTCGTGAATTGTGATTTTGACAGCAATGCGGTGGGAATGGGTTTTATCTATCACAACGTCACCATTGACAGTTGCAGCTTTCGTGGGAATCTCAAGGCATTGATCGCCAACAATCCAGGCTCGGTCACAAATTGTCTTTTAGAGGCAAATGAAACTGCCGTTCAAGGAATCGGTTATGCGCTTTCCAATTGTACGTTGATCAACAATCAGACGGCAGTGGGGCCATTGGAAGGAGGCTCGGTAACCGATTGCATCATCAGGAACAATAACTTGGGCGTCGATTTGACGACGGGCGGGGTCTTGGTGCGCAATGAGATCGGAGCCAACGTGGTTGGCGTGAAAATTTGGGATGCCAACGTGACTTTTACCGAAAACCGGATCTGCGGCAATTCCCAATTCAACGTAGAAAATGCAGCCGATAAGAACATCAATCTTGTTGGCAATTGCTTCTGCGAATCCGATTCGACCGTGGCAGAGCAACTGCTTTTTGATGGCTACGACGACATCACACGTGGACTTTTCAATTATGCGCTGTATGACTCAAGCTGCACCAATATCGTGCAATTGGTGTCCAAGGTGCTGATTCCCACGAGTGTAAATGCTCCACAGGAATCGACGATGGAGATCTATCCAAATCCGGCAACCGACGTACTGAGCATTCGTTTTCCGGCTTCCAAAGGCATGATGGAGGTGCGCATTTTGAACTTGCAGGGCGTTGAAATCATGCGCAGCAAGGTGAATGGTGTGGCATCGTTGGATGTTTCGCAGCTTCCGAATGGCATCTATTTCTTGCAATGCATGGGGGCTCAATGCGAAACACGTACTTGGATCAAACAATAGGCTCAGGGTCAGAGATCGACGGGTTCCTTTCCGAACCTCAATAAAATACAATGGCGGCTGCGAATCTTTGGATTTGTGGCCGTTTTCTTTTGAGTTGTCCTGAACGTTGGCGAATCCTAGACAAACAGGCTGGTTTTCGTCTTGATGAACACTTGTTTCTGGAAGTCGATTCAACGAAATTGGCTCAAATGCCGAGACTTGATTTCGTGTCGAATTATTCAGAAGCTTCATTTTTCGCCTGAAAATGCCCATTTCACAAGCATATCAAAACTGGCTGCGGCTATTTCATTCGAAGGATGATACCAATTTCGAGCTCGCACTGCAATTGGTGGGTACAGTCGACTTGGTAGATTCGGAGATAGCAGAGTTACTTGCCGTGGCACTCGTGGATAAGCGGAAAAACCGTCGTTTTCATGCCATCGCCACATTTTGGAACCACGCGCCCAAACCACTCAGAACCTATGTTGCGGCGGCTACCGACCTGATCCAAAGCCCGAATGTGCATTATTGGGAGAAATTTTTCGCATTCCTCGTAAAATGCCCCGACTTGAATCAGGAAGCATTTGCGCGGATGGCCTATGCACTCGAAGATGGTTGCGAAGGTCTTTACATTCCCTACATGACCGCCGCGGAATTCAAAAAGAAGCTCATGTGGCGGGGGAAAAACATCGAAAGGAACTTCACCGATTGGTCCAAGTTGCCCCAAGCCGTCTTCGAATTGAATTCCCTGAAAAACCTCTCATTTGAATATGCCAAGCTCAAGGAACTGCCTGCAGGTCTCGGTCGCCTGAAACAGGTTCGGGAGATGAACTTGCACGGCAACAAGCTCAAAGACCTCAATGTGGAGATTACGAAATTGGATGGATTGCGGGATCTGACACTTGGGGGCAATCAATTCGAGGTTTTTCCGCCGAATTTGCTTTCCCTCAAGAAACTGAAAGTGTTGGACCTGTCCAAAAATCGGCTTTCAGCTTTGCCGGATGAGATTCACCAAATGACCGGCCTCCGCGAACTCAATTTGGAAGAATGCCGTTTTGAATCGTTTCCAATTGAACTTTGCAAGCTCACCCGATTGGAATCCTTGAATTTTCGAAGGCAGCGTACGTCGGAAATCGGCTCTTTGCCGTCGGAAATCGGTGAAATGCAGCACCTTCGGAGACTGGACCTCGAACGCAATGGAATCAAGAATTTGCCAGCCGAATTCGCGCTTTTGCCATTGGAATGGCTGTGCCTTCTCAAAAATCCGTTGGCCGGCTTTCCGAGGCCTGTTTTGAAAATCCATTCTCTGAAGTACCTTGACCTTTCAAAATGTTCCGGTATCAAGGCTTTACCTGAGGAAATCGCTGGCCTTCAGGATTTAGAATTTCTCGATCTCTCCGAGACGGGAATCAAACGAATTCCTCCGAATCTACCTGAACTTCAAAAACTCATTCACCTCGGACTTGGTGATCTGAAAATGAGCGATTTGCAGCAAACCATCTCGCTCCTGCAACAAATGCCCAACCTACGAAAGGTCACATGTCCGTATTTCGAAGACGAGGCGATGTTTCAAGCCATTCGCAAGCAGTTGCCGCAAGTCGAGCGACTTTATCGGGCTGGGCAGTTTTATTGAATCACCAAGGTTTGCCGGAAGTTTGGTCGTGAGGCACCTTGTGCATTTCAAAATTCTTCCGAAATTGATCACTTCGAATTTCCTTCACCACCAGAGACTTCTGTCAAACGCCAACTTCGCCTTCCTAAGGCTGTAACATGCAAGACACCCTCACTCCATTCCAAACAAAAGGCCTGGATTCGGTCTATGATCTCGACCAATACGACGGCCCACCCGAAAAAATATGGTCGCTCAAAATCGGCTGGAACAAGGTAGAGGCAATCCCGGCGACGCTTGGGGAGATGGTGAATCTGCAATCTGTCGAGATTCGCGGCTTGGCGAGGGAGGATTTGGTACCACTTTTTGAGGAACTCGCCAAGCTTCCACGCTTGCTGGATATTTCCTTCGGATTGTGGCCGAATGAACGATTTCCGCAGGCTTTAGGTAGGATGAAAACGCTGGAGCGAATGCGGTTCCGGTGCACTTCTTATCCTGAATTTCCCGATTTTATGCGGGGAATGGGCAACCTGCGCCATATCGAACTGGACATTGACAAGTGGCTGGGAGATGTGTCGCATTTGGCTGTATTGGGTGAATTGCCGCGGCTCGAATCGTTCGAATTGACGATTCGGGACAACCTTCCGAACGGCTTGGAAACACTCCGGCAGCTCAAAAGACTGCGCATATTCCGATTGGAATCGAAGATTCATGGTTTGGACAAACTGACCTCGCTCGAGGACCTCATTCTTCAATACCGTTATGAAGAAAAGGATCTCACAGCCGATCTCGGGGACATTTCGGTATTGACCAACCTTCAAAAATTGCGGGTGCAGACGTGGGGCAAGATCGTTTCCCAACCCGCCTGGACCAATTTGGAGCATTTGGAGGAGATTGATCTGTCGCTTTGTAACTTGACCAAGCTTCCGGAAGTGATCGCGACCCTCCCCAACCTGAAACGCCTGAATCTGAGTCACAACAAACTGGAAACCCTGCCGGATTGGATCGGGAACATCGCGTCGTTGGAGGAAATAACGCTTCACAAGAATAAGCTGAAAAGGCTTCCTGCTGCCTTTTCGCGTCTCTCCAAGCTGAAAAAGGTGGATTTGACCAAGAACAAACTGGGTGCCTTTCCCAAACGACTGCTGGAGCTGCCCAATTTGCAGTTCATTCTCCTCGCCGAGAATGTCATCGAGACTTATCCAAAAGGTCCGAAGGAATGTCCGGCCTTGGTGCAAATCGATCTGAGCGACAATGATATCGCCGAGTTTCCGGTGGAACTTTTGAAGCTTGCAAGCGCGGAAATCTTGGTAAAAGGAAACCCATTCGCAGAAAAGGCCGGGTACAAAATGGAAGACGTTTTGCAGGTCCTAAGCAAGGAGACGCCGTCATCCCCCATGCGGCCGACCCTGCTCGCCCTTGCGATCGGGGATGTAGCGCTTGCGCGCAAGACTGCGACCATGGCGCATATCCTCTTCGCGCTCAATCATTCACAGGAAAAACTCCGTGCCTATGCTTTGGTCGCGCTCAGTCAGATGTTGCCCAATCCATTCGACCTCGAACCGAAGCCCGGCACGATCGCCATTCTAGGACAATCCAAAGGCTATCCCGTATGGGAATTCGAAAAGAAACTGGCAGCCCAAGGCATCGTTTTGATGCAGAATAAGCCTGCAAAAGCCGACATCGTGGTCATCGGGGAGCGACCGGGCAACAAGGCCCTCAGTTATCTCAACAACGGCATACGGGCAGCATCCATGCCGCAATTGGCTGAATTTGTGGCTTCCTTTGAGCAGCCCTGGCTGCGCGAAAAAGTGGCCGAGGTTCCCAAAATGGGCGAAAATTTCCAACGTCTCTGGACTTCCAAAGCCCCGGAAAACATCAAGATGGCCTTGGAAATGATGACCGCCGGCGGCATTCCGGAAGGAGTGAGCATTTCAGAGGTCGTCGCAGTAAGCCTGTTTTTCCCGGATGCCGAAACCCGCAAGCTTGCAGCCAAATTTGTGACTGCCAAAGGTTCGGCAGCGGTGCGGGCCTATATCCTTTCCAACAGCCGCGACCTGATTTCTATTTCCGAGGAATCTTTGAAGGAATATGTGTTCCGGTTTTTAGATTTTTTAGGGGATGATGCCCCCGGATTTGCCAAAATGGTCTATCATCTGAGGCCCAAACTCAAGGATTGTTACACCCCCTACATGAAGGAGGACGAGTTGAGGGAGAAACTTGTGAAGCGCGGGGACTTGGCGCTGGACCAATGGGAAATTCCTGTATTTCCGATGTATTTTCATGAGATCAAACGTTTAAAGGGATTGACAATCAGAAATTACGGGCTCAAAAAGCTTCCTGCAGGTCTCACGGACATCCAAGGTCTGCGACGGCTCGATCTGGGTCAGAATGAACTTTCCCGCTTACCCGATGACTTTCAAAATCTCACCCAATTGGAACACCTTGTACTTCGGTCGAATTCCTTTTCGGAGGTGCCGGAGGTGCTTGCCCATTTGCCCAAGCTGGCCTACATCGATCTGTCCTTCAATCCCTTCAAGACTTTGCCGGCTTTCTTGTCCAAACTTCCGGCGCTCAATGAATTGGGGCTGCATCGATGCCACCTTGCCGCATTTCCTCCCGTGCTCAAAGAGATTCCGCTTCTGGTGGAGTTGTCGATCAGTTTTGTGAGAAAAGGGGATCATGTAAAGGAAATCGTGAAGGAAATCCTGCAAATCCGAAACTTGAGAAGACTCTACCTCGCAAGTTATTACCAAGCGCATTTGCCGGAGAATTGGGACCTTCCGTTGTTGGAATCCCTGCGTTTGGACAAGTCCGATGGGCTTGTTGACCTTCCCGATGCAATAGGGAATTGCAGCCATCTAAAAGTCCTTGACCTCGACCAATGTTCGCACCTGACTAGCCTTCCCTCCAACATTGGGAACCTCAGCAGGTTGGAAGAAATCAACTTGCGTGGAACGCGAATTTCGCTGTTGCCCGCTTCATTCAGCAAATTATCGAGTTTGAAGAAATTGGTGCTACCGAGTGGAAAATTCAAAGACAGCGGTGCCACGATTGCAATCTTGGAACAGTTGACGGCCTTGAAGGAAATCGATTGCGCAGGTCATCGGAACGAACTGTTTATCAGTGCTTTGAAAATGAATTTTCCGATGATACTGATCAGGGATTAAGCTTTGATATTCCTATTCTCCTTATTCAAAAGATGTTGATCAATCGTTAAATGATTAGTTGAGATATTGTGTATTAAGCTATTGATAATTAATTATTTAATATATTGATAGTCTAGCTTCTTAGGAGGGGACAAACCACGTCGAATCCAATACATGTCTGTGTGGATAAGAAATTGCACGATATCAAAACGGTACCGTTTCTAAAAAAAATGGATGTCGTTTCGAAGGCCAGCTAAATAAGAGGAAAATCCAATTAATTGAGCCCTGTTGGCTCCGCGATGGATTTATATAGCCTGCGTCGGCCACCACACATTCCCGAAGGGATCGGTGATTCCGCAACTTCTTCCGTAGGGCATGTCCGCAGGCGCCATGATTGCCGTTGCACCATGCGCCAAGCACGGGAATATGCCTCGTCGGCATTGGCGACATACACAAACATCCCTGCGTTATTCACGGTCCATTGCTCCGAAGCCTCCGCCACCATGATGGTGCTTTCACCGATAAATAGCTCCGCATGGGCGATCGTGGAGTTGTCATCACGTAGCGAACGCATCTTTTCGGTTGCATCGAGCACGCTCATGGCCCAATCCATGAAATCCTTTGCATTGTGGAGGATGAGGTAAGGCATCACCGCTTGGTAGCCTTCGGGGACATTGAGAGAATTCATAGTATTTTTAATTTTCCTCAAAGGTAGGTACGTGCAAGGGTGGGAAGATTGTAAAAATTCGACATGGTTAAATTTCCCGGTATTCTATTCCCTCCGGCACCCCAAGAAAGTATTCGCTTGGCGTGTAGCCCGAAAATTGACTAAAGTCGTGAATGAAGTGTGACTGATCATAGTAACCGCAATCCAAAGCGATTTCTGTCAGTGTTTTTTTGGTTGTTCCATAATGATTGGTCGCTGATTGAAAGCGCAGTATTCGTGCAAATGTTTTGGGACTGAACCCCGCATATTCCTTGAATGTACGCTCTAGTTGACGCTGGCTAATCCCCATTGAATCAGCTAGTTTGTCGATTTTTATTTGGCCTTTTTGGTGGATCATTAGTTGCACTGCGCGTTGCGTCCGTTGATTCTGAATGCTATTTTCGGCAAGCCGCTGAAGTAGGAACAGGGAAAGTATGTCGGTGCGTTGTAAATTATCATCGGCCGAGAGGATACGTTCCTCAAGTATTCGCCCGTCCTGCCCCATCAGCGCCACCAAATCGGGCATTTCATTTGCAAGCGCAGAGGCAGGGTAGCCAAAAAGACGCGGCAGTGCAAACGGGAAAATGTAGGCCCCAAAAATTCCGAAGTCCTCGCATACTTCAAATCGTCTGTGATGCATCGTTTGCGAATGAAGACAAGCCTTGAAAGTCGCCCCGCGGTTATTTGATTTTAGCTCTGTAAATGGCCCCTTGTAGTGGAAGACAAGTTCGGCGCAACCATCCGCCATCGACCGATAGATGTATGGATTCCCATCGATGCCTTGGATTTCAAACACCCAAAAAAAACGTACAATCCCGGCGAGTGCAGGTGGTGGCGGGAGCGTGTAGTAGGAAACCTTCATGGGGGCATTGGCATTTTAGAGTTCCCAATAATCGTAAATTTCTCCGAGACTTTTGTCGCTTTGGGCCAATCGATTTGACGAACCTATCGTTCATTCGATTATCTTGCTGTAGCATTCTCAAAAGGAATAATACGCCATTCATATTAAGTATTTAAATGTGGAATTTAAAACGCAACTCATTCGAATTCAGTCAAAAATAAATTTATTATTTTTGCGGGACGAGGACCATTTTTTATTTGGGGCAAGTCAGCATCACTACAAGCTGAATCCACCCAAGAGGGAAGACGAGGTAGCTTGGTTTGAGCAACAGAACGGGATCCGTTTGCCTCCGGATTACCGCGCTTTCCTCTTGCAGCTTGGCAACGGTGGAGCAGGACCCTACTATGGAATGCTACAATTGGAGAGCGGCAAAATCGATGACCTCGACGATCCCAAAGCCGATCAATTGCTCGACCTGAGCAAACCGTTTCTGTACACCGAGGCATGGAACATGGAATTCCCCGAAGATCATGTTCTTCGTGCGACGATGAAACAAGAAGTGTACTACCATACCAAATGGGTCAATGGCCTACTGCGCATCGCCAACTACGGCTGTGGAACATTCATCAATTTGGTGACGAATGGTCCCGAGTACGGAAAGATTTGGGTGGATGATCGCCAAAATGAAGGTGGGATCTATCCTGATCATTTGCGCAAAAACACAAAACGTCTCACTTTTCTTGAGTGGTATGAGCTTTGGTTGGATCAAATGCTTGCTTATGAAGGCTTGCCGAGCATCGCGTCCCTTGGCGGTCGAGCTCCTTCTTCTTGACTTCTATTTGTGAACAAAAGTGACTGAGTTGTGTTTCTTGTTAAATTGCATGTAGGTACATGCAATGTTTTCTATCTTTGTCATCGAATTGAAAATTGATTTCTTTCACAACTAGAGTAAAATGAAAACACTGAAGTATTTCGCATTCGCATTCCTCGCAACCGTAGCACTCGCATCTTGCGGAGATTCCGCTACGACCGCTACCGCAACCAATGCTGACTCCGTCGCAGCGGCGAGCGCAGCTGCTGCAACTTTCAAAGTTGATGTCGCAGCAAGCGAACTCCAATGGCATGGCGCCAAGTTGGCCTACGGCCACACCGGCGTGATCAACATCACCGAAGGTAGCCTCTCCGTGGAGAATGGCAACATCACCGCAGGCAACTTTGCTGTTGACATGAAGTCGCTCAAGGAGACCGGAACTGAGGATGCCGACGCAGCAGCTAAATTGGCAGGTCACTTGACCTCCCCTGATTTCTTTGATGCTGAGAAGTTCCCAACCTCCAAGTTTGAGATCACCGGTTCGACTGCTGCCAAAACCGACAGCACCACGCACACGATCAAAGGCAACTTGACGATCAAGGATCAAACCAAAAACATCGAATTCCCTGCGAATGTCGTTGTCGAAGGCACGAACCTTACCGCCAAGGCTTCTTTCTCGATCAACCGCAACGACTGGGGCGTTACCTACGGTTCCGGCCTCTCTGGCGCCATCGGCGACAAGATCATCAGCGACAACATCGACTACAAAGTCTCTTTGAAGGCTACCAAGAACTAATTTCCATTCGATACAAAGCGTTGGAAAGGCTTGCCTCCCCGGTTGCGGGGAGGCAAGTTTTGTTTTGTACAAAGCCCAAGAGAATCACTGATTTCGGGGAATCATCTTCAAGCTTCGTGGGAACTTGGACCCCCGTTTTTTGCCAAATGACCTCGAAGCATCAAGATTCGAAGTCCATTGAATCCTCAACCGTTTCCTCTTCCAACCTTCAGTCAACGGCCTTTGGTTCTGTGATGGTTACATATCCAGATTTACCACGAACTGCCAAATCTCATTCTTGGAATTGCCGAATCTCAATCTTGGTCCTGATGTCCGTACTGTTGTCGCGAGCAGTAGGTCCTGAAATTGCGGTTAAAATCACAATTTCTATCGTCTAAATACTGAGGTGAAGATGAAGACAAGAACGATTACCACTTTCATTGTGCTGTTTGTTTGGGCATTTTTGGGGCATGCGCAGCTCGGAATTATCGCTCATTATCCATTGGATGGAAATGCCAATGATGTCAGCGTCAATGCTTTGAATGGAACAATTATCGGAAATCCTACGCCTACTGCGAACCGGTTTGGACAGTCGGGGAGCGCGATGGCATTTGATGGGGTGGATGACCATATCGACTTGGGCTCCTCCGCTTTGCTCAAACCAACGGCCGCCGTTACGTTGTCGCTATGGGCGCAAAACGACAACTGGTCCTCTTTCTGGAATTGGGCCGCCTTAGCCGGAAATACGAGTTCGGGAGGATATGAACTCGTCGTACACGGAGGAACGAACGTTTTCGAGGCGGAGGTCAACCGAAATTCGACTTACGGCATTGCGACCTATCCCTTGGCAAGCCTCAATTCAAATTGGCATCATTTTGCACTTACTTACGACGGGCGTTACAACATTCTGTATGTCGATGGTGTCGCTGTCGACACGGATGATGCCGGCGCCAACTATCCGATCCATTATACTTATCCCAACAACCATACTTTGATCGGCGCAGAGGCCGGAACGGTGGGGACGGAAGGGGATTACTTCTCCGGGAAGATTGACGATGTTCAATTTTATGACCGTGCCCTTTCTGCGAATGAGATTTCGGACCTTTTCAATGGATTTGTGGGCATCAACGACCCTTATGAATTGAGCGTCTCCATCAATTTGTTTCCCAATCCTGCTGTTCAAGATTTGCAGCTTCAAGTCCAATCTGATGCTAAGCAGCCCGCTGAAGTCTTGATCATGGACCTTGCAGGAAAAGTTGTGTTGGATGCTGGCAAGACCACTTTGTTCCCTGGAAGCAATACCCTGGACATTCAGCTCGGCGAATTGTCAAACGGGTTGTACGTATGCACATTGAAGACTGACCGGCAAGTATATTCTGCAAGGTTCGTTCGCCTGAAGCACTAGTCCAATGAGGATTGTCAAGTTGTCCAATGAAAAAGCCCGACCATTCGCAGGTCGGGCTTTTTTTGTGACGTTTAATACGGTGACGCTTATTCGATCACCAACTTGCGCATTTCCATGCCTTCAGCATTGCTGAATCGCAGGAAATAGACGCCTTTGGCAAACTTGGAAGCGTCGACGCGCTCCACGATGCCCTGTGCAACAGATTCATAGGTCCAAGTCTTGCAAACTTTGCCTTGTACATCCATCATTTCTACCTGCAAGTTGCCAAGATTGAGTCCGGAGACTGCAAACTCGAATTTGGAGGAAGCAGGGTTAGGGTAGAGGCTGACATTGGCAAAAGGCAATGCAGAAGCCACATCGGTCACAGTCAAAGACTGCGTGCTTGTATCGGAGCCGCAAGCATTGCTGGCGATCAAAGTGACCGAATAGTTACCGGAGGCGGTGTAGGTATGCGAAGGGCTCGCAAGCGTTGAAGTACCACCGTCGCCAAAACTCCAAGCATAGCTTGTAGCGCCGCCAGTAGATTGATCAGTAAAGGAATAGGTGAGTCCAGCTGCACCAACACTAAAGCTGAAGGCAGCGGTCGGAGCCGGGATGGCAACGATGGAAAAGGTGTCAAGTGAGGTGCAACCGTTCCCATCCACCACTGTTACGCTGTAGAAGCCAGAGGAGGACACGATAATCGATTGCGTACTAGCACCGGTATTCCATTGGTATGAAGCACCACTGATGTCAGCCGTCAAGGTATCACCTGCCTGTTGGCAAAATGAGCCGTTTCCAAGAATGGTAACCTCGGCTGCTGCGGCTACAACGACGGTGTCGATGGACAAGCAACCTGAACCATTATCAACTGCAACACTGAATGTGCCACTGCCAACCGTGATGGTTTGCGTCGTCGCACCGTTGCTCCAGACGAAGCTATTTCCAGCTCCGGCGTCGAGGGTGATGTTGTCGTTGGCGCAGATTGTGGTGTCTGCAATCAAAAAGTTGGAAGCAATAGATCCGACCGTCACGACGGTAGTATCTACGACCGTACATCCTGAAGAATCCGTGACCGACAATACATAAGTCGTGGTCGCAGATGGCGAGGCGGTAGGATTGGCGGCCGTTCCGCTGCTCAAGCTGACGGAAGGTGTCCAGGAATAAGTCAAAGCACCTTGGCCACCGCTACCTGACGGCGTGCCGCCAATGGTCACGCTTGATCCAGGACAAGCGGATTGGTCTGCACCTGCGTCGGCAACCGGATCCAAAACAGTTCCATAGACGATGAATGGAAAGCCCTGTGCAGGCGTACCTGTGCCGCCATCCAAGGCATTGTTCCAGGTGTTACCGATCCGCTGCCGGCCATTGCCTGTCACAGCGACGTTGATGGGGGTGCGGGGAGGTGCCCATGGACCGGAACCTAAGCTTCCTGTCGCAGACCAATCCAGCCAAAAAGTGCCGGTGGAGAGCACGACGTTGTTCAAGGCGCAGACATTCCGCATGATCGGACGTGTCGTATTGGTGATTGTAGTCTCAGTCGTGCGGTAGGCGCCGCTCCAGACTGAACGGGTCATGCGGTTTGTGGTTGTGTCACCAAAAACAACGGCAGAACCGGATGCATCCGGAATACTATCCCATATCCGGAAATTGACACCGGTCATGGTAGATGTTGTCGTTGAGCCTGTCTGATAGGAAAAAAAGACAATCGAGTCGATCCGCCAATGGCAATTGGGCACGACAAAATCATCGGCAACGCGGTTAAAGGCCGTAGCCTGATGACCGAATCCGATGGTACCCATTGCATAGGTCGTCGTATAAAGCACACTGGCATTTGCCCCGCCTGATCCGCCGCCGGCATTGTTGAAGATGGGACCGTTGTCATGCAGGATTTGGGCCTTGAGCAAACCATTTGAAGGGTTCAGTAAGAGCAAGAAACTAGCAAACGCAAGAAAAGCTTTGGATAGCTGTCTTTTCATAAATCTAATTAGTAGGTGAAAAAATGCAAAATAAGAAGGTTGGAGGATTTATGGAACTCAAATCTGTCAACGGTCCAAAGAGATTGGTGAACGGGTAAAGTGAAGCCGTCGCCAAAAGCAGAAACCCGAAGGTCATCCGGGCTTCTGCTATTCCTCATGAATGCGAATTAGAGGTTGCCCCGAAGGTCTTGCTCACGCTCGATCGCTTCAAAAAGCGCTTTGAAGTTGCCCTTTCCAAAGCTCGTGGCTCCTTTGCGTTGAATGATCTCGAAAAACATCGTCGGGCGGTCTTCCACAGGCTTGGTGAACAACTGCAAAAGATAGCCGTCTTCGTCGCGGTCCACGAGAATCCGAAGTTGCTTCAAATCGTCCAGGCGTTCGTCGATTTTGCCGACACGCTCCAACAATTCCGGACCGTAGTAATTGTCGGGGACTTCAAGAAACTCTACGCCGCGGCGCCTCAAGGCGGTAATTGTGCCGATGATGTCATCCGTCGCCACAGCAATGTGCTGGACACCAGCGCCTTTGTAGTATTGGATGTATTCCTCGATCTGGCTCTTTTTCTTGCCTTCGGCCGGCTCATTGATCGGGAATTTGACGCGCATGTTGCCATTTGCCATCACCTTGCTCATCAAGGCGCTGTATTCCGTGCTGATATCCTTGTCGTCGAAAGAAATGAGCTGTGAAAAGCCCATCACATCGCGGTAAAAGGTCGCCCAAGTGTTCATTTGACCCCAATCCACGTTTCCGACGCAGTGGTCCACGTAAAGCAAACCGACGTCTACAGGATTGTAATTGCTCTTCCACTCCTTGAAGCCAGGCATGAACGGACCTGTATAATTCTTGCGCTCGATGAACATGTGTATCGTGTCCCCGTAGGTATGGATACCCGAACGCACGACAGAACCAAACTCGTCGGTCAGCGTTTCCGGAGCCAAAAAGGCCTTTGCACCGCGTTTGGTGGTCTCTTCGAATGCGCTTTTTGCATCGTCCACCATCAGTGCGAGTACCTTGACGCCGTCACCATGCTTGACATAGTGTTCGTTGATTTCACTATCGGGCACCAAGGAAGTGGTCAGCACCAGCCTGATTTTGCCCTGTTGCAAGACATAACTCGCGCGATCGCGAATCCCGGTTTCAGGTCCGGCATAAGCCACTGACTGAAAGCCAAATGCAGTTTTATAAAAGTGAGCGCTCTGCTTCGCATTGCCCACATACAGCTCCAGATAATCCGTGCCGTTCAATGGAAGGAAATCCTTGGTCTCCTTTGGAGCATCAAAAACATTCGTATTCGTAGCCATTGAATTAAAAATGAGAAATTAGAAATTAGAAATGAAAGCGTAGTGAGTTAGCAGTTAGCACTTAGAAGTTAGCAGTTCCACTTTTCAACTGCTAACTGCTACTTTCTAACTGCTAACTTCCTATTCCACCCAAGAACGATAGTATTTCTGGTCCTCGATTTTCATCGCCTCCTCCGTCAGGAACAACGGTGCAAAGGTATCGACCATGACGGCAAGCTCCAATGTTTCCTTCTTGCCGATTGATTTTTCTGCGGTACCAGGGTGTGGTCCGTGTGGGATGCCCATCGGATGCAACGACATCATACCCCGTTCGACGTGTTTCCGGCTCATGAATTCGCCTTCCACATAATACAGGATTTCGTCGCTGTCGATATTGCTGTGTGCGTACGGCGCCGGAATCGCCAACGGATGATAATCATACAACCTCGGGCAGAAGCTGCAAACCACAAATCCCTTGCTTTGGAAGGTCTGATGGATCGGCGGCGGCAAATGCACGCGTCCGGTAATCGGCTCGAAATTGTGAATCGAGAAGGCGTAGGGGAAGAAATAGCCGTCCCAGCCGATGTAATCAAACGGATGATTGCGGTAAATGAAGGAGAACATCGCGTCCTGCTTCTTGATTTTGATCTCGAATTCGCCGCGTTCATCAATTGTCACCAAGTTGACGGGCTTGCGGATGTCGCGTTCGCAAAACGGCGAATGCTCTTCCATTTGCCCAAACCGGTTACGGTAGCGCGTCGGTGTTTCCAGCGGGCTAAACGATTCGACAAAGAAAATGCGGTTGCCTTCGCCGTCGAAATGCATCTGATAGACGATGCCGCGGGGAATCACCAGATAATCACCGGGGCCAAATGGCAAATCACCGAAGGGTGATTTAAGGGTGCCGGTGCCTTCGTGGATGAACAGCATCTCGTCGGCTTGGGCGTTTTTGTAGAAATAGGTCGTCATCGACTTCTTGGGAGCCGCCACGCCGATATGACAATCCTTGTTGGTATACAGGATCTTGCGGCTTTCCAGAAAGTCATCAGTCGGCTCTGTTTTGAACCCCAAGAATGACCTGTGCTGAATATTCCGTTGCACCGCAACTTTGGGCGCTACGTCGACCGGCTCACCAATGCGCTCGATCAAAGTCGGTGGCGCGAGATGGTACACCAGCGAATAAATGCTGGAAAACCCCTCGGTACTCACGAGTTCCTCGTAGTAGAGTTCGCCATTTGGGCGGCGGAACTGTGTATGCCGTTTGGGTGGTATTTGGCCTAATGTGTGATAATGAGGCATATAATACTGTTTCTACAAGTGTATCAAAAAGCAGCGCGACTAGCGACTGCCCGAAATGATGTCAGGAACTGACGATTCGATTCCCAGCCAATCGGTGGGATGCAGGGCGCGCAAGGTGGCTTCCTCTTCGGAACCCGGCTCGGGCTGATAGTTGTAAGCCCATTTCGCCATCGGCGGCATGGACATCAAAATGGACTCCGTGCGCCCGTCGGTATCCAACCCGAACTTGGTGCCTTTGTCCCAAAGGAGGTTGAATTCCACGTAACGCGCGCGGCGCATCGCCTGCCAATTGAGTTCGCGTTCGCCGTAGGGACGGGAGAGATTGGCGTTGACGAAGTCGCTGTAGGCCGGAACGAAGCTCTGACCCAATGCGATTTCGAAGGCAAATAGATCTTCTTTGGAATGGGTGGCATCCGCTGCGAGGTGATCGTAGAATATTCCGCCGATGCCACGTGTCTCTTTGCGGTGTTTCTGGTAAAAATACCGGTCACACCATTCCTTGAATTTTGGATAAAAGGCAGGGGAGTGGGCGTCGCAGACATCCTTGAGCCGCTGATGAAACTTCATTGCCTGCTCAGGGACCACATAAATAGGAGAGACATCGATGCCACCGCCAAACCAATGGCGACCGCCTTCGACCTCAAAGTAGCGCACGTTCATGTGTATGATAGGCACCCAAGGGTGGCGGGCATGCAAGACGATGCTCACGCCCGTGGCGTGGAAGTAGGCGCCCGAGGGCAGTTGCAAGGCCTCCGCGATGCGGTCGGGCAGGGGCCCGTGCACATGCGAGAAGTTGACGCCGCCTTTTTCGATGACATTGCCATCGATAATCACGCGGGAACGTCCACCACCGCCATTTTCACGGCTCCAAAGGTCTTCTTGAAACTTCGCCTTGCCGTCCAAAGCCTCCAAACCAGCGCAAATCTCATCCTGCAGCCCTTTCAAGCGCGCAACGATCGGCATCAAATCTGGTGAAGTCCCTATCATTTGATTGCAAAACTAGCAATTGTTAGGGAGAATTTTTGATGATGGTTGTCAGGGTTTTTTGGGGAGGGGAAAACTTGCACGATTTCTTTGAAGGAACTGAATCCCCCCCATTCCCCACAAAAAAATCACCGTCTTGAGGGCCAAGACGGTGAACTTTCGTTACTAGCCTGCTAATGAAAGTAACCAGGAATCAAATAAATAGGCACATTTTGCATCCTGTACTCCAATATACGCATTTCGGCATGCAGTTGTTTGCCATTTGTGCGAACTGTACAAAAATGCTGTCTCAACGGTTTTGTCGTCAGCTTTTTCCTCGAATTCGTTGGGAATCAGGACTTCAGGATTGGGAAGTCTGCGTACTCAATTGCCCTCGGCTGCGCCTTCCCTGACGACTGTGCCTTTGATTTGCAAGGTCGTGACGGCCTGATTGGGATCGTTGCAGATCAATTCGGCATCCTTTTCAAACTCGCCGATACGGCCGCGGGAATTGAACCTGAGCTTGATTTCGCCCGATTCGCCCGGTTCGAGCACCTTGTTGCTCGTCACTTCGATGCAACTGCAGGATGCAGTGAGCTTGCGCACATGCATTGGGCTTTTTCCGGTGTTTTTGAATTCGAAAACTGCAATGGGCATGTCGCCCTCCTTCACTTCGCCGAGGTCGATCAGGGTTTTGGTCAAGCTCAAATTGGGCGCATTGGCTTTGTCTGCCGGATTGAACTTTTCGTGGATTTCTGCACTGATATTCAGGCGTTTCATGGGGCGGTCGGGATCGTTGGTGGAGAGGTAGATGTTGTCGAATGCAAATCCCCAGTCCTTTTTGAGGCTCGCGATATAGGTCACCCACAAGGTGAGCGTGTCGCCGGGCGCGAGCGTCGTTTTGGTCATCTTCGGCTTCAAATGGCTAGGCACTTTGCTGCTGGATTTGCTGAATTGGATCGCCTTCTTGCCTTGGTTGTAGAGAATGGTCGATTGCGTGACCGTGTCGTCGACAAAAATGGATCCGTAGGTCAAGTGGTTCGTTTTGAAGCGAATGGCTCCTTCCTCGAAGGGGTAGAAATCCACCGGCCCGCGCACGCGCGGCGTGACTTTGCCGTGAATCGTGAGGCTGACATACTGCGGCGAACCATTGGTTTCCACCAGAATTTCCTTGTTGAACATCCCCGGCCTGCCCATGGGGTTGTATTCGACCTTGATCTTGCCCTTTTCACCAGGTAAAATCGAATCACGGCTGAAAACGGGGGTTGTACATCCGCAGGAAGCCTTGGCGGAGAGCACTTTGAGCGGTTTGGAGCCTTCGTTGTTGAATTCGAAGACGGTTCCGACCAAGCCATTCTCTTCCTTGACTTCCCCGAAATCGTGTCGCGTTTTCTCAAATTTGATGCGGCCTTGCCCGAAAACAGGGAGATTCGCAACGAGCAGCACAACCAAGGCAGCAATCCTCAATTGGAAAAGGCCGCAATGATTCTTCAAATTCACCATGCGGCAAATCTAGCGGAAATCCTCGAATCGGTTCAAGGGCATCAACACAATGGATTTCTGGCAGTTTTCCTAGGCCCCGGTCGTTTCGTAATTGAACAAATCAGCTTTGTTTCGGGATTTTTGCTAAATTTCCACGGCTGCCAAGGGCATCATCGCTTTTAGCTAGCATTGAAAATGGAATCCAAGATCAAAATAGAAGACTTTCGCTATGCGCCGGGCAAATCGGCCAATCTTTCCAAAATCCCGACCGAAATCCCGGATGTTTACAAAAACAAGGACGAGTACGAGGATTTGATGGGCGAATACACGGAGAAAATGCAGTCGCTCCAAGACATGCTCTATGCCTACGACCGCTATTCGCTGTTGCTGATTTTTCAAGGCATGGACACGGCCGGTAAGGACGGTGCGATCAAACATGTGATGTCAGGCATCAATGTGACGGGTGTACAGGTGTTTACATTTAAGCGACCGAGCGACATGGAACTCGACCACGATTGGATGTGGCGCACGACCTGCTGCCTTCCCGAACGTGGGCGAATCGGCATTTTCAACCGCTCCTATTATGAAGAGGTGTTGGTGGTCAAAGTCCATCCCGAAATTCTGCGCAATTACCAGCGCATCCCTAAAGACCTCATCGCTGACGAAAACAAAATCTGGGAAGACCGCTACAAGGACATCAACAACTTCGAAGATTTCCAGCACCGCAACGGTTGCCGCGTGGTCAAATTCTTCCTCAACATTTCCAAAGAAGAGCAGAAGCGCCGTTTGCTCGATCGCATTGATCAGCCGGAGAAGAACTGGAAGATGAGCCTGCAAGACGTCGAAGAACGCAAAGACTGGGAAAAGTACATGGATTGTTACCAGGAACTGCTCGACAAGACGAGTTCGCCCAATTCTCCGTGGTATGTGATTCCTGCCAACGACAAGAAAAATGCACGCTTGATCATTTCGCGGATCATTCTCGGCGAATTGAAAAGTCTGGACATGCACTTTCCCGAGGTGACCGACGAGTTTCGCGCCAAGTTGAAAGCCGTCAAGGACGTCCTTGATCAGGACTGAGCTTAGGATTCGGCAAGATTGATCCAGCAAAGTTCCATTCGGTTGCGAATGAAAATCAGCCAATTGCCCGCCACAAAAAAGGGCGAGGGATTGAGCTTGTCCATGTTTTCTTCAAGGGTTATTTGGAATTGAAGGGTTGCATCCGACCAGATTCCCAAGCGGAGGGAGGCGCCTGCTACGTCCGCGTGATGCCATGCGCGCAGGTGCAAGGATTTTTGCTGCAATTCGGCGACCCAACTTCCTGGAAGTGGGGTAGGACTGAGGTCGATGGAGGGATTCGCAAGATTCGAAGGGACCTTCAATTCTTCTTCCTGTACCTCAGGATTCCATTGGAAGTCTGTGATGACCAAGGCTTGGGTCCCGTCAATGGCAAAAGTTTCGGAAATGACAGGCAATGCGCCGTCACCGTAGCGCCCGATCTGCATCAAATTGCCCGAAACGCCCAATAATTCGGTCCACCAGGCATTTTCGAGCGAAATGATCGGGCCGGTTTGCCCGGTTGCAAGGTCGATCATGCAATAACCCGCCCATTTTGGGGTGCCATCTCGCAATTGCACTGCCAAAGTGGACGCCTTTGCATCCACACGCACTGTCCAAACAAGCGCTTCAAACCGATGACTTTGCATTTTCAACATCTGCGACGGGAATTGAAACTATTTGCCTAAATTTAGAGTAATGAAGGACAAAGATTGGTCAAGAAATTGAGATGAACCCTTACACAAAACGTTTTTTCATCGCCTTTTTGGGCTTTTTTGCCTTCCTGAACATGCTTTCGGCACAACAAAAGGTCTTTGTGCTGACTTTGAAGGACGAAGTTCACGGTCCGGCAGCCCGCTATTTCACCAGAGGATTTAATGCCGCAGCAGAGGCCAAGGCCGATTTGGTCATCATTCACCTCGATACCTACGGCGGACGCGTGGATTTTGCAGACACCATTCGTGCCCGCATCCTCGACAGCAAGATTCCGACCGCAGTCTTCATCGATCGCAATGCCGGGTCGGCAGGCGCCTTGATTTCCATCGCCTGCGACTCGATTTTCATGGCTCCCGGAGCAAGCATCGGCGCGGCGACCGTCGTGGATGGTGAAACGGGCGCAGCCGCCATCGACAAATATCAGAGCTATTGGCGCGGCGTGATGCGCGCAACCGCCGAGGTGAAGGGCCGCGATCCCAAGATTGCCGAGAAAATGGTCGACCAAAACCTGGAAATTCCAGGCCTGAGCCCTGCCGGACAGGTGATTACGTTTACCAATCAAGATGCGATTGCCAACGGCTATTCCGAAGGAACAAAGGCGAATTTGAAAGAAGTTGCAGCTGCATTCGGTTTGCAGGATGCGCAGCTCATTTACTACGAAGGCACCAAAGCCGACAAAGTGATCGACTTTCTCAATCTCCCCGCGGTGAGTTCGATTTTGTTGATTTTGTTGTTTGCGGGCATTTTTCTGGAATTGAAAACTGCCGGGATGGGCAAAGGCGGGATCATTGCACTGATGGCCGCCTTCCTCTTTTTTGTGCCGCATTATGTGAATGGACTTGCTGAAAGCTGGGAAGTTGCGGTGTTCATTCTCGGTGTCATTCTCTTGGCCTTGGAGTTGTTTGTCTTGCCGGGATTTGGCGTCGCAGGTGTTTTAGGGCTGATTTTGACCTTGTTAGGGGTCACGGCTGCCATGCTGGAAAACAATGGAACGAATCTCGACTATGTCACCCTGCCTGAGATTTTGAGTACGGTGGCCTCCGTGCTGGTCTTTCTGAGCATCGCGATCATTCTCGTGCTTTGGGCCGCGAAATTCCTGGTTTCTTCCAAAGCGGCCCATCCGTTTGTCGACCAAACAACACAGGATAAAAATGATGGCTATACCGCGTTGCCCAAAGATCTTTTGGCCTTGGTAGGATTGGAGGCTGATGCGATCACGGACCTGCGCCCGGTAGGACACATATATATAGGTGGCAAACAATATGATGCCGAGGCCAACGAAGGTTACATCGGAAAAGGCGAGCGCGTGATTATCGAACGCGTGAAAAGCTTAAGTTTGATCGTGAAAAAAATCACGGGTGCATGAAAATTTTGGGAGTGATTCCAGCGCGGTTTGCTTCGACGCGCTTTCCGGGCAAGCCCTTGGTCGAGATCGCAGGCAAGTCAATGGTGCAGCGCGTCTATGAACAGGCTTGCAAAGCACGGGGTTTGGCCGACGTTTATGTTGCCACGGATGATGCAAGCATCTTCGACCATGTGACGGGATTTGGCGGCAAGGTCATTTTGACTTCGAATGCGCATCCGAGCGGCACGGACAGAATCTTGGAAGTCGCCGAGAAAATGCCTGAATTTGAAGCCTACATCAACATTCAAGGCGACGAACCCTATATCGATCCGCGACAAATCGACCAAGTCTGCGATATCTTGCGTAGCCGCACGGGCGCCTTTGTCGGGACGCTTGTGAAGCAATTGGCCGACTTGAACGAATTGCAAAATCCGAATACGATCAAGGTCGTTTTTGCATTGGACGGTCAAGCGATTTATTTCAGCCGGAGTCCGATCCCGTATATGCGCGACACGACGCAGGAGGCAGAATTCTTGCGCGAACGCGGTTATTTCAAGCATATTGGCATTTATGGCTATTCCAAAGAAGGGCTCTCGCGCATACGAGGGATGCAACGCGGGATGCTGGAAAAGGCCGAATCCTTAGAGCAATTGCGATGGATGGAACACGGCATGCCCATTTACGTCGCCGAAACAACTCTCGAATCGCAGGCGGTGGACACGCCCGAGGATTTGGGTAAGCTGGCTAAACTGCATTCTTGATGAGCCCTGAGCGATATATTCCCGTGAATTGCGGTTTCCATGACCGATTGCTCGATTTTGCTACCCGGGCTCAAACGGTCACTGTCCTATTGAAGGGCGGGATGAATAGATTTGATACGAAAATCAAGGACGTTTTCACGAGAAGCGGGGCGGAATTCATCACTTTTGACAATGGTGAAACGTATCGCTTGGATGAATTGGCAACCGTGAATGATCATTCGTCCGATACTGGAGTCTGCTTCATCGACTGATACAAACGGTTATTTCAATTGATCATGAAATCCAAGGAAACGGGATAGTTTTCTTTTTTCCTGCCATCTCAACCTGAATCTTATACCGTTTCCAATCCTCAACTGCTTCCATGTCAAAAGTCATATCCTCAAATTCAGCGAAGGCGGGTTTGAACGGGCATCCATTCCCAAAAAATCCTATTTTTGCTGACTCAATTCAGAAACACAGAAAACAATGGCCAACAAGGAGGAATTTGTCAAAAAGGTTCAGGCGGGATACACCTTCAAGGGTGAATCGATCACGTTGGGTGCTTCCATGCTCAACAACGAGCTCCTGACCGATGCCATGGTGAGCATTCCGCTGAAAACGCTCAACCGGCATGGCTTGATTGCCGGCGCGACCGGAACCGGAAAAACCAAAACCCTCCAAGTCCTCGCCGAAAATCTCTCCTTGCTCAGCATTCCGGTCCTGATGATGGACATCAAAGGCGACATCAGCGGGTTGGCCGCGGCCGGAACTGAAAATCCAAAAATCAAGGAACGTCAAGACAAAATCGGTCTCCCATGGACACCCAACGGCTATCCTGTTGAACTTTTGACGATTTCCAAGCAGGATGGCTTACGCATGCGTGCGACGGTTTCTGAATTCGGGCCGGTGTTGATGGGCAAGATCTTGGAGCTGAATGATGTACAGGGGAGCGTGCTCTCCTTGATCTTCAAATGGTGCGACGACAATTGCCTGCCGTTGCTGGATCTCAAGGATCTGAAAAAGGTGCTGCAATACATCACCAACGAAGGCAAGGCGGAGATTGAAAAGGAATACGGCAAGGTCAGCACAAGCACGACCGGCATCATTCTGCGCAAAATCGTGGAAATGGAGCAACAGGGTGCAGAGTTGTTCTTCGGCGAAAAGTCATTCGAAGTGGAAGACTTGACCCGTATCAGCGACGATGGCTACGGCGTGATCAATGTCTTGAGGCTGAATGATATCCAAGACCGTCCGAAGATGTTTTCGACGTTTATGTTGTGTCTGTTGGCTGAGATTTACCAGACATTTCCGGAAGAAGGCGACATGGATGCGCCGAAATTGGTGATTTTCATCGACGAGGCCCACTTGATTTTTGAGGAGGCTTCGGGTGCGCTGATGGACCAAATCGAAACGATGGTCAAGCTCATCCGCTCCAAAGGCGTCGGGTTGTTTTTCTGCACACAAAATCCGGATGACGTGCCGACAGCGGTGCTTTCGCAATTGGGTCTGAAGGTGCAACATGCACTCCGCGCATTCACCGCCAAGGATAGAAAAGGCATCAAACTTGCCGCCGAGAACTTCCCGATTACAGAATATTACCAAGTCGACGAATTGCTCACCCAAATGGGCATCGGCGAAGCTTTGGTGACCGCCCTCGACGAAAAAGGCATTCCGACGCCCCTCGTGCATACCTACTTGCGCGCTCCGCAGTCACGCATGGACGTGCTTTCGGATGCAGAGGTGCGCGAGATCGTGAGCAGTTCCAAGCTCGTGAACAAATACAACACGGAAATGGACCGTGAAAGCGCCTACGAATTGCTCAACGAAAAGCTCGCCGAGGCAGAAGAAGCTGCTGAAAAAGCTGAATTGCAACGCAAGGAAGCCGAATTGAAAGAAAAGGAGGATGAACTTCGCCGCAAACAGGAGGAGCGCGAATCCCGTACGCAACGTTCGCAGAAAAGCACGTTTGAGCGTGTGGCAACGAGTTCGGTGGGGACGACCATCGTGCGCGAAGTCACGCGCGGCATCTTGGGTGTGCTTGGCTTGGGTGGCAGATCACGGTCGACATCGACGCGGAAACGCAGCAAGCCGGGTTGGTGGTGATCAATCCGCTGTGATGTTGGGCGCGAAGTCAATCAGCGTCTGCACCATGGAACCGTCCTTGAAGAAAATCCGCACTTGTATGGGGACATGTCCCGCATCGGTCCATTCCTGCCGGAACTGATTTTCCAGGTCATAGGCGCGCATCCAAAGAATTTTTCCTTGTTCCGCGGTCGAGGAGGCCACTTTGCGGTATTGCACCTCTTGGATTTCGCCGAGTGTGGCGGCGTCGCTTTCGAGGTGTACGCTGTATTGATACACTTTTTTGTGGGTTTTCGGATCTTCAAATCCGTTAGGGGAGCGGTGAAAAGCCAACAACAAAAGGGCTTCCTCGGCGGGTTCGTCGGTTGCAATCGTATGTGCAACGGCGGTGTGCCTTTCCGTGGTGGATGCAGGCAAAGCGTAGATTTTGGCAGTTCCCTGATAGGCAGCGGGAACGGCGCCGACTTCCCAGTTTTGACCGGTTGTTTCGACGTAGAAGTACTTTTTGCCTGCCCAAAGATAATGTTGGCCGGTGAGGCCCGTGATGGAAAGGCCGACGGACATGTGGCCGGGAGGCGACAGCAGCACACAGTCGATGCCCATTTTGTCAAGCACGGCGGCGAGTAGGATGGAGGTGTCTTCGCAATCACCGCCGCCATCGCGCAGCGTTTCGATCGGGTATTTGGGGTATTCGCCCGTTTCTGTTTGATATTGAAGGCTTTGGACGAAGTCGATCACCATGTTGATCTTCTCCCATTCGGTCAGATTTTCCTCGATCGCCCGCCGGTCAAATGCCGCAGCCAAGCGTGCAGTGAGTTCAAAACCAACATCTTCCTTGATGTAGTTTCCATACTGATAGGAGCGGGTCTTGCCAGCATAGTGGGAATGCATCGCCTCGGGAACCTTGACTTTTAATGTTTCCGATTCGCCGAAGCTCTTCCAAACAAATTCCTTTTCCAAATCGGCGGCAGCCACCCCATTCGTCAGCCCTGCCACCAAAAACATACCCAAAAAGAATTCCTTCCGTCCCCAGGAACGGTCCCTTTTTTTCGCAGCATCCATAACCGAAACGTTTTTACATCCGAATCAACAATCCACGCAACCCTTGCTGTTCAACTTCTGATCTGAGGAGGCAAAATCCATGGTTTCTGTACGGATGGCAATACCAAAGGTTAGGCTTATGTAGGCGCATGAGCGCGTAAATCCCTCATATTCAAAAAAGTGCAAATCTCAATTTTTGGGACGCAGCTTGGAAAATCTGATATTTGGTAGAATTCCGGGGAATTGATGCTACTCAAGTATCCCATGTATTTGCTGGTTTGTCCGTGACCAACATTTGCAGGGATTCATTTTTCCGGCGAAAAAGGGTGGGGTAGATCTCAAATCGAATTGCAAACATTCGTCGGCTAAGAGCGGTAGGCGTTTGCGGAAGGGGTATGCGCCTTATTGTAATTTGCACAAGAAGCCAGTACTCCCTAAATTTAACAGCTTATTTTGCGTTAATTGATGGGAATTTAACACTGAATCAAATGGTGATGGACTTCGGATGGATGTTGGCTTCGCTCGGGCTAATGCTTGTTTTGGGTGCCAATTGGCTCCTGCCAATGATGCACAAAGTACGCTCAGGCGCTTCCTCTCCGCGTAAAATGCCCATAAGTTGGGTAACGTTGTCTGCCTTCGCTTTGGTGATGACGATCGGCTGCAAGGGCATCGAACCCAGCACGCAAGTTGAAAACCAGGCCTATCAAGACGGCCCCCTTTCCCGTTATGACAAGCAGGTCGAGCAAGTGCTTTCCCAAATGAGCTTGGAGGAAAAGGCAGGTCAAATGACACAGGTGACGCTGGAAATGCTGCTGCAAAGGGATGGTAACGGCAAGATCAAATTGCCGGCGGCTTTTGATCAGATGAAACTGGATTCTGCACTCGGTATTTATCGCGTAGGCTCCATCCTCAACAATGTGGGTCACACCATGGATCTGCCGACGTGGCACCGCCTTCTCAAGGAAATCCATGCTTACAAAACTCCGGCCGGTCGCCCCAAACTACCCGTATTGTACGGCGTCGATGCGATCCACGGCGCGAACTACACGGTAGGAGCTACGCTTTTCCCTCAGGAAATCGGTTTGGCTGCAACTTGGGATCCCCGTTTTGCTGCGCAATGCGGAATGGTGACGGCCTATGAGACCCGCGCTTCAGGCATTCCATGGAATTTTTCACCTGTCCTCGATCTTGGCCGGCAACCGCTTTGGTCTCGCATATTTGAAACATTTGGAGAAGATGTCTTTCTGGCAAAAGCCATGGCAACTGCGATTGTGAAGGGCTACCAAGGCGATTCGCTGGGTGCCGATTCTGAAAAAGTCGCGGCATGCCTCAAACATTTTGTCGGTTACTCGATGCCGCTTTCCGGCAAGGACCGCACACCAGCCTGGATCTCGGATCGGCAGCTCAAAGAGTACTTTTTACCCGTTTTTCAAGCTGGCATCGATGCCGGGGCACAGACGATCATGATCAATTCGGGCGAGATCAATGGCATTCCGGTTCACGCCAATTATGACCTCCTCACGACCACCTTGCGCGGCAAGATGGGCTTCAAAGGATTCACGGTCTCTGACTGGGAAGATGTGAAGATGCTTCACTCGGTACACCGGGTTGCCGCAACGGAGCGTGAGGCTGTGAAAATGGCGGTGATGGCAGGGATGGACATGAGCATGGTGCCGCTGCAATTTGATTTCGCGACGTACCTCGTCGATCTCGTGCGCAAGGGTGAGGTCCCCGAAAGCCGCCTCGATGAGGCTGTGCGACGTATTTTGACAGTGAAGTTCAAGCTGGGCCTTTTTGATGATCCGCTCCCGAATCTGGATGGATTTGGGAAATTTGCCTCCAAGGAATTTGCCGACATCGCCCTGAATGCTGCCCGCGAATCCGTGACCTTGCTCAAGAATGACAACGCCGTGCTACCGCTGTCCAAAACAAGCCGTGTGCTGGTTGCAGGTCCGGGCGCGCACTCACTCAATGCGCTCAATGGCGCATGGACGCATACATGGCAGGGCGAGGAGACGCGCTTCAACACTGCTGGAAAATCGACGGTATTTGAGGCCATGCGGACCATCGGGGGCCCGGCCAACGTCACCCTGCTCGATATGTCCTTTGCCGACAGCGCGGCACCGGCCATCGCCACAGCGGCAGCGCAAGCCGATGTCATCGTTTTGTGCATCGGCGAGAAGCCGAGTACCGAGAAGCCGGGTGACATCGTGTCGCTCGACTTGTCGCAGGCGCAGCAGGCATTGGTCCAAGAGGCTGCCCGCACTGGAAAACCGATTGTTTTGGTCTTGCTTGAAGGCAGGCCACGCATCATTTCTGCTATCGAACCGTTGGCCAAAGGCGTTGTGATGGCCTACCTGCCCGGAGATGAAGGTGGCCAAGCGATCGCGGAGGTCCTCTATGGGATCATCAATCCATCGGGAAAACTCCCGTACACATACCCGCGCTATACAGGCGACCTGATCCACGACGATTATAAGACTTCGGAGACGCGAGACCCACAATTCGGGAACAATGCGATCCGCCCACAGTATCGTTTTGGAGAAGGGATGAGCTATACCCAATTTGGATACAGTGAACTGCTGGTCAACAAGACGACTGTCGGCGCTTTGGATTCGGTCATGATCAGTGTGCAAGTCACCAATACCGGCAATCGGGCAGGTAAGGAGGTCGTGCAATTGTATGTGCGCGATGAGTATGCAAGCATCACGCCTTCTGCGAGGCGTTTGCGGGGATTCGACAAAGTGAGCCTGCAACCGGGTGAAAGCAAGCTTGTCCTATTCATGTTAGACAGGAAGGACTTGGCCTTTGTGGATCGGGACAATCGCTGGCGCGTCGAACCTGGGGACTTCACGGTGATGATCGGTCCCCTTAGCAAGCGCTTCCAAGCTGCCTGGGATTGGAATGAAGGAGAGAAGTAGCAGGGCGGTCATTCGTCAAATTGTTGACTTCTTTGTTGGATTGTAAATGGCCGCCTGAAGTGGTTTGGGGGCTCTGTCGACGATTTTACGCATTTGGATGAATGTTTTCAGCGGCTTTGGTTCTGATCCAAATCCTACGAAAACGGGTGGAACATTTTCCTCGTAAAATAGTTATTGTAAAATGTACAATAATTCGCCTAGAATTCATAACTTGCTTTACATTCGTTCATTTTGACGGCTAAATAAATCAGTATGAATATGAAAAAGCTTCTACTTCTAGTTCCTTTGTTTTTGTTTGGATTTGCCCATGGTCAGGCATTGGCACCGCCGATCGACTTTGAGTCGGGTACGATTTCGTATACCTGGACAGATTTCGGGGGCGGTGTAGCCACAGTGATCAACAACCCACAATCATCGGGCATCAATACCAGCACCAAAGTGGGGCAGATGGTAAAAAATGCGCCTGAGGTTTGGGCAGGCAGCTATCTGCAAATGACCAATCCGATCGACTTCTCCGTGAACAAGATTTGGAAAATGAAGGTCTATTCGCCCCGTGTAGGTGCAAGGGTGCTGTTCAAGGTGGAAAACATCAGCAATGGAGCCGTTTTCTTTGAGCGTGAAGACACGTCGACTGTGGCGAATGCCTGGGAAGAGCTCACTTTTGACTTTTCGGCCATTAACACTTCGAATTCCTACCAAAAAATTGTCCTCATTTGGGATCTGGGTGTGGCCGGCAACGGTAGCGCGAACTTCACTTTCCTTTTTGACGACATTCAGCTCATCAGCAGTGGTGGTCCATTGTTGACGCAAATCGATCTTCCTGTGACATTTGACGTGCCAACGGTGGATTACACGATGACCGATTTTGGCAACAACGCTACGGTTGTCGGTGCTGACCCGCTCAATTCGCTCAACAATGTTGGGATCACCACCAAGGGACTTGCCGCACAAACGTGGGCTGGAACAACCATCAGCACGGGTTTGGGATTTGTAAATCCGATTCCATTTGCAATCAACAATACGGTAGTATCCGCGCGTATTTGGTCACCTGATGCAGGCATTCCGATCCGCCTCAAAGTCGAAGACCACACCAACAACACGATCACTTGCGAGACAGAAACGATGACGACTGTGGCTGGCGGATGGGATACGTTGCTGTTTGACTTCAGCCTGCCTGTGGCGAATACTGCCGCACTCAACCTGAGCAACACCTACGACTTGATGTCGATCTTCTTCAACTTTGGTACCGACGGAAATACTGCCGGCGTCAAAGTCTACTACTTCGACGATGTCATGTTTGGTGCTCCGGTGATGCCGCTTGATCAAATCGATCTGCCGATCACTTTTGAAGGGACAACCACCGACTACACGATGACCGATTTTGGAGGAAATACCTCGCAAGTGATCGTCGATCCCAACAATTCCCTGAATCACATTGCCGAGACGATCAAAGGTATCACTGCCCCGACCTGGTCCGGTACCACGATCAGCACACCGATGGGGTTGGCCACTGCCATTCCATTTACCATCACCGATACCAAGATGTCCGTGAAGGTTTGGTCACCCGATGCAGGCATCCAAGTGCGTCTGAAAGCCGAAGACCACACGAATCCGACCCGCTCCGTCGAGACGGAAGCCACCACAACGGTTGCCAATGCTTGGGAAACACTTGTTTTTGACTTCAGCAATGAAGCTCCCGGTACGGCCGCACTGAATCTGACCTATACCTTCGACATGGTCTCGATCTTCTTCAACTTTGGTGTCGATGGCGCTACTGCCGGTTCCAAAACCTACTTCTTTGACGATGTCATGTTTGGTGCACCCGCCAATCCGCTGATGCAGATCGACCTTCCAATCACATTTGAGGACTCGATGGTGGACTACACGATGACCGATTTTGGAGGCAATGCCTCACAGGTGATCGTCGATCCCACCGATTCCCTGAACCATGTTGGTGAAACGATCAAAGGCGCGGGTGCCCAGTCTTGGGCCGGCACCACGATCAGCACCCCGAGCGGTTTGGCCACGGCCATTCCATTCACGATGATGGAGACTTTCATTTCTGTACGTGTATGGTCGCCCGATGCAGGAATTCAAATCCGCCTCAAGGCCGAGGATCACCTCAACAATACGATCACGGTCGAAACGGAAAAGACCACGACGGTGGCTGGCGGTTGGGAAACATTGGTCTTCGATTTTTCCAATGAAGTGACTGGAACTCCAGCGCTGAATCTCAGCAATACCTACGACCTGTTGTCGATCTTCTTCAATTTTGGTGTCGACGGCGCCACGGCTGGCCAAAAGACCTACTATTTTGATGACGTGGAATTCGGCAATCTTGTCGCTGTCGAACGTCCAGAACTCGTTGGCCTTCAGTATTATCCCAACCCCACCACGGGTGGCTTTCGGATTCAGGCAGAGCAGGCCATGGAGTCGATCCAAGTCTTTGATGTCATGGGCAAGCTGGTGTATCAACAAAAGGCAGATGCCAACCAAGTTGCCCTCGACCTGAGTGCGCTGCACGCTGGCGTATATCTGGTTGCTGTGCAATCAAAAGAAGCTTTCAGCAGCTTTAATGTTGTGAAGTATTAATTGAGTTTTTGAATATTTTGGAAGGCGCAGCGACTCATTCCGCTGCGCCTTTTCTTTTTTATAAACCGGGACTTGGACTACAGTCAACATCGGTTTTCGAAGATATCTATTTGACAACCTGTTTCCAGTTTCCTTGATAATCAAGGTCCAATTGGGTATCTTCTGGAACCCCCGGAATAGGGGATTTGCTCCTGAATGTTCTTTGATTGGTAATGGCTTGTCTTTTTTGATTCGATTCTGCGCCTTTTCTCAATTGGACTTTGCCAGGGCAAGGGGCACGAATCTATTGTTCATTGGACTTTCAAGACTTGTCAAAGGCAAACCTGATGATGTCCATTACAATGGTTTAGAAAATCTCAGTCTTGTGCAGGCCAATGAAGGAAGCTTCTCATATCACATTCTGACCCTAAGCGTGAAGCAGTTCAGGACGAACTTGGCCTCCTTTTTTCCTCCAACGATGAGCTTTTCCTGCGAATAACGCACTTTGGGGAGGCACCCCTTCATCGGATTGGTCGTTTGACTGGCTCTGATCAACCACAACGACGATAGTGATCCTCGAAGTGAGTCAGATGGAATGGATGCTGATATCTTCGAAATGGCGGCCCAAGAATATCTAGCTATGATTCGCAACAGGCCAAACAAAGAAGTTGCCTTGTAGCACACTCTACTAAATTGTCAAATCCCATTTCCCAATTCGCCAGCCTCAATCGACCAGCACCAATTTCTTGATCACATTGCCTTTCTGACCATCTACCCGCAAAAAGTAGATCCCGGCGGCTTGATCCTTCAGCTCAAAACTAGATTGCCGCGTACGCAGGTTTTGAGTGAGCACAACACGCCCCTGCAAATCCAAAACTGCCATGCTGACAGCGCCCTTGGGTTCGATTCCCAAGTCCAATTGGAAAGTGCCGTTGGAGGGATTGGGGTAGACCTGCAGCATTGGCTCGACCGTGGGTTCGGTGGTCGCCAAGGGTGTAGAACTGTAGACCCGCACATACTCGACCGTCATCGTTTGCGGCAATTGCGTGCTGCCATTGGGGTAGCCGGGCCAATAGCCGCCCACCGCAACATTGAGGAGGATGTGCATGTTCTGGTCAAAAGGCCAATCGGCAGGAGAAATCTCCCATGGGCTCACCGAGTGATACAACACCGAGTCCATGTACCAGCGAATTTCATTGGGTTCCCATTCGATCGCATAAACATGGAAACCATCTGCGTAGTCGTCTGCGCCTGGCAGATCGTAATAGCTGCCATCCATGAAGTGTCCTGCACCCGGTGCGGGGCCGTAGTGAATCGTGCCATGGGCACGGTCCGGGGCACTGCCGATGAGCTCAAAAACATCAATTTCTCCACTGCTGGGCCATCCGCCATAAACTTGATCGGTGGGCAACAACCAGAAAGCGGGCCATATCGCCTGGGTTTTGGGAGATTTCAAACTTGCTTCGATGCGTCCGTAAGTGAAATCGCCCTTTCCACGCGTCGTCATGCGTGCAGAGGTGTAGGAAAAGCCGGAAAGGCTTTGCAAGCGAGCGGTAATTTCAAGATTGCCGTTGACAATGCTGGCATTGTCAGGGCTTGCCGTGTAAAACTGCTGCTCGGTATTGCCCCAGCCCCCGACACCGTTTCCGATGTCATAATTCCATTTGCTGGCATCGATGTTGGGGCCGTCAAACTCATCTGACCAAAGGAGGTAGCGCGCATCCTGGCATGGACCGCAACCACCAAAGCATTCTGCAGCCATGCGCGGCGTCGCGTCAGGTACAATTTGCAGGCGTTCGCCATTGCCATCATTGCATGCGACAGGCACGACTTCTGCCGTCGCGCCGTTCAGGAAATGATACCGCAGGCTGTCTCCCGCTTTGGCGACGACATTGATGCCCCAGATTCCATGCCCAAGGTCCTTGAGTGGCGAGGCGGTCGTACTCCAATTGTTGAAATTTCCGGCAACAAACACGCCGGCTGGTGCAACGACAGTTTGGCTCATGTCGACCTCCAAGTACATATTGACATCGTGTGGGGGGCAGCCGTTCCAGGGGGAGGCGGGGAGCGTAATGGCACCCGCACCCATGGGCACGTACACCGAGCGATTCGTGAAATTGAAATTGGTGACCGTACAAGGCGCACCAGGAGAGAAGGCTTCAGCAGTCGTCCAACCATTGCGCGTGTACTTGAATTCATGCATGCCAGGGGCCAATGGGCGGGTTACTTCGTAAATGAGGTCATTGTTGACGTCCGACATGAGGATGCAGTTGCCACACCAGTTGTCGAGGCTGTTGCCCGTGACATACGTTGCGCCACTGCCCAAGGCCGTCATGTCGACTTGATAGGTGACGTTCACTACAGCGGGTGCCGTGAATGGGCCGCAAGCCATGCAGGAATCGAAGCAGACGACTGGCAAAATCGTATCATTTTGCCCGAGTTGCAAGATTCGGTTGGTATTGCCATTCGAGCTTTTGGTGCAATAAGCAGCCGTCGGGCTCGTCAAAAGTTCTGTGCCTGACCAATTTCCATTCAGAAATTTGTATTCGTATTGGCCGGGGAGAAGCTGCAGGGTGATTTCATAGACATCGTCGTTGTTCAGGTCGCTCATTTCGAGCATGCCATCATACCAGTCTACAAAGCCTCCAGTGAGGCGCACTTGACCTGCGACATTCTCATTGCGCATGTCGACCCTGAAAGTAACATTCTGCCCGATGGCACTGAATGCCAAGCCCAAAAACAACAAACCCAACAGCTTATACTTCAACATACGCAATTCATCGTTTTACGAAAAAGGGTGTATTCATAATGCCGACTTTGCCAGCATCGTCTTTGGCCACGATATACAAGCGGTAGGCCCCGGCTTCTCTCGGCGCCTTGAACTGCAGCTTGTTTCCATCTTGTGAGAGGATCAAACCATCGACTGCTTCAGGTGCCTTCTCGAAATCGCCGCCAGCCTTGGTTTCCGTACTTTCAGGAATAAATTCCCATTTGATCTGCATTGGTCTGTTTTCGGGATCAACGGCATCGACCACGGCCTCATACGTTTTGCCGGGTACGAGGTAAATGTTTTCGCGGTGGGGTTTGCCGTCAATGGTCATGCCGCTCACGCGCGGCGCGCGGTTACTCGGCCATGCGCCGCTCCACGCATATTGCAGCACGTCGATAGCCTCGGTCGGTTCTCCCGATTTCAGGAACAGCCCATACCAAGTGGCGGTCGTTTCCTGCTTGTTGCCCCACAAAAACACAAAGGAGCCGATACTCAGCGTCTTGTCGGCGGCAATGTACTTCTGATAGCGTTCGAGGTAAATGTCGGCTTTCTCTGCCCCGGTTTGCTCACGGGCTGCGCCCCATTCATATTTCGGACTTTCCCAGTGGCCGTTTGGGCCCCACTCGGTGATCATATAGGGGCCACGCCAGCCGAAGCTGCGGATTTTGTCGGGCACATTTCCGATGTCGCCATAGGTGTTCACGCCGAGGATATCAATCGAAGGGCATTGCTCGCGAATCATTTGCACCTCAGCGACGTCGATTCCCGCTGTGACCGTCATTGTCGGATGGTTGGGGTCGATTTGCTTGATCATCTTGGCAATCTGCTCCACCGCAGGCCAAACCTTGAAGTTTTTGTAAAACAGGTCCATTTCATTGCCCACTGCCCACATGAGCAGCGCGGGATGGTCCTTGTAGCGGGTCACAGTCTCGCGGAATTTTTCCAATTGCCCTGCGACGGCATATTTGTCGTTGTAATCAAATCCATGGCGCTCGTGCCCGACCCAAAGGCCGAGGCAAACCGTGAGGCCGCGCGCTTGCGCTTCATCCAAAATTTTGCCCGCGTTGTCGTCGCTCCAGGTGCGGATCGTGTTGCCGCCACAGGCAACGACTTTGTCGAGCTCCGTTTGTCCGCCGGCGCCGTTGACATAGTAGGGCTTCCCTTCGCGGTACAAGCTCCAATTCCCGTTGTCTACCTTCAGGGTGACGGGAATGGCACCTGATTGTGCTTGCAGGAGCGGATGACCCGGGCTTCCAAATAGAAGCCCGGTCACCAACCCTAATAATTTCAACGCTTTTTTCATTGTGCGATCACGAGCTTTCCACTCTGCTGACTGCCATCGACTTGCAAGGTCCACATGTATACACCGGGCGCAAGCGTGGTTGCATCCAGGGGCAAGGTGTGGCTGCCAGCACCCATGCGGCCCGCGGTTTGGGACAGCAGCGTGCGTCCTTGAAGATCACGCAGCGACCATTGCACCTCAGCGCTTTTGCGCAGGCTGAAATCCAGCGATGCGCGGCCATTGGTCGGATTGGGGAACATGCCTGCATGCACCAAGGGAGCGTTTTGCGCATTTTCCGTGCCCACCAATTGGAAGCCGTTGAGCCTGAAATTGTCAAACCAGAAAATGTCAAAATCGATGCTGCCTGGATCGAATAGCACGACCGCATGGTCGATGCCGACATAGTTCGTAATCGGACTGAAATCAAATGTGAGTTCCTCCCAAGTATTGGGCTGTGTGATGCGGGCACTTGCCGCAAGGATTTCAGTGGTGCCGTTTTGCAAGGAGACGACGACATTGGCGGTGTCACCATAGACCATCATTTTCACTTGGTTGTGGGTGGTCAGGTCGAGGGTGCCAGCCAATCGAGCCACGATCACGTCGGTGCCGCCGATGTCTGGATTACGGGCATACTTACCGGCATAAGGACTGGTGTTGGCACCGCTTGTCACTGGATTGGGCTCCTCGGTGAGCCAGCCTTGGCGGTATTCGTAGAAGAGGTTGCGGTGGCAGTCAAAATCTTCGAATTCCGTGAGGGGATCCAAGGCAACACCTGCACATGGATCGTTGAATTCCGGACCCATCAGTTCGTCGAAATAATACGTCGCGTTGGTGTTCGTGCCCGGATTGAAGAGCAGAATCAAGGAAGTCACCGCTGTATTGGAGACGGATGGGTCGGGGCGGTTGTCAAAGGCAAATGTCAGGGTCTCCCATTGATTGGCAACGGTGGTCGTCGCAAGGTAGACGCTGTGGCGACCGGTTGGATAGTTGGTAGGTCCAGCGGCAGCGGAGTCTTCCAGTGTGATTTGGACCGGAATGCCGGCTGCAGGGCTGTAAACCATGACGCTCATGGTCTTTGTGCCAGCGACATATCCCGAAACATCGTTCATCAATCCGCCGGGCACAATCACGAGCACGTCATACTGTTCAGCGGCGTTGCGTATGTATTTTCCGCAAACTTCGCTGCTATTCGCGCCAGTGGTGTCAGGATTGCTGCTGAATTGATCGAGGGTACCGTGCACAAAGTCATAATAGACCCTGCGTTGATTTTCAAAATTGTCATAGGTGACCTGCGCAGATGCCCATGTAGTGGCCAAAAAGCAGAAAGCTAGAAGTAGTAGTTGTTTTCTCATAACACTATCTGTTTCAATTCGATCATTTACCAAATGGATTTTTGGGGTTTCCCCGGAATTCAACCAAGCTGATTTCGTCGATATTAAAGGCTGATTCTCCTTCGACGGCGATTTTCAATGCTTTGATTTCGGTGAGCTCGACTTTGTTTTCCAAAAAGGGAAATTGCCGCAATGGGATCAAGACTTGGGTCCAATCGGGGCCGAATGTGGCATTTGCGCTGTAGATTTCAGATAACTCGACCCAAGCCGTATGGTTGCTATAGTCTTCGAATCCCAGTTTCACAACAGGCATTTGATTGCCGTTCGCGGGCTTCACGTACAATTGCAAAGCAGCCGTTGCTTTGAGCAGGCTGATGTCGTTGTACAACCAATTGTTCCAGTTGAAACCCATTTCATTCCACGTGCATCCATTTTTTTGCGGGGCCACTTCCACCCGAACGGAAGCAAATCCAGCCTTGAATTGCGTGGAGTCCATGGTGAAATTGCGGCAATACAGCGGATTGATACCCCAAGCATGCGGCAGGGCGTCTGAAAACAAACTGCGCGGACATGCATCGTGAACGACAGTCAGGTTGGTCTCCTCACGGCCAAATTCGCTTTTGAAGGGCACGATGGTCATTTCATCGATGTACACATCGGCGATGCCCTCAAACTGCATGAGCAATTGTTTGATATTGCTCAATTCGATACCGCTCTTACGGTAGTCAAAAGAGCTCAAAGGTATCCTCACTTTCGTCCAGTTCTGCCCGATCTTACCACCTTCAATGCCCAACGGATTCATCACAGAGGCGGTTTGCTTTCCGTCATAACCTTCGAGCAAAAACACAATCGGGATATAATTGATGGTGCCGGTGTCCACTCTTGCATAAAACTGGATCGCTGCGGTATCCATAATACCTCCCAAGTCCTTGCCCAACCAATTGGCCCAGCCGATGCCGAAGCCGATCCAAGGGCAACCTGCCGCAGTGCGGTCCCATTTCAAATGGAGGGAAGATGTGCCTTGAAAGGCGGTTTTTTCTGTTTTTTCGACCAATTTACAGGCGACGTCCTCAACACCCCACATTTCGGAGGAGACTCCGTCGTGGTAGAGATCGGTCATGGTGAACCCCTTGATCCCCGGCAACGGAACGCCTTGGTTGTCATAAAGGCTCAATTCTTTGAGACTCGCGCAGGAGGGAAGCAGGCAGGAAGTGATCAACAAGCAAGCCACGGCAAATGCACAACTTCGCCTGCGAAGAACTAACATCTGCAATATTTTCTTGACTGATTTCAAGGGTTCAGAGCGCCTCCGGTGGTCCAAATCATATAGTCCAAATCTGAGCGCGCTTCGCCGAGATTGGGATCGGAAAGCAGGAGAATATCCAGCAAAAGAATTTTGTCGGGCTGATGGAATTTATTGCCATTTGCACCGCCAAACTGACCATCACTTGGGGTTGCCAATTGACTGTAGTCCAAGCTCAACAGGCGCCAACCGTCCCAGTCCACATTCATTTGATAGTCGTACCGATCCTCCGAATTGGCATCGTAAGTCCCATCGCCATTGTCGTCTTCGCGGAACTCAAATTTGAGCAAGGTATTGGCCTTGTCCCTTTCCCCATATATGAAGCAGTTGAAATACAGGTCATTCGGATTGGAGGGCAAAGCGAAATAGGTGGCCCCTCCGGATGGCGGAATCGAGATTTTGTTGATGAGCCAATCCCAATTGACCGTGCCATTCAAGCGAAAATAGAAATCGCCTTCAGCTGCAGGATGATCGGTCGAATCGGGATAAAAATTCACGCCATGGATGCCCCAATTGGCATAATTCGGGTTCAGGCCGTGTTCAAAATTATCGATCAAAACGCCTGGATTGGTCTTGGGTGCGGCGATCGTGAGCGTCGTGCGCAAGGTATCGGGCTCGTTGAGAAAGGTCATCATGACGTCGCAAGCCTCGGCCCCGAAGATCGGGAACACCGTCGTGTTTCCCATCCAAAGGCTGTTGGAAACATCGATTTTGGCCGATTTTCCTGTGATCACTTTTTGCGATCCGGTTTCCTGACCCGTGATGGCAATTTTCCAGTCGATGATTTTGGAAAATGCTGCCGTGAAGTACACGGTCTCCTGATTTGCAAAATCGACCGTGCTGCGGCTCAGCGCCATGGGTTCCAAAATGTCAAATTCGCCGTAGAGATCGTTGAGGCCCGGCCCGTCGAAATCGTCGGTTTTGCAGCCGGAGATGCTCAACATCAGCAAAAAGCAAGGCAAGGCAAATAATATGACTGACTTTTTCATTCGACTACAGATTCATGTTGAAGACGAGTAAAAATCGCTGAATTTGATACTTGGGCAGCGCACCATTCCGGTCGTGGACATTGATCCAGTTACCGGCCAATTGCAAGTAAATATCGTCCCGAAAATTGTAACGCACACCCGCAGCATAGATGCCGTGCGTTTCGTTTACCAAATAGATGGGCAAGTCTACCAATTCACCGTATTTGTTCCTTTCGGTGAGATATTCATTGCCTCGGGCCTGAAATAATTTCACGCCCATCATCACTTCAAGGTTCTGAACGACTTCTGCGCTCACGCCGACGTCCGCGAGCAATGATGTCAGGCGCAACTGCTCCAGGCTGTCGCCACCGCGCTGCGTCTGCTCAAATCGCAAGCCTGCGGTGAGCACCAATTTCTGCTTCCAAGCGAGCATTTTGTGCAGGTTCACGTCCGTACCAACACGACCCAGAAGGAAACGTTTGAGCTGCAATGTGCCCTGCCCCTGCAACTCTCCACTCATGCCGAGCTCCAGATTTGCGGCGATTTTCTCGCTCTTGGGCGCGTAGTCGGCACGCAGATGCAGGCCAGCCCGGTTGGGCGTTGCGTCGCCATAGGGGGTGGAATTGTTGTATTTGGGATCGAAGGTCATGAGGTTCTGTGACAAAGCCTGATTGTAGCGCAAGTCATCGGCGAGGATGTCAAATGCACTTGTCGGCCGGAGCACTTGTGCATCGGTGAGCCTGGGGAATACCGTATTGCTACCATCAAACATGAAACGTTTGGTTTGCGCCCCCGCGCTGCGAAAGCCTGGACTCACGGCGCGGTAAGCCAATTGGATCTTCAAAGCTTTTTTGGGCAAATTCAATGAAACGCCACCTTCGACAAAATTGCCCTTCAGGTCGGCCGGTGCCAGGGAGTCACCCAAGCGACGCAAGGTTGACATTCCTGCCTCGGCAAAAAACTCAACCATCATGCTGTCGTTTCCGAGGCGGTAGTTGGCAGTGAGGGTGCCGACCGGATTGTGAAACGAGGTTGATCCATTGGAGGTTGACGCGATTTCAAAAAGGTTTACCGCATTGAATCCGAGGTCAAATGCCTTACTCTGCCGCAATTTGATGGAGCTTCCGGCAAACAATTCGTCGGGCTTGCCGAGCCACACTGCCCCGCGGTTACGGGCAATGAAGCCATCAAAATCGATGGCCCGTATGAAACGCGTGAACTCCACCGTGAAATTGGTTTGCATACCCTGCAAGCGCCAATTTTCATCTTGGTAGAAATTCTCATAATTCACGATGTCGGAGTAAGGCGTGAAGATCGATGCTTGATGGACCGTTCCTTCTTGTCGATTGTTGAAAAGTGTGAAGCGTGATTGCTTAAGGTAAAGGTCGCCCACACTGTAGTGGATGCCTTTACCGACGATACCACGCAAGTAGAGTTGCCGCAATTGCACGGTTGTTCCGGCACCCCAAAAGCCACCAAAAGCCGTGCGAAAGCGTAAAATGGAACTGATTTCAAGTTTGGGATTGGGATTCACGTGAATGTTGAGGTCCAAGAGCATGTGGCCGCCGTTGGAACTGCGGTTGGTGGTCGTGTCTTGCTCGAGCACATCGCCTTTTAAGCGGTCCTGCGCAAAAAATGCCCTGCCCAGGCCATTGAACCAAACCTTGTCGGCAATGCCTTGACCCTGAATGTGACTGCGTCGGCAGTGCCATCCAGACGACGAGCAAAAGAGACAGACAATATTGTATTCTATTTCCCATCAAAAGAATGCTTTCAGTTCCAGCGTCGTTTCTTGCCCGCGGTATTTTTCCAATGTAAATGCTTGGTCCTTGAAATCATACCATTGGTGCCGTAGAAACAGCCCCGTGTTCTTTCCGATCTCCAAATCCAGACCCAAGCCCAAGCCAAGTCCTGTCTGATCGCGGGGCAATAACGTCACTACATCCAAATCGGTTTCCATATTGGCTTTGATGCGTTCCAGGCCGCCATAGGCGCAAAGCATCACCTTGGGATGGACTTGATAATACAGATCCAACTCATTGTAAAGTGTTCGCACGAATGCTTTATCCGTGAAGACAGGCAACGGCGACAGGAAATCTTGCGAATTGTTGTAGGTGCCGAGGTAGAAAAGGAAGAAGTTCTTCCCGCCGATCTTGCCGTTGTATTTGGCCTGTACATCGGTGGAATTGTAGCTCTTGGTGAAGAGCGGTAGACCCAGGCTATCGAGGTTGCTGTGGATGTTCACGACCTCGTAGGCGCCCCGAAAATAGGTGTTGAGGTGACTGTAGGGGCCGATATTGTTGGCAAAAAAGGCAAATCTTGAGATGCTGAGTGAATTCACACGGTGGTTGTAGGAGACTGCGGCATTGCCGCGTGTCAACTCCGTGGAAAAGCCAACGCCGGCATTGATTTTGAGCTTCCCAAGCACGAGCTCGCCGTTCAGGCTCGCACCCTGACGGTTGTTGGCCATGAAGCCGAGGTCCATCATGGGCCCCGCAAAAGGAGTGAGGGTGGTCGCGCCAAGTCCCTGCACACCCGTCAATGCCTCGAGCACCGAGGTGTTCAAAAATGCTGCATTCACATTGACAAACTCGGGTGCAATGCGGTAATAGGAGAGCTTGAGCGGAATGCCCGTATACCGCTTGGGAGTCGTAAGATCCACATTAACCCCCTCGCCCCATCCCAATTGCTGACTTTCGCTGTTGTAATAGCCGCCACCTGCCTCACCCCGCAACAAAAATCCCTTCCATTTGAACATGCCCTCCAACGTATGGATGCCGTAGGTTTTGCCTTCGCCACGGATGGAATCGGTCTGTGTGTAGTTGGAGAATGTATTGTAGGCGATCGTGTGCTTGCTCTTTCCAAACTCGCGCGCCAAGCGCCCCCCGTAGGCATAGTCAGGCAGCAACGTGCCCGTATTGCTCTGCATTTTCCCCGCGAAACCCGACAGATTGAATCCCAAGGGAAGTTGGGTCCCGTAAAGTGTGATGCCTTGAAAAGCACGTTTGCCAAAGCGGTTGTCATAATTGACCGCACCTTGGTCAAAATAAGTTTTGTAGCGCGTCTCCACGGCATTGGCGGGCTCCCATGGCACGCGCGTGAAAATGCTGTAGCGGTTGAAGGCGTCTGCTGCCCAGACCGTAAGCGGACTCTGTTGATACCAATTGATGCCCCCTAGATGAACGTCAAAGTTGCCATTGCTGGTTTTGATGGAGGTATAGAAGTTCACGCCGAGGTTGAGTGAGATGGCGTTGCCAGCCGTACTACCGAGGTAGGGAGCATACAGGAAAATGTCGGTGCCAAAAGTCGCGCCACTCACAGGCGTTCCCGTGATGGTGAGCAGCATAAGCGGTTCGCGGTAGCCGTCGCCGACCGAAATCGTTCGCGGCTTTGGCTCCAGGACCGAATAAGGCTGGGACATGTAGCGGTGAAACCCGTAGAAGCGGTAATACCCTGAAAAATTCAGGTTGCGCAACGGCTTCTTGAGGCGTGGATCGCTTAGGCTGATTCCCTTGGGCTTATTGACGCCCTCGCTGTCGGATGGCATCACGATCGCGGTCAGTGTCAGTTCCAATTGACGGGCCGACAGTTTGCCTGCCGCGCCAGCGGCCAGCAGCAAAACCATCAACCAATATCGGAAAACACGACGCAGCATCCTATGCTTTAAGCTAATTAAGGGGTTAAATTAATACTTATTGTTACATTTACAATAAGTTTTTTCATCAAAGAACGATTCTGATCCCGACGCCACATTTCAGAAGCGCATTCCCTTTGATGCACTTCCCGATTTTTTCGACTTTTCTGGGTGCTTAACAATTCCTGCCGCCGACTTGTTTTAGGATAAATTCAGCGACCTCCAACTCATAAATAGCCTTTTCACGCTGAATTTTCCCACTTCATCCCAGAGCACAACGTTTATTCGCAAAGATACTTATTGTAAACTTTACAATAAGGCTGCACAAATTGTCGAATGATGCTTATACTTGCTTTTGATTTAGCTCATAATTCAAGGGAATGATGTCTGGCCGACAAAGTGTAGAATCATACTATTCCATCAAGATTGACGAATTTTTCAAATCGGCATTTTCGGTGGACTGTGTGGTGTTTGGATTCGACAACGAAAAGTTGAAACTTTTGCTGATCCAACGCGGGGCAGAACCGTTTTTGGGTGACTTTGCTTTGCCGGGCGACTTGGTCTATCCCAATGAGGACTTGGAAGTTGCAGCCAAGCGGGTGCTCAAGGAACTCACCACACTCACAGATGTTTATATGGAGCAGGTGCAGACCTTTGGAAAGGTCGATCGTCACCCTTTTGGGCGGGTCATTACCATTTCCTACTATTCCCTCATCAAGATCAAGGATTATGAGCTTGGCGCAGCCAATTGGGCCAAAGAAGCGCATTGGCATGCAGTCGATGACCTCCCACGTCTGGCATTCGACCACCAGGAAATCGTAAATGCTTGTCTGGAGCGCTTGCGAGCCGACGTGCTCAACAAGCCGATCGGTTTTGAGCTGCTACCGGAGAAGTTCACCCTTACACAATTGCAATCCCTTTACGAGGCACTTCTCGGCACACCACAAGACACGCGAAACTTCCGAAAACGCATGCTCGCGCAAGGGATCTTGCTTGAACTCGACGAACGGCAAGACGGCGTCGCTCACCGGCCGGCCAAGCTCTATCGACTCGATCCCAAAAGCGCAACCAAGGCCGGAAATAGTAGCCTGTAAACGAATGGGTTGATCCCGATTCCTGCATTCAGGTCGTTTTGCCAATCAGCGTTGTGAAAACTGCTTGCTTTTGGATTCGAACGAATACGCTCCTTGTCTCACCGCTCAAAAGCTCGAGGTGCCCCGAAGAGATGGCTGGCATCGAACCAAATTCGAAAGAACACTACATTTTTCCGCGTAATCGCCCGTTTTGAGAGAATGTTTGTCTGAATTCTAAAATCCAGGCCACCAAGTCAATTTTGCGACACCGCGCCAGACTGTCACGTAACTTTCCCAATTCCAAGCGTTTCCGTCCCAAGGCGGACTGTACATCATGGCCATTTTGACATTCGCGTAGACAAAAACCATTGCAAGGACCAATCCCGCGATTTTGATGGCCATTCTCCGGGCTTCGAAGAACTTTTGAACAACCACGGCCAGCGGAATAACAAGCAAAGCATAAAATTCGACGTAACAGCGATGCCCAAAAGCGCCGCCAAACCACCAAGCCCACCAACTTGCAAAAGTGTAGGTCGCCAACACGAACAACAACAAAATCACGGGCGAATTGAAGGCACGTTTTTTCCAGGCCAGGACAATTCCGACCATGGCCAGCAGCATTACCGGCGTATAGAGAAACAGCCCGTTCTGATAGGAGAAAAGCACTTTGAGGATTTCGGGGTGGTTCCAGTTGGTAAAACCTTCGTTGCCATAGGACCAAACGATCCATGATCCGAATGCGCTTTTCCAGTAAAATGCCTGCGGCACGACGACAAGCACAGCGGCAAACATGAGGGCAAGCGCCTTTTGCCAGGTTCGGATCAAATCCTTCAGACGAAGCTTCAATTCGGCGATGGAAAACACAGCCCAGAGCGGAAACATCAAGCCCAGCATCAAATTGGTTGGCCGGATCAGCAAAATGAGTCCAAAACAGATTCCAAGAATGAGGCTGCGACTCCAGGTTTTTTCGCGGAGCCATTCGGGAAGGTGGTACAAGACTGCTGCAAAAAGGCAAAACGAATAAACGTGCGACATACTGCCTTCGCCGGCGGTATAGTAAAAAAGATTCGTAGCCAAGAAAACCAGCCCGGTTGTCGCCAAGGCAACCTCTTTTCTGAAGATTCTGCGTAAGGCGCGCTTGAGGAACCAAAGTCCCAAGGCCATGTAAAATGCCGCTGCGACGAGGATGCCACGTGCGTAGGTATCAGAAAATCCCGTAGCCTGCCCACGCAGGGGCGTGTACTTGCGTTGATTCATTTCCTCCGACCATTGCTGATCTGTTTTGGCCCCCCAATCCGCAGGCGGTGCAGTACCCGGACCCTGAAAGGCGCTTGCCCAAGCGTGCGCGCCTGCAAAAAACGGTGCCTGAAGCAAGGCCACACCATAGGTATAGCGCGTGACGACCTTTCCGGATTCGTTCACTTTGCAGCAGGCGATCTGTTGGAGGCCGTCTTGTCCGTCAAATTCGTTCCAGCTCCCATAAATAAAGGTTGCCGGCAAATACATATAATAACCTTCGCCGTCTGACCAGAGGATTTTCCCGATTTCCCAGCCACGGTGCATCCGCAGCGAAAAGGTAATCGCCATCAAAAACAGAACCGGAATCAGCAGGCGGTCGGCCCAATCAACCAAGCGTTGAAACATGGACGGAAGTTATGGAAAAATCAGGCCGCCGGAAAAGTGCAATTTTTCTTGCCAAGGTCGATCAATCGGCTTTCAACTTGGATTCGGTCGCTGTGAAGGCGCCGCCCATGTAATGATAATCGGAATTGCTCATGTTGTGGTCGGGTTCGATGAGTTTCAAATCCATTTTTCCCTTCAAAGGTTGGCCGCCGTCGGTGGCTGTGAATTCGACCCAACCGAGCCCTTTGGTGGTATGAAACATGAGCAAATCGCCTTGTTCCCAATAGCAAACTTCGACCTCCGGATTGGGAATTTCATAACGTTGCCCGGTCATGAGGCCGTTTTTGAACCACAAGATCAGGTGGGTCATGTTGGGCAATTTGCTTTGAAACAGCGGATTTTCATGGTTTTGGTCGAATCGGATGAGGGTGCCTGCCCCGGAATCCACGCGGCAGACTTTGCCTTCTGCAAATACGGAAGTTTCGTAGAAGTACTTGCCGACGAGCTTTCCCTTGGGTTTGCCTGCCATTTCAGTGGACGCTACGGCAGCAAATCCGAAAACGAGGCCGCCAAGCAAGACAACCAACAATATTCCTTTGAATTTATTCATGGGATCGATCCAAAAAGTGGGCAATCAATTCGACAACAACGGCTTCAACAGCAAGAACAATGCCGTTTCCTTGTTCCCGGCATTCAAGGCCGCACGGGCAGCTAGTTCAAGATTGCTGCCTTCGTAGGAACCGCCGTTCGTATTCCACCAATCAGAAAGCGTAACGCGGTCGGGGAGGGCCGGTACATTTCCAAGTCGGCCGAGTTCGTTTCCGGTGAGGACATTGCTGTTCTTGACAAAATCGGGAAGGGCATCGATGCCGATTCCGGGCACGTCCAAAGGTTTTTCGACTTCGAATACCGCCTCTCCGCTCGCACGGGCGTAGTAATTTGCTCCCATCCTTGCGACCAAATCGATTTTGTGAGGGTCGATGTTGTCTTGGGCGTCAAGCACACCTTTATTAATGTGCAAACGCAAAACCTGTGCAAAAATAAGCTGTCCTGCCCCTCCGAATGCACCCAAGGGTTTGATTTCAACCACCTTGCATTCCATTTGGACCGGCGATTCCGCGACGCGAAAAGGCCTCACCAATTCGCTTTGAATTGCAGTGAATCCAGCTTTTTCAAATTCGTTGACGCCGTCGGGATACTCGGTACTCGCGAGATTCATCTGCTCGACGATGGCATGGCTTACGACATTGACGACCACTTCGGGCACTTCGATCACGTTTTGCAGGGTATGCTTGGTGGTATTGTCCCGCACGCGCCTAGCCGGAGAGAAAATCAGCATCGGCGGATTGGAGCTGAAGACGTTAAAGAAACTGAACGGCGCCAAATTGGGTGTTCCGTCCTTGCTGATCGTGCTTGCAAAGGCAATCGGACGCGGAGCCACGGAGCCCAACAAGTAGGCATGCAGAAATTTCGTCTTGATTTCCCCAGGGGTGATGGTCAAATATTCAGTCATGGTGCAAAACTACGGTCTAGATTAGAAATGAGAAAGGAGAAATGGAAAATGGAAAATGGAAAATGGAGAATGGAAAATGGAGAATGGAAAATGGAAAATGCAGAATGAATGACGGGATCGACATTTCCTTCAAAAGCGCTTTCAACCGGGAAAATGGGACATGTTTTGGACGAAAAAGCACGTTTCCCATCTTGACCAAACAAACGATCACGTGCCAATTACCCCCAAAAACGCATTTCTCATTGCTAATTTCTAATTTCTCATTCACCTCCAACGTTTTCAATCTCAAATTCGATTTTGAAATTCAAGATTGCTCTACTAACTTTGCGCCTCCCAAAAACCTTTGGGATGAAAGGAGTTCATAAAAATTCATGTCAGAAATTGAAAACGAAGTAAAGAAAGTGGATCCAGAAGTTCCGCAAGTTGAGCTACAGGAAACACCATCAGCCGAGGAGACCGTAGAGGTCGTGGCTGAAACTCCAGCAGTGGAGGTTGTTGCAGAGACCCCTGTGGTTGAAGCGCCGGTAGCAGCTGTTGTAGAAGTTGCCACACCTGAGCCGGTCGTCGTGGCCGCGAAGGAGAGCGCTCCTGCCGCAGAACCAAAAGAACGGAAGAAGTCGCCCGTCGTCACGACGCACAAGTCTTCTTCTCATGGTCTCGAGGATGATGATTTTGACTGGGAAGAAGCCGAAGGTGGCTACAGCAAGGCCGAACGCGCCAAGTTGGAAGCCCTTTACCAAGGCACATTGACCGAAGTCAAAGAAGGTGAAATCGTTGTAGGTACCGTCGTATACGTGACCGAAAAGGATGTCATCCTCAACATTGGATTCAAATCTGAAGGTATTGTAGCCCTCACGGAGTTCCGTGACCGCGACAGTATCAAAGCAGGTGACAAAATCGAAGTGTATCTCGAAACTGTCGAGGACATGAACGGTCAGTTGATCCTGTCGCGCAAACGCGCAAAGCACATGATCACTTGGGAGAAAATCCTCAAGGCAGAAACCGAAGACGTCATCATCGAGGGTCTCATCAAACGCCGCACCAAAGGTGGCTTTGTGGTAGACATCGACGGCATCGAAGCTTTCTTGCCAGGATCCCAGATCGACGTCAAGCCTGTGCGTGACTTCGACGCTTACGTCGGCAAGAGCATGGACTTCAAGGTGGTCAAAATCAACCATCCTTTTGAAAACGTCGTGATCTCCCACAAAGTGCTGATCGAGAAAGACCTCGAGCAGCAGCGCATGGAGATCCTCAAGAACTTGGAAAAAGGTCAGGTTTTGGAAGGTACCGTCAAAAACATGACCCACTTCGGTGTTTTCATCGACTTGGGCGGCGTCGACGGTTTGCTTCACATCACCGACATCTCATGGGGTCGTATCAACCACCCGGACGAAGTGCTCGACCTCGACCAGAAAGTCAACGTTGTGGTACTCGAATTCGACGAAGAGAAGAAGCGTATCAGCTTGGGTATGAAGCAGTTGATGCCTCATCCATGGGAGTCGCTTCCTGAAGATCTCGTCGAAGGTTCACGTATCACAGGTCGCGTAGTGACAGTTGCAGATTACGGCATTTTTGTCGAGATCATGCCAGGCGTCGAAGGCCTTGTGCACATGAGCGAAATGAGCTGGTCACAACACCTCAAAAACCCGACCGAACTCTTCAAGATCGGTGACGAGGTTGAGGCAACTATCCTCAGCATCGACCGCGACGAGCGCAAGATGTCCCTCGGTCTCAAGCAAAGCAAAGACGATCCATGGCTCAATGCTGCGTCCAAATATGCCCCTGGTTCACACCACAAAGGCATTGTGCGCAACATGACCAACTACGGTCTTTTTGTTGAGCTCGAAGAAGGTGTTGACGGCCTCGTGCACATCAGCGACCTTTCTTGGACCAAAAAATACAGCCATCCTAGCGAATTCATCAAGAAAGAAGAAACGCTGGAAGTGGTCGTATTGGATGTCGACGTCGAAAACCGTCGCCTCAGCTTGGGCCACAAGCAGTTGACAGAGGATGTCTGGATCACGTTTGAGAGCATCTTTGTGCTCGGAACGACCCACAAAGGCACACTCCTTAGCTTCAATGACAAAGGTGGTATCGTGGAACTGGAGTACGGCGTCGAAGGCTTCGTACCTAGCAAGCATATGGCCGTTGCCGAAGGTCAGCCTAAGCTCAAAACCGGTGAGTCCTATGAGTTCAAAGTGATTGAATTCAACAAGGATGCCAAAAAGTTGGTGCTTTCACACCGTGCAACATGGGATGAAGAGCCTGCTCAAGAAGCAACCGAAGGCCGTGGCCGCAAGCGCGAAGGTGCTGAGCGTCAGCAGGGTCAAGGACAAGGCCAGACCCAAGGTCAAGGTGGCGCCAAGAAGCAAGGTGGTGGTTCAAGCCAGACACCGAAGCCAAAGCAAGAGACAACAACTTTGGGCGAAATTTCCGCACTTGCCAATCTGAAGACTCAATTGGAGGCTCAAGAGCGGGAAAAGGCTGAAGCCAAGCTGAAGGGTATGTCCAAGAATGCACCAGAAGTAGCTGAGCCAGCCAATGAGGACGCTACTACCGAACCGGAAATCGAAGAATCTGCTGACAACGGCGGAGACGAAGAATAATCGGAACGATTGATATGAAATGAAAAAGGCCCTCCAACGAGGGCCTTTTTTATGCTGTCCGATATTCAAAAATCAATGCGCAACAATCCGGAAATCAATGCGAAAGCCGATCTCAAGCCCGGCGTCTTGCAAGCACAGCGTCCAAATGATCGATCAATACCGATGTCGCACGCTCCATGTGACGGTCGTTGGGGATGACAAGATCGCATTCAGCGCGAAAAGGCTCAATGTGTTGGCGGTACATCGGCACCACGAACTTCTCGTAATAGGCGAGCACGTCTTCCAGGCCGTAGCCCCGTTCAGCAGCGTCGCGCCGAATCCGTCGAGAAAGACGCAAATGCTCCGAAGTGTCCACAAATACCTTCAGATCCAGTATTTCGTTCACGATGGGATTGTTGAAGACAAACAGGCCTTCGATCACCACGATCGGTGCAGGAGCGAACCTGAGCATTTTGGGTGCCCGCGACGGATTGTTGAAGGTATATTCTTCAAGTTCAAAACTATCTCCTCTTTGGAGCTTTTCCATGTCCACGGCAAGGGCATCGAGGTCCAAAGCGGAGGGGTCGTCAAAATTGACTTCCCCTTTCAAGTCCCTTGGCAAGTCTGCCAGACTGATGTAGTAATTGTCTTGCGAAATGAGTGTCAGTGCTTCTTGATTGAAGCGCTCCACAATTCGCTTGAGTAGCGTTGTCTTTCCAGAACCGGAGCCGCCGGAAATTCCGACAAAATATGGCTTTACAGCATCATTCATAGTTGCAAGAGATATTGGGCGAGTTGTTGAACGGCTTTTCCGCGGTGAGAAATGGCATTTTTTTCAACAGGTTCCATTTCTGCCAACGTACGCGAACCTCCTGCAGGAATGAAAATTGGATCATAGCCAAAACCGGCATTTCCACGTTTTTCGACACCGATTGCACCTTTGAGCACACCTTCAAAAAAGCGTAGGTCCTTCCCATCATACCAAGCGATGACGGTGCGAAATTGCGCCTGACGCGATGATTTTCCTTCGAGGGCATGCAGGAGCTTGTTCATATTTGCGGTCGCATCGTTTTCCGGACCAGCATAACGCGCTGAATAGACGCCCGGTGCACCGTTCAGGGCTTCGACCTCCAAACCAGTGTCATCTGCAAAACATGGGATTCCCGTATGCGCGTAGAAGGCCATCGCCTTCAAGCGTGCATTTCCTTCGAGCGTACTTTCCGTTTCCTCCACATCCAAGGGAGCCTCCAAGTCCAGAAAGCTCTTGATACTGAAGCTTTCACCCAGAATTTGTCCGATTTCTTGAAGCTTTTTTGCGTTTCCGGTCCCGAAGAACACTTGCTTTTTGTCCATGATCAAGTCAACAATTGTTTGAGATTCTTCAGGTAGTCCCAAAGTTGCCTTTTTGATTCGGCGTCATTTTGCAGGTAGGCCAGACGCATGCTGAAAAAGACTTCCTTGTCGCCAAAAGTTGTCGCCATGTTGGGTGACCTCCATAAATCGCCATCAAAGACAACGCCATAGCGATTGGGCATGCTTTCAAATTCGGCCAAGTTTACCGGTCCATCAATGATTCCGAATCCTGCCGCTTCAAAGGGGATGCCGATCGCCTCCACGATTTTTTTCAGGAGATCGGAGAGTACGGGGTCCTTGAGCTCCACCTGTTGCATGATGAACATCATCTTGGCTGCAGGTTTGGTTCGCCACTGAATTCCAGGTTTCATGGCCGGGATCGGCGTTTCGACTGGGGGCGTGACGGGGGTTTTAATTTCCGAGGGAGGGCTAACCGGCTTTTCGGCAATCGGCTTGGAAGTCGGCGCGATTGCTGGAGAGGTCCCCACTTTTTGCTGCTCCTGCCTTGGCTTCAAATCGTCTTCGGCACTGGGAACAAGGTAAAATGTCTCCCCGTACAGCAAGAAAATCGATTCGGGGGTATTTACAAATTCATTCTGCATGATGGACGTTATTGAAGGCCGAAGTGTTTTTCTGCCATTTCCCGCACTGCTGTGCCAATCGCAAGCGCAGATGTCGCGGCTGGACTCGGTGCATTGAGTACGTGAATGCTGGCTTGCTTGTATTCGATTTTGAAATCGTCGATCATATCACCGTTGGGGTCAAGCGCCATTGCACGAACGCCAGCGCGCCCAGGCATGAGGTCGTCCATTTCCAATGACGGGATGAGTCGACGCAGTTGCTTGAGAAACAGCTTCTTGGAAAACGCTCTGCGGTATTCGTCCAGCCCAAATCTCCATTGCCTGAAAAAGAGTTTCCAAGTGCCGCGATAGGTGAGGGCGTCCCAACTGTCGCGCAGACTGAAAGACAATTTTCCGTAGCCTTCTCTTTTGAAGACAAAAACCGCATTGGGACCGCATTCGATGCTGCCGTCGACCATGCGGGTAAAATGCACGCCCAAAAACGGAAATGCGGGATTTGGAACAGGGTAGATCAGGTGCTTGACCTTGTGTTTCCCTGCGGGGGTCAAGTCATAATAATCTCCGCGGAAGCCCACGATGCGCATCCCGATATCGGAGAGTCCATCCATTTTGGCGAGCCGGTCTGCTTGCAATCCACCACAGAAGATCAGGTGTTTTCCAATGAATTTCTTTTTCAGGGTACTCACGGTGGTAGTGCCTTCGCCCTTGTCCACCCCGATGACCTCATGCCCTGTCAGCACCTTGCTGTGTGGATTTTTTGCAACAATGAGTTCGCCTAGCTTTTCTGTAAGTCCTCGGAAATCGATGATTCCTGTGCAAGGCACCCAGATGCCGGCGATTCCGCGCACATGCGGTTCGATCTCCTGAATCCGTTCAGGACCGATTTTCTCAATTCCTTCAACCTGATTCTGAATGCCATTGTTGAAGATTTTGTCCATGAATGGCAATTCACTCTCATGCGTTGCGACCACTATCTTTCCGCAGACATCGTGCTGAATCCCGTGCTCTTTGGCAAATGCAACCAATTCATGCCTGCCCTCTACACAGTTTTTTGCTTTGTAACTGCCTGGCTTATAGTAGAGTCCCGAGTGGATCACACCAGAGTTATGCCCTGTTTGGTGGTCGGCGAGCTTGTCTTCCTTCTCAAGCACCAACACCTTCAGATGAGGATAGGCAAGTTGAATCTTCCACGCACTTGCCAATCCAACAATGCCACCACCAACTACGATTACATCAAATATGTCTTGCTCCACACGAAAATTATCTTGGGTTCCAAGCGATCAATCAAAGGGCAAATTAAGCAAATTTGAAAATCAAACGCTTGACAGACTTTCAACACCAAACCTTCATTTTGCTTGCTAATTTGAGTTGCTAAGGTTAATGGTGATTCGTCGATGGAAAAGAAGCGTTCAGGCTGACCTTAATTAGATTTGTCGACATCGTTCTGTTTTATGGCAAACTGTATGAACGCAAGAATGGGTTCAATTGCAGAAAGGATGACATAAATCAGGTATTTGATTCGCGCGGGAAGCTTTTGAGGGTTTTTGAGGATTTTTTCTCCCGCCGGATCCCAAAACACGGCGTTGGGCGGCAGGTTTTGCCCGCTTCCAAAGTGGTTGCAGATGCTTTATCGGCTCTAAAAATGTGCTTTTCAATCAACTGTATCGCGAAACCGAAAAATGGCGAGATTGATCAAGTGCATTTCGCTTACATTTGCCATAAGGATTTGAACTAAGACACAGGGTGTGTCGTCAATTGTGTAGGAACCTGTGGAAATGTGGAGGAAAAATGTAACATCAGGTTTGTGAATGGCGGTTGTTTCCGTACTTTTGACCTTGGAAACCACATTTTTTGTTTGATTTTTTATTTTTCGACCTAAGATACCCGTACGCTCGCCACTTTGGTGTGATTGGATGATGTGTTTATACCTCGAAGGTGCGATTTCAGGCCTTCGTTTTGGTGTGCTATTACTATTTGGAAACTTCTTTAAAGATTAGTGACTATGAACATTGGATATTACTACCAGCTGCTCGCGAGCCTGACGCGCGAGAGCAGTCGATTCAGCTATCCCAAAGCGCTCAAGGACATTGTACGCACAGGAGATCTGGACGATGTAAAACTCCTTGAGGAGATTTTGGCTGGCGAGATCGCAAACTGCTCGGTACATGACAACAATGGCGCGGAGTATTTTGTCTTCTTGTCAGAGTCTGCGCTTCTTTTCGCAGCCCATCGCAGCAATTACAACGAATTCGAAAAACTCTATGAGCTCATCGAAAAGCGCCTCCAATCCTTGCTCAGCTCGGGTCAATCACAGATTGATGCCGCCGGATGGATTTGGTATTTTAAGTATCTCCAAGGTGGATCGGCGCGATTGATGCGCAAAGCAACGATCGAGTCCTTTGAAAGGGCCATCGATGACATCGAATGGGATGAAATTGGCTCCGAGTTCATTTACCGCGTCAGTGCCATCACAGGTTTCGTCTATCAAAATGAAACCAATGCCGGCAAAAGCAACAAGGCGAGGTTTTGGCTTCAAAAAGCCGCTACCGAACAAGAAATTTCGCGTACGCTTGCCGCTTTCTTGAACCTTTGCGACCTGTATTTGGCCGATTCCAAGGGTGATAACATGAAGCGCCTGCAGGATCAAATCTCCAAGTTGGAGCAATATGCAAATTCGGCATCCGACGCTGGTTTGGCGCGCGTATATCGCACTGCCGTCCTGGATTATCAGGCGCGTGCACTCGTCGCAAGGTCTGCTGGTCACGACGATGATATCGTCAAGGTAGAGGAAAACCTGCGCACAGTGCGTGAGGTGGAGAAAAATGTCACCTTGGACAGCAAAAACATCCCCGGATTTGCCAAGGCTTACCTCAAATCCTTGTTCAGCAGCTATTATTTCAGCCTGAGTTCCTCTGAGCTGGACGATGACGATATCGAGGATTTGCTGGCAATGGCGATGGACGATATCAACGAGGCGTTGACGATTGCAAAACGCCTCAAAGATGAGTCGATGCGCCTGCAACTTCGCCTGGATTGGATGGTGATCGCTGCACGCAAGCAAACCAAAATCAATGAAAAGGACTTGAAAGAGGTCCTCAATGAAGCCAAAAAGAGCGATGATCACCGGGCATACGTGCGCGCAGCCAACGCTTATGCTGACTATTACTTGCAAAAGCGCGACGCGCAGAAAGCCTATGACCTCCTTTTGGAAATGGTCAAAAAGGGCTACAAAAAGGTCGATGAAGGCGGATTTTATCTCGTTTCCTTCGGCTTGGCCAAGATCAATACGATGTTCCTTGTTGAAGTCGATCGCCCAGGCGTAAGCTGGATGGTCAATGCATTGACCGATTTCTTCGCTGCCATGACCGATATGATCGACAGCATGGAGAGCCATATCGGCAACATCGGTCAGGAAATGTTTGATCGCTTCTTGGAGGAATACATCCGTCTTGAGCCCGCAACCCACTTCAATCTGCGTGTGTACTTGCGTTTCCAGTACTACGAAATGAAAATGTTGCGCCTCACCGCGATTGCACGTGGCGACGTCTTGGGTCAGAAACTTGCCGAAAAACTCATCACTGAGATTTCGCATGAAAACAACCCGATGAACTTCGTGATGGCTACCTGGGAGGAATTCAAAGACGTTCCAAACAGCGTGCGCAACAAAGTTCTGAACAAATGTATCTCCATCAGCAAGGGTGACCTTCCGCTGGCTGCCGATCACATCGACTTCAGCTACAGGAACTTGCGCAGCTACATTACGTTCAAAGAAGTCAATCGCCTTGGATTCTTCCTGGACAAGCAGGAAACCAACAACAAGCAGCTGGAAAACGGCATCCGCTTGATGTTTTTTGACTTGTACAAGCGCGGTACCATCTTCGAAGTGGTGTTTGACATGCCTAAATTCCTCGTCGAGCACAGCAAAGGCGGATTCAGCAGCCAAGACCTTGAGGAGGCGCTGGACATCAAAGGCACGACCGCGAAGAAGTACATCAAGATCATGATTGACAGCGGCATCATCAAGCATGAGCGCAGCGTCGGACGCAAGCATTTCTACCGCTTGCGCAAAGACAATGTCATGACCCGTCTGGGCAAGGAAGCGACCGTCGTTTCCTGAGTCTGACGTTTGAAAATCGGGCGGCGCAACTGGGAAACCGGTTGCGCCGCACCTGTTTCTCGCTTGTTTGCCCCTGCATTTTCATCCATCTTTGAGTACCTTTTTCCCAACCGCGTTCCCTTGTCCATCGAATACCGTCATATCATCGATGACATTCTCCAAAAGGTGGAAATGTCGCTCACTCCCGACCAAGACCGGGCGATGGAACAGTTTTTTCGCTACCACCGCGATGAAATTGGGCGGGCGGTGTTTGTGTTGGAGGGTGCCGCCGGAACGGGGAAAACCTTCCTCATTCGGCTATTGACCTACTTTTTACTGAAACAGGGTTACAAAGTCGCCTTGTTGGCCCCGACAGGCGTGCTGCAAAAGTGATCACCAAACGCACCAAACGCTACGCGTCCACCGTTCACCGATACATCTATGCGCCTTCAGAAACGCCTGGCGGTGGAATGATTTTTCGGTTGAAGGAAAACAAGGACCCGAGCAAGATGTACTACATCGTCGACGAAGCCTCGATGGTCGGCGATGGGGGAGAAGACGGGGCCGGATCGGGTTTGTTGGCTGATTTGCTGAAGTTTGTGTTTCATGACGATATCAAGCGGAAGATCATCATGGTCGGCGACCCGGCGCAGTTGCCACCGGTGGGAAGTCAGACATCGCCCGCATTAGACCTCGACTACATGCGCAAAAACTACCGCATGCGCGTGCTCGGAACCCAAATGAAGGAGGTCATGCGCCAATCCGAATTCAGCGAAGTCCTCCGCTACGCCACCGAGGTCCGCGAAGCGATGGAAAGCGACATTCCGCCGATCATTGAAAAAGTCTGGGGCGGCGAAGTGGAATATGTGGACAATGGTTACGAAGCCATGGAGCTTTACAGTGGACTTTTCCGGGCCGAGGATCCGGATGCCGTTGTGTTTTTGACCTATTCGAATAAGCTCGCCGTGGATGTCAATCTTGCTGTGCGAAAACTGTTGCACGATCCCGAGGAAGACTTGATTCGCGGCGAACAAATCATGGTCGTCCGCAACAACTACGCCTGGGGCGAACAGCAATTTCCCTTCATCGCCAACGGCGAAATGGGCTTTGTACGCGAGGTGCACCGTGAGACGTACGAAGAAAAATACGGTTTCCGCTGGGTGGATGTCCTGATTGAATTCCAGGATTTGAGCAACAATTCGGTCGAGGTCGAATGCAAGGTCGTGCTCGACCTTTTGGCAGACAAAAAGGCGCAGATGAGCTTCACCGACATGCAGCAAGTACAGCGCGCAAGACGGGAAGAATACCAAACCATGCCCAAAACCAGGGCCATGGAAACTATGCGCAAAGACCCCTATATCAACGCCTTGCAAATCAAATACGGCTACGCAGTCACCGGTCACAAAGCCCAAGGCGGCCAATGGCGCAACGTCATCATCGCCTTCGAACCGATGTACCCAGGCATGACGATGCACGATTACCTCCGTTGGGCGTATACGGCGATTACGCGTGCGGAAGACAAGCTGTATATGTTGGGATTTCCGTTTGGGCAGAAAGAGTTTTAGAATGAGAAATTAGAAATGGAACTGGGGTTGCTTACCAGAAGTATCACCTGCCATAAATGTCTTTGATTACGTGGCCATCATTCTTTGTAGGTACTTTTAAAAACGAGGAAGTTTTAGCCTTAATGCTTTACCTCGGGATCGTTTCCATGGTTGAGATTTTCCGCAGCCTTAAAGAAATACCCTTGTAATCGTCACTAGACGGGATGTTTTGGTAATCCCTTCAACTACAAGATTTGTGGGTCAACAAGTCGAGTCCCTCGCTTGCGGACTAGCGAAATTTGCTGTGCCGTCTTAGGAACCCACCCAGAAAATGTTTCATTGGTCAGGCCAAATGTTTAGCTTTGCATCATGGCAATTGTCAATTCAGCACACAAGGCAAATCATTTGTCCGAGGTCGATCAGGCGGTTCGGTTTACGGAACCGATCGGCCCAGACCATGAATTTTACGTCGAATTCAGGGACGTAAGAGGAGATTTTGAGGAGCGGATCGTCTACAAGAGACTGAATGTTTCGCAATTGGGCGGTAGTTTTCAATTTGATCCTGCTACAAGCTCCTCGCAAAAGGTACTTTTTTTCCTTGGTGGAATGCGTGGTTCAGGGAAGACGTCAGAACTCGCCAAATATTCCCAAAACCTCCATCGTCCGGAATGCTTTTTTTGCGTGACTTGCAATATCGACGATGAGCTTGACATGAACGATATCGAGTACACGGATATCTTGATTTTCCAGCTTGAGAAACTCATTAGACAACTTAACGACCAGAAATTGGATATCAGCGAAACGGTTCTAAAAGAAATGCAGCGCTGGTTTTCGGAGCGTGAAAAGGAAATTGGCACGACGATCAAGGCCGATACCGGAATGGAGTTTGGCTATGGCGTGACTAAAGGCAATGTCCTACAATCCTTGTTTGGAATTGTGGCTTACGTCCGTGCAGGCTTGTCAGGCTCCAAACAATGGGTAAATACCATTCGCACTTCCTTCAAGAATCGATTCCCTGATTTTGCTACACGGTTCAATGATTTCATTGAGGAGGCAAATATAGCATTGCGAAAAAAAGGTATTGGGAAGGAAGTATTATTCATAGTGGACGGCTTGGAAAAGACCATGACAGCTGACCTTCGCAAAAAATCATTATCGACGAATCGAATCGGCTCCGGTCAATCAAGGCATATACCATTTTTACGCTTCCAATCGAGCTAATGAGGGAGCGGCAACACCTTCTTCAATTCGGTGCTGTGGAGACTTTTCCGTCTGTGAAACTTTCTGATCGGGATGGAAATCTATTGGAACCTGCCATTGAAGCGTTTCGCAATTTTGTATTTCAGCGCATCGAACGGACATTGTTTGAGAATGAAGATTTGGTCGATGAAATCATTATTCTTTCTGGCGGCTCCCCGAGAGAATTGCTTCGCATTTTGCAGCAAACCTATTTCAATGTGGCCCCTAACAATACCCAACTGGACCGTGTTGCCTTCGAAAAGGCCCGAAAGCGTCTTGCTAGCCAAGCTGCGCAATATGTGGAAAAGGAGGAATGGGCCAAGCTCAAAGAACTCAAGTTGCTGAATGACCAACATCTAGAGGTGCAATTTGACGATGTATTGGAGGATCTATTAGAAAAAATCCTAGTAATGGAATACAACGATGGCAGCGACAAGCGGCCCAACCCAATTTTGACACATTCAAATCTTTACAAGCAAGTTGTCCTTCACTGAGCCCGACAATACTGCCGAGATAGCATTGCTCACAAAGGCTGTGGCGAGCGGTGAGTTTCAATTGATTGTGGTCCGGCACAACCACCTTTCCTTTGTCGAAACGGTCATGGACCGCTTGCGCGATGTATATCCTGAGCGATTGATTGCAAGGATTCGACTTCCGTTGGAAGAGAATTCCAGCGTCGGGCGCATCGCCATTTCGCAAGGCAGCGGTATCTTGCTCATTGAGGGATTTGAGAAAATTTTGGAGGATGATACAGCCCGCATCACCCTTAACCAGCAACGCGATAAGCTGACGAAGGTGCCGATTTCGATGGTGCTTTTTATTCCATCTTCGGTTGAGGTATTGCGCAATCTGCAGAAAGGATTGCCTGATTTGTGGGCAATTCGGAATTTAGAGATCGATTTACATCGGGAGGTGGAGGTGGCAGAGACGCAATTTGCACAAGTGGGAGACGGCTTGTCTGGCACCAAGGAGGAAAAGCTTGCAGAAATCGAGCGTTTGGAAACGCAATTGCGAGAAGCTGCAAGTGACTCATCTACCATCAGCTACCGCGCAAATTTGGCTACGCGATTGGGACAGTTGCACTTTTCCTTCGGGGAATATGCCAGAGCATTTGAATGGTTTCAGTTTGCTCTAAGCAAGCTCGAAGAGATCGCGGATGCAAAGGGTAAAGGGCTATTGATGAATAACATCGGTCAGATATATAAAGTCCGAGGGGACTACGACACGGCATTGCGTTATTTGGAGCAAAGCCTGAAGATCAAGGAGGAGTTCGGCGACCTTTCGGGGGAAGGGGCCACGCTCAACAACCTTGCTGGAATCGCGCATGCTCGAGGGGACTACGACAAGGCAACGCGCTATTTGGAGCAAAGCCTGAAGATCTTTCAGGAGATCGGCGACCAATCAGCGAAGGGGACGACGCTCAACAACCTCGCTGGAATCGCGCTTGCCAGAGGGGACTACGAGACGGCCTTGCGCTTGATGGAGCAGAGCCTGAAGATCAGGCAGGAAATCGGCGACCGCGTGGGGGAGGGAACGATGCTCAACAACATGAGTCAGATTTACGATGCCCGAGGTGACTACGACACGGCGTTGCGTTATTTGGAGCAAAGCCTGAAGATCACGAAGGAGTTCGGCGACCGCGCGGGGGAGGGGGCGACGCTCAACAACCTAAGTCAGATTTACAAAGCCCGAGGGAACTACGAGAAGGCCTGACTGAGCCTAGCCTACGATTGGCGACCGAGCGGGGAGGATACGAACAGCTAGATCAGAGACCGGGGAGAGAGGCCTGGGGGCGACCGGCATCAAGGACAGCGTGCCGGAGGGGCGACGCTCACAACCTCAGTAGGATTACGGCGCGGGGGACTCACGGCTTTGTGCAGGAGCAGAGCTTGATGATCAGACAGGAGATTGGTGACATCGCTGGAATGGCGGCAACTTTGCACAATATGGGTTCAATCATCTATGGGCGGAAAGCATACGAGGAGGCGATTCCTTATTTCTTGAAGGCTTATGCTATCCTCAAACAGATTGGGTCGCCGAATCTGCAACATCCTGAAAGCTATCTTGACGCAATAAAAGAAAAATTAGGGGAAGCCCGATACCAAGAAATCGCCTCCCAAGTGAAGCTCGATGAACTTTGAGCTCCCTTTTACTTCACCATTCCCACCATATTCTTAGTCCTACATTCCTGCGAATCGCAACGTTTTCAGCGTTTTTATTTGTCTTTTAAAACCGCAGAGGATGCAAAGGTTCGCAAAGTCAAAGAAACCCGTTGGTCCAAGCTTCATCTACCGGTATTGCAATGAACAATTTCTCATTTCTAATTTCTCATTCAATCCTCACCCCATAAACCTCCCCGAATTTTCCCTTCGCGTACCGCGTAAAGTGGCTCACATCCAGAGGCTTGCCTGTGGCAAGCGTACAGAGTGTCTCGCTGTCGTATTGTTTGCCGTGGGCATGAATCTCCTGGTTCAGCCACGTTTTCATTTCGCCGAATTCACCTCTTGAGAATTGGGATTGCAGGCCGGGAATACGGATTTCGGCGGTATCCATGAGTTGTGCGGCATAGAAGCTTCCCAACGAATAGGTCGGGAAATAGCCGATGCTGCCGTGGGACCAATGGATGTCTTGCAAAACGCCTTCGGCGTCGTGCTTGACGTCCAATCCGAGGTATTTTTTTACCTTTTCGTTCCAGAGGGCGGGCAGGTCGGCCACTTCGATTTCCTTGCTCACCAAGGCCAATTCGATTTCAAACCGCAAGGCAACGTGGAAATGGTAGGTCAATTCGTCGGCGCTGATGCGGATGAAGCCCGGCTGTACCTTGTTGACGGCTTTGAAGACATCTTCGGGGCCTTTTCCCTGCAATTTGTCGGGAAACAATTCGCGGAAACTCGGGAAAAAATGCTCCCAAAATGCCAAGCTGCGGGCGATATTGTTTTCCCAAAGGCGGCTTTGCGATTCGTGGATGCCCAACGAACACGCCTCCGCGGCCGGCAAGCCGAAATGTTGCGCCGGCAAGCCTTGCTCATACAAAGCATGACCCGCTTCATGAATCGTCGAATACAACATTTCCCGAATATCATCGGCCTGTACCATCGTCGTGATGCGCACATCGTCGGGATTGAGATTGATCGTAAACGGATGTGCGCTCAGGTCTTGGCGGCCGCGATTCAAATCGTAATGCATTGCCTGCAAGACCTTTCGGCTCCAATCCAGCTGCGCTTCTGCCGAAATTTGCTGCCGAATCCAGCGGTCGTCAATCTGCGGCTGCGCCGCGATTTGGGGCAACAATCCGCCGAGTTCCAGCTTGAAGGGCTCAAAAATCGCTTTCAGCTTTGCACTTGTCATCCCCGGTTCGTAGGATTCCAACAGCGCATCATACGGATGGGCTTCGTAGCCGTAACAGTCTGCTTCGAGGCGCTTGAGACGTACGATTTCGCTGAGGAGCGGCGCAAAAAGGCTGAAATTCTTTTCCTTGCGCGCATTCACCCATGCGCTCAATGCCTCCGAACTCACGCGTTTGCTCTCCATGACCAATTCCTTGGGCAGCTTGACCATGCGATCGATCTCCCGACGAAGGGTTTTGTAGTTGCGCAGTTGAAATGCGTCGAGTTTTTCGAGTCCAGCGTCTTCGACGGCTTTCATGCGGTCGATGACCGGCCCGACCATCAATTCGTGGTACATGCCTGTGAGGCAAGCACTTGTCTCCGAACGCAGGCGCGTGCCGCCGTCGGGCATCATCACTTCTTGGTCCCAAGATAGCAAAGCAAGGGCAGAGGCCAAATGGCTTGCATCGGTCAGTTTGGCCCGCAGGCTTTCGAAATGTGTCATTGATTTTTTTTGATTCGAAGTGAAAAGATGAAAAGGAGCGTCCAGGCCACCAAAAAACTGAGTCCGCCCAATGGCGTGATGGCTCCCAGCCATTTGATATTCGTCAGGCTCAAGGCATACAGCGAACCCGAGAAGATCAGGATTCCGACGATGGTTGTCCAAATGGAAATGCGGATCAGCTTGGTAGAAGAATGGAGATGATCCAAAATTCCCAGCAAAAGCAACAATCCCGCATGTACAAATTGGTAAAGGACAGCTGTTTCCCAAGTCGCCTCACGGCCATTCGCAACCAGCAAATCCTCCAAGCCATGCGCTCCAAATGCGCCCAAAGCCACTCCCAGAAACCCAAACGCCGCACCAAAGATCAGGCCCGTATTTTTCATCCGACCAAATTAGATATTCAATGAGCAGTTAGCAAGTAGCAGGGGCCAATGAAGTTGGTGTAAATTAGCAGTTAGCAAGTAGCAGTTAGCAGTTCCATAGGGTCGTGAAAAATGCAAAGCATCTACTCAATCGTCCCAATTTGTAGGTCAAGTCAAACGCTTCGCTCGCGGGACAGGCGCCGAGCTGCAAAGTGCGAAAACTCTCAACTCTCAACTCTCCACAAATTCAGAATCGCCACAAATTCTCAATTTTCCATTCTCCATTCTCCATTTTCAATTCCCCTTCTTCAGTTTTTTCATCGCTTCCGTCAATCCTCCCACGGTCATCGGAAACATCTGATCCTCAAAGAATTTCTCGAGCATCTTGATGGATTGCGTGTAGCCCCAATGTTCTTTGGGGACCGGATTGAGCCAGACGATGTGGGGGAACTGCGTGCGCAGGCGTTGCAGCCAAACGATGCCGGCTTCGTCGTTGTAATGCTCGACGCTGCCGCCTTGATAGGTGATTTCGTAGGGCGACATGCTTGCGTCACCGACGATGATCACGCGGTAGTCTTTGTTGTATTTGTTGAGGACTTCGAGGGTCGGAAGGCGGTCGCTCATGCGGCGATTGTTGTCTTTCCAGACCGTTTCGTAGAGGCAATTGTGGAAATAATAGTATTCCAAATGCTTGAATTCGTGGCGGGCAGCGCTGAATAGCTCCTCGCAGTCGCGGATATGGTCGTCCATGGAACCACCGATGTCGAAGAAAATCAGCACTTTAACGCGGTTGCGTTTCGAAGGAACCATTTCGAGGTCGAGCAGGCCGGCGTTTTCGCTGGTTTTGCGGACGGTTGCCTCGAGGTCGAGTTCGTCGGCGACGCCTTCGCGGGTGAGGACGCGCAAGCGCCTCAGGGCCATTTTGATGTTGCGGGTATTGAGCTCGACATCGTCGCTCAGGTTGCGGAATTGCCGTTGATCCCAGACCTTGATGGCGCGCCGGTGGCGGCTGCCTTCTTGCCCGATCCGAAATCCCTCCGGATTGTAGCCATACGCGCCAAAAGGGGAGGTGCCGCCCGTCCCGATCCACTTGTTGCCGCCTTCGTGGCGTTCGTGTTGCTCCTCCATCAACTGCTTGAAGCGCTCCATCAAGGCCTCCAATCCGCCCATGGCTTCGATCATCGCCTTTTCTTCTTCGCTGAGGAATTTTTCCAGATTCTTCCGCAGCCAATCCTCGGGGATGTCGCGCAGCATTTCATTCGGAATCAGCTCCATTCCCTTGAAATAATGCCCGAAAAGCATGTCGAACCGGTCAAAATGCTGCTCCTTTTTGATCAACGTTGCCCGCGAAAGATGGTAGAAATCCTCCAGGCTGAACTCGGCTTCGCCTTTCTTCAGCGCCTCCAACAAGGTCAAATGTTCCCGAATCGAGACAGGAAGTCCGTTGGATTTAAGCAGCAAGAAGAAGTCGATAAACATGCCGCGAATTTAGGGAAAGTAAACGGCAGATGTAACCAGATAGTAAAGCTATCGTATAGGGTTTAAATGCTATCATTTTCCAGCTTTTGGAGATGGAAATAAATTTTTACCTTTCACAATGAACGTATTTCAAGGCGGCCCGGAAGATTCGTATCAAGAAGGTCCATTCGATCGGCCACCCCTCGAGTCCTATGTTTCTGGAATTCCAAAACGCAAGGCTATCCGCTTCAATGGGCCGGAGGATGCGCCGGTTGGCGTCAAGTTTCAAAAGTTGGCCGATGGATATGCTGCCGAAGCACCCCTGCGCGACGTGGCCACTGGATTGGTGATGATTTTGGCAGGGTTGGGAAGTACGATTTTGATGCTTTCTACGATCGCCAACGAGGACATTTCACCCATTTTCATTCCCATCATGGGAGGCTTGGCAGGGCTGTTCTTCCTTGTAAGCACTTTGTATTTATTCCCGCGTGCGAAATTGAGTTTGGACGGCGAATGGCTGACCTACAAGGTCTCGCTATTTGGCATCCGTCGCACAAAGCGGATTTCCCTGACGCAATTGAAGCGGCTTTTTCTCACCAAAGAGCAAATTATGATCGGTTCTATCGGGTATCCCATTGAACGCGTACGCAGATTCCCCAAAATTGGCATCGAAACAGCGGATCGTCGCTGGGAATTCGGGAAGAATCTGAAGGATGCCCATCAACAATACTTTCGCTACTTGATCGAATACCACTACCGGCAGTGGAAGGCCAAAAAGCCGCAATAGGCATTTCCAGTGCAACTACTTTTCACTAATCACTTTTCACTAATCTTTCCCAGCAACTTTGACGATCTTCCCTCCGCACGTCCTCGCAAGCCTGCACCCGCGCGAGATGCACCGACTGCACCCAAACCCAGCAGGCCAGCTTTCGAATTCAACAGTCCAGAAGACACTCCCAAAAGGGTCAAGCTTCAAAAAACCGAAGGTGGATTTGTCGTCACCGCACCACTGGCAAATGTTCCGATCGGTACATTGTTTGGGATCGTTGGCGTTGCCTGCATCGTATTAATTCTCTCAGCAAATGCACAAGAAAAAATTCCGACGACCTGGGTTCCAGTGATGAGTTCCATCGCAGCGGGGATGTTCATTTGCGGAGCAGCATTTTCCTTTTCAAAAGCAGTGCTCACGCTAGATGGAGAATGGATTCGTTTCCAAAGAAAGTTTATTGGCATCATACTCGGGAAGAGGATTTCGATGACCAACCTAAAGCGGCTGTCAATCACCAGGGAGCAAGTTATGGTCGGCATATCTGGCGAAGAAAGCGAAAATTTTAGCACCATTCGCCGCCCCCAAATCCGAATCGAAACAACCGACGACAACTGGGAATTCGGGAAGAATCTGAAGGATGCCCATCAACAATACTTTCGCTACCTGATCGAATATCACTACCGGCAGTGGAAGGCCAAAAGCCGCAATAGGCATTTCCAGGCAACTACTTTCACTTTTCACTAATCACTTTTCACTTCTCCAATGGCAAAAACCTTTCGAAGAAAAATTGGTGACCCGCAGAACCTCGTTTCCCGTTCGGAGCCGGAAATTACATTCGCAAGTCCGGAGGACCATCCCAAACGGGTGTTTTACCGCGCTACCAAAGGCGGTTTCGTGGCCACTGCGCCGTCCATGTCCATCATCATGGCCATCGTTTTTGGCGGACTGACCTTCTTTCAAGGTGGTTTTTTGGTTCGGTCATTGTCACTGGAAAAGGTTCCGACCTTATTTTACCTCGTAGTCGGAGCAACGACACTGATCACCTTGAGCTATTTCCTGTTTTTTTCGATTGGCAGGGAATGTATTCAAGTCAAAGGCGAATACTTGTATCTCAGGCGCACCGTCTTTGGAATCGGGTTTTACGTGAGGCTCAAATGGAAACGCATCCAGCACGTGCGCATCCGGAGACGCGCTTTTGCAACGCGTACTGTGCGTGCGCAAACCTATTCCGATGGGTTTTCTAAGCTCGGGACTGAAACTGTCATGGAAATTGAAACCGACAAGGAGATCAGAATGATCGGAAAGTACCTGCGGAATGAACATTTGTACTACTTCAGGTATTTGCTGCTGAATCACCTGAACAAGAATCATCCGCAAGCGGTCAAACCTACCGCCGTTTGATCCGCGCAAGCAGCATGTCCAAATCCCGCTCATTCTTCAGCAATGCTCCCGAATAGGCCGGCAAAACCTTGGTCAAATCGGTATCCGCCAACTCCGAAGGTGCGACTTTCCCCAAAATCAAGAGTTTCAGCCAATCGATCAATTCGCTGGTACTTGGCCGCTTTTTGATGCCGTTGATTTCGCGGAGGTTGTAAAAGACGTCCATTGCCCGCTGGAACAATTCGCCATCCAGATTCTCAAAGTGCACATTGACAATGGATTGCATGGTTTCGCGGTCCGGGAATCGAATGTAATGGAAGAAGCAGCGCCTCAAAAACGCATCGGGCAATTCCTTTTCGTTGTTGCTTGTGATGATCACGACCGGCCGGTGCTTGGCCCGAATGGTTTGCTGCAATTCGTAGCAGTAGAATTCCATTTTGTCGAGCTCGAGCAGCAGGTCATTGGGAAATTCGATGTCGGCTTTGTCGATCTCGTCGATGAGCAACACCACCTTCTTGTCGCTGTCGAATGCCTTCCAAACGGGTCCGGGCTTGATGTAATTGCTGATGTCATTGACCTTGGCGTCGCCCAATTGGCTGTCGCGAAGGCGGGAAACCGCATCGTATTCGTAGAGGCCCTGCTGCGCAGAAGTGGTGCTTTTGACGTGCCAAGTGAAGATTTCCATCCCCAAGGACTTCGCAACCTCAAAGGCCAACAACGTTTTCCCGGTTCCAGGTTCGCCCTTGACCAACAACGGACGCTCCAAATGGATCGCCGCATTCACAGCTGTCTGCAATTCGCGGGTCGCGATATATGTTTCTGTGCCTCTGAAATTCATGGCGGCAAATATAGAGCAAACTTGACTTGCATTTAGCGTGCGGTGATTCAGATTTGGGCTGAGTTGTGGAGAGTTGAGAGTGGAAAGTTGAGAGTTTGATTTTGGTAAGCCTTTAGGGTTTTCGTGGTCTCTGAACGACGAACTCTCATCTATCGACATTGAACTCTGATCTCTGAACTCAATAGATTTCCCTAACTTTGCAGCAAACCAGATCCCAAGATGGCATTCGGCAAGAAAAAGATCCTCCGTGTGGAGTTTGTGGACACAAAAGGCGAACGGCTGATCGGCTTTGACGAGTTGAGCTTGAAGGAAATCCCCATGGATTTCACCGAGGAAACGTGGGTCGAAATCGACGGTGATCGCTGGAAAGTGGCCAAGGTTCAACCTGCGACAGCCAAGAAGGCTTTGCGTTCGGGCACTTTGACGGTCCATGTGGACCTCGTCGAAAAGCGTACGCCTGAAGCCGAGGCACCTGCCGTGGAAGTCAAAGAAGTTCCGGTTTACAGCTACCCCTCCCGTGCCGATCAGATGCCGCGGATGTCAGGCAAACGCCAAGACCTCCGGTTGCTCGAAATGGGCACGTGGGAATGGCGTGATTGCGAACTTACGAATGCCAGCAACCGCTCCGTTGCAAAAGAGGTGTTCGGAAAAATCGAGGAGCTGATTCAACTCAACAGCACCGTTCGCGACGGGAAGACCTTTTACACCCGTCAATATGATCGGTACGACTTTTTTGCGCCCTTGCGGGGCAGCAAGGTCACGCTCGAAATGATCGTCACCGAATACTTCCCGGCCTCTAAAGCCATTGACGGGCTTACGTTTATGGGTTCCGATCAAGTGGCCGACAGCACTTTTGTATTCAGCGTGCCATCAGGAGTCGTTTTGTACGGTCAGGAATTTGACGAAGTCGTGCGGTACCTCGGGGTGCATCGCCCGGCAACGTTGATGGCTACGCAACAGCGGAGGACGCAACGATTCTCGCAGAATTCATGCGCAAAAAGGGCCTGATTCTGGTGGATTGGCCCAAACGGCAGATTGTCGAGGCTGATGCAGATGCCCTTCTGGACTATTTCTTGGAAGGCTTCGCTGCGGATGCGATTGCGGACGCACGGGAAACGCTTGCCAAAACGCCATCGGAACAGGTAGCTCCGCCGACTCAGGTTTCCGCTGCCATTCGCGAAGAACCCGTTGTTGCACCAATTGCACCGGTGGTCCCGATCGCGCCGATTGCTGAAGCAAATCCATCGCCAATTGTGGCGGACCCGACTGCGGTTGTCGAAGTCCAAAGCCCTGATTCCCCGATAGAAATTTCGAAAGTGGAGGAGGTTGTCGCCCCCGTGGAGGAGGCTGTTTTGGCTGTTGAATCCGTTCCGGTCGCCCAAACAACGGTCGTCCTCGAGAAAATAACGGAAACCACCACCATCATCGAGGAGAAAACCATCGAAATTTCGGTGGTTTCAATGCCCGATTCCCCGGAATTGGAAACGCAAACCCCGACAGAACCGCCGTTTCAGGACGCAGAAGTGGTCGAAACAACGGTGATCGAACCCATCGAAAACGAGGTCGCAGAACCGGAAATCCCGGAAACGCCACCCACCTACCTTGAATTCAGCAGCCCGGTGGAGGAATTGGAAGTCCATGAAACTTCGAATCTTCTGGAACAAACCGATTCGCCGGAAAAGGAATTCAAGACTGAAGACCCTCAGTAAATCAGAAGATTAGGAAAATAAACTTGCCGAAAGGTAGGGTTCTGCAGTGCTGCCGAATCTCAATGCGATTGGCCCATTCCGAGGAAGTAGCTGATGGTCATGTAGATCGCCATTCCAATGAAAATCACGCCGATGATGATGTTGAGACGCGCCTTCCATAGTTGGTTGATCCTTCTACGGGTGATCTTTGCGATTTGCACGAAGATAAAATAGAGAAACCAAGTTCCGACGGGCACGCCCATGAACCAAGCGAGTTTGTCTCCCCAGGTATCATGAATCCACTCTTCTTCGAGCAAGGCCGCGACAATTCCCATCCAAAACACAAACGTCATCGGATTGCTTGCGCAAAGGAAAAAGCCATAGACAATGTTGCCCCAAGCGCTGCGATTGTGTGAACCTACCCCTGTTTGAGGGTCACTGACTTCGACCTTGTTGGCTTTGACGATGGTGACAATGCCCATGATCAGCAAAACCGGGATAAAAAGGATGGAGAGTATCGACATGATTCCCCAATCCTTTAAGGTTTCTCCCAAGCTAAACATTGGAATCGCGCAATAGATGATTTCGGCGAGGATTGCACCGAAACCGATCAGGTAGCCTGCACGTGCATTGTTGTTGAGCGTCGCCTGGAACACAGCCATGTTCACTCCGCCAATCGGAATCGAAATAGCAAAGCTAAAAACGATGGATGTGAGAAATATGAGGAGGAAGTCTAGCACCAACGATTTTGTTTCAATTAAGAAGGCTTGCCTTCGGCCCAAAAATAGCATACAATTCTAAAAAACAACATCCGAATTCCTGACCATGACCAATTTCATCAAAATTGCAGGCCTACCGGAGCGTTTATGCCTCCTTGCGCAACGTCGGATTGTTAAACACAAAACCACGCTGCGATTCGTCCTCATGCCAGTCAATTTCCATTCCCAAAACATACATGCTCTGGGACCGGTCGATCACAACGGGGATTTCATCTACTTCATACTCAAGGTCAGACTCCTTTTTGCTGTCAAATCCCAAGAGATAACTCACACTCGCGCAGGCGGGGCCACCTCCGCGCACGCCCACACGCAAGCGATAGTCCTTGGGAACGTTTTCTCCTTGCATCACGGCTTTGATCGCGGATGCGGCTGCTTTTGTAATCGTAATTGCTGCTGGAATCATAGATTCTTCTCCGCCCTTCGCGAGCCCTTCATTTTGCCGATTCTTTTTCCAAATCAACGAATAAACCCCTAATTTCGGTCGTTTGTTCTAATAATTCCAAATTCAATGGCCGATCACTTGCTCGATGAATTTCCGCCCGTTTCCAAGCAGCAATGGTTGGACAAGGTTGTGTCGGATCTCAAAGGCAAACCCTACGAAAAACTCGTCCGTTATTCCGAATCAGGCGTTCCGATTGCACCGGTCTATGCCAAGGAAGACCTTCCTTCGGATGTCGATCGGAGTTTCCCTGGCCTCAATGACTTGCGCCGCGGTGATTCCTACCTCATGGACGTGAGCCAAGGCGGATGGCTGCTTTGCCAGGACTTTGGGCAGGTTCACCTTGCTGACTTCGAAAGGTTTTCCAAAGGTGTTGAGGATCAGCCATGGACCGGTCGGCAAGCGTTACGCATTGTCTTGGCGAATGGATTTCGGAAGGCGCTTACGACGGGGGGAGCTGAAAATGCCGCTGGCGGAGGCTTGGTCATCGACAATTGGGCGGATTTGGAAAAGGTCGTCGCCTGGGCGGAGGCCAAAGAGATTTTACTTTACTTCGAATTGGGGGATGTCGCCCTCGATTTCCTCGATTCCGGCTTTTTGGGACGGGTCATTGGCGGTTTGGACCTGAATCCGCTGAACTTCTTCAAAGGAGGAAAGCCGGATGAAGGATTGCTGGCAGAACTTTTGCCGCTTTGCGTGAACGCCCTTCAAAAACTCCCGCAAGCAAGCAGTCAATTCTTCAAGTTGTTTACCCTCAACCTGCAAGACCTCGAACTTGCAGGTGCCAATGCTGCACAACAAATTGCTTATGCCTTGGCTATGGCGACCGATTTGGTCGACCGCCTTTCCAAATTGGGTGTTTCGCCCGATGAAGTTTTCCGTTTGATTGCGGTTCAGTTTCCGATCAGCACCGACTTTTTTGGCGAAATGGCCAAGATCAGGGCATTCAGAGTGCTTTGGGGCCGGATGTTGGAGGCTTGGAATCTCCCGGGGCATCCAGGGGATTACACCTATATCACCGGCGTGCCTTCCATTTCCAATGAAACGGTTGCCGATCCGCATGTCAATCTGTTGCGGCATACAACCCAAGCGATGGCTGCCGCGCTTGGCGGCTGTGTTACGGTGAGTTTGCCCGCCTACAACGCCCAATTTGCTCAATCCGATGCAGATGCCTATCGTATCGCACGCAACATTCAACTCGTTTTGAAGGAAGAATCCTACCTCGGCAAAGTGATCGATCCAGCCGGCGGAACCTATTTTGTGGAGGCACTGACCGATCAATTGGCCGACAAGGCTTGGCCCATTTTTCAGGAAATCGAAGCCGCAGGCGGATGGTATTCTTACTTACAACAAGACCGGCTTCAGCAATCCCTCTCCGAAGGCAAACGGAAAAGAACTTCTGCCGTGAGCACGGGCTCCAAGACCATTCTGGGAACCAATCATTTCCCGAATGAACTGGAGACATTGCCTGCGACAAATTACCAGAACGAAGATTTGATCGAAAAAACGGCGATTGCGCAGCGAATGAAGCGCTTGGGTGCTACCCTCGGAATTGTAAATCCCCCATTCGAAGGAAACCGCCTCGCTTTGCCTTTTGAACAACTGCGGCTGAAAATGCAGGAATTGAAAAAGGCAAACCCAGCAATTTCCAAGGCGCTCCTGTTGACCATCGGCGATCCCGTGATGCGGGCTGCAAGGGCCAATTTCGCAAGGAATGTGCTTGCTGCTGGCGGATTTACCTGTGCCGAAAATGCGCATCCAGCTGATTTACAAGCTGCAATGATTGCAGCCAAATCCTTCAATCCTGCCGTCGTCGTCCTTTGCGGTGCCGATGGCGATTACCTCGAAAAAGGCGGGGAATGGCTTTTTGAAATCCAAAAAGTGCTACCCGACGCGATACTGTTGCTTGCAGGCAAACCCGAAGGCTGGGAAAAACTCAAGGAGAATGGGATCTCCGAGCCGATTTTCGCTGGAATGGACCGCGTCAACTTCTTGGAACGGCTTTTGGAGACTTTGAAACAAAGAAAGGAGGCCCGCGCATGAAACCTGACTTCACAAAAATCGATTGGCGCAAGCAAAATGAAGGCAGCCTCGCTGAATGGTGGAATCTGGCGAATGACCATCAAGAATTGGAAAGCCAAGCCTGGGATTCGGCAGAGGGAATTCCGCTTTGGGCCTGCTATACCGCCGAGGACTTGGCGCCGCTCGAGCACCTCCATTACGCCGCCGGACTAGCACCCTATCTGCGCGGACCTTATTCTTCGATGTACGCTTCGCAGCCATGGACGATCCGCCAATATGCAGGCTTTTCCACCGCCGCCGATTCGAATGCATTTTACCGCAAAAACCTCGCAGCAGGGCAGAAGGGGCTTTCCGTCGCCTTTGACCTCGCTACCCACCGCGGTTACGACAGTGACCACCCGCGTGTGAAAGGGGATGTCGGCATGGCAGGCGTCGCCATCGATACGGTCGAGGACATGAAATTGCTCTTCGACGGCATTCCCCTCGGCGAAATGTCGGTGTCCATGACCATGAATGGTGCGGTTTTGCCGATTATGGCCTTTTACATTGTCGCAGCCGAAGAACAAGGCGTTGCTCCCGAGAAGTTGAATGGCACGATCCAAAACGACATTCTCAAGGAATTCATGGTGCGCAACACATATATATATCCGCCGGCGCCTTCCATGCACATCATCGGCGACATTTTCCGCTATACCAGCGAGAAGATGCCGAAGTTCAATTCGATCTCGATTTCGGGCTACCACATGCAAGAGGCAGGTGCGACGGCCGACCTCGAACTCGCTTATACCCTCGCGGATGGCCTCGAATACTTGCGCAAAGGCATCGATGCCGGTCTGGACATCGACGAATTCGCCCCAAGACTAAGCTTCTTCTGGGCGGTCGGGATGAATTTCTTCATGGAGATCGCCAAAATGCGCGCCGCAAGGCTGCTTTGGGCCAAGATTGTCAAGCAATTCAACCCCAAAAATCCAAAGTCCATGTCGCTCCGCACCCATTGTCAGACGAGCGGATGGAGTTTGACCGAGCAAGACCCGTTCAACAACGTCGCCCGTACTTGTGTAGAGGCGATGGCGGCGGCGTTCGGCGGAACGCAAAGTCTGCATACCAATGCGCTTGACGAAGCCATTGCCTTGCCGACGGATTTCTCCGCCCGCATCGCCCGGAATACGCAGATTTACATTCAGGAAGAGACCGGCATCACGCAAGTCGTTGATCCTTGGGGCGGTTCGTACTACGTCGAGCGCCTCACGCACGAGATCATGCACAAGGCCTGGACCTTGATCGAAGAAGTCGAAGCCATGGGAGGCATGGCCAAGGCCATTGAATCCGGCCTTCCCAAAATGCGTATCGAGGAAGCAGCTGCCCGCAAACAGGCGCGCATCGATGCCGGAACCGACGTGATCGTTGGGGTGAATCGCTACCAAACCGACGCGCCGACCAATATCGACATCCGCGCAGTGGACAATACCGCGGTGAGAAACGGCCAAATCCAAAGTATCAACGCGGTCAAGGCCAACCGCGATCAGGCCAAGGCAAATGCCGCATTGGGTGCGTTGACACGTTGTGCTGAAACCGGGGAGGGCAATCTGCTCGCTTTGGCGGTGGATGCAGCCCGTGCAAGAGCAACCTTGGGTGAAATTTCCGATGCCCTCGAAAAAGTATTTGGACGCTACAAGGCTGTGATTCATTCGATTGCAGGCATTTACGCAAGGGAAGCAATGGAAACCGACAATTTCAAGGAGGCCCGCCGCCTCGCCGACGAATTTGCGGCCCTCGAAGGCCGCCGTCCGCGGATCATGGTTGCCAAGATGGGCCAAGACGGGCATGACCGCGGCGCCAAGGTGATCGCGACAAGCTTTGCCGACCTTGGATTTGACGTGGACATAGGTCCCTTGTTCCAAACTCCGGTGGAGGCGGCGAACCAAGCCGTGGAAAATGACGTGCATATACTAGGTGTGTCCAGCCTCGCAGGAGGCCACAAGACCTTGGTTCCCGAACTCATTGCCGCCCTCAAGGACCTTGGCCGCGCCGACATCCTCGTCGTCGCCGGGGGTGTCATCCCGCAGCAAGACTACGACTTCCTCTTCAAGGCAGGCGTCGCCGAAGTCTTCGGCCCCGGAACCGTCATTCCGCTCGCAGCGCAGAAAATCCTCAACCGCTTGCTCAAGGATTGATTCCAAAAGAATACGCGACAACGCAGGAGAAACGCAGAAATCGACTAAAAATGGAGAGGAAAAGTCCCGAGTATGACAAGGAAGCAACAGCGCAAGTCCGAATTGCAGGGAAAGATTTGCTTTTCGCATTCATCACGCTGCCAAATACCCACGGCGGTCATTCTCAACTCTCCACTCTCCACAAAATCAGTAGGGATGTGATCAAAAGAATTGCTATGAGCTCCCGGATGCTTCGCTTCGTTCTGCATGACAAGGGCGCTTCGCTCTGCGTGACCATGTCATTCTGAATTGCTTGCGCGACCCCTTCGGGTTTTTGCTCTCTGAACTCTAAACTTCTCGCAAAACCCTCATTTCTCATTTCTAATTTCTCATTCAAAAAGTGCGTAAAAGACTCTCCCCCCAAGCTTATATCGACGGCGTCTGCCAAGGCGACCGGATGATTTTGAGCCGTGCCATCACATTGGTGGAGAGCACGTTGGAGAGCGACCGCAATCTAGCTGCGGAAGTGCTTGCAGGGTGTCAGGCGCATGTGAAGGAGAGCTTTCGGATGGGGATCACCGGCGTGCCGGGAGTAGGAAAAAGCACATTTATCGATGCATTCGGGAGTTATTTGACCGGCATTGGACATCAATTGGCGGTTTTGGCGATCGATCCAAGCAGCGAAATCAGCCAAGGTAGCATTTTGGGGGACAAGACGCGGATGGAGCGGTTGTCGCGTGATCCGCGGGCGTACGTGCGTCCTTCGCCGGCGCGCGGTTCGCTTGGCGGCGTCACGCGTGCGACGCGCGAGGCGATTTTGCTCTGTGAGGCAGCAGGTTTTGACTTCATCATCGTCGAGACGGTGGGAGTGGGGCAAAGCGAAGTGGCCGTGCACAGCATGGTGGATTTTTTCCTGCTCCTGATGCTTGCCGGGGCCGGCGACGAGTTGCAGGGGATTAAGAAGGGGATCATGGAAATGGCCGACGGGATCGCCATCAACAAGGCCGATGGCGACAACCTTCAGAAGGCCAAGCAGGCCCGCGCTGAATATGAAAGTGCTTTGCACCTTTTTCCCGCAGCTGCAAACGGATGGCTTCCGCCAGTGAAAACCTGTTCGGCAGTAAGCGGAGAGGGGATTCCGGAGATCGGGGCAATGGTGGAAGAATACCGGAAAAGCCAAACGGAAAACGAATTTCTGGCTTTACAGCGCCAACAGCAAGCCAAAACCTGGATGCACGAAACCATCGGACATGTATTGCTCGACCGGTTTTATCAGGATGGAAAAATTCAAAATGAATTGAAGGTCAAAGAATTGCTTGTGGAGGCCGGGAAAATTCCGCCGACGGTCGCCGCGACTCAATTGATTGCTTTATATTTGCATCAGACCAGTTAATGGGGCTTCGCAAGTAGACCTATTGCTTAAAAAAATCATTGCTTTTTGCCCATGAAGACATCAGAAATCATTCTGGAGTTATTGAAATACATCGTGCCTGCGGGTTTGGTGCTTGGTGCCGTGGCCTTTTTGGTGCGCGAACAGTCCAAAAAGGAAGAGACGAGAATGCGTTTCAAGGTGTTTCAAGGAGCACTTTCGCAGATTGTTCCGCTGCGTTTGCAGGCGTATGAGCGCGCATTGCTGTTTCTGGAACGCATCAGCCTTGAAAACATGGTACTTCGGGTGGACGGGCGCGGCAAGACGGTCAAGGCCTTTCAAATGGAGATGACTTCGGAGGTTCGGGCTGAATTTGAGCACAACCTCACGCAGCAACTCTATATTGATTCGGAGAGCTGGGACGCTGTGGTGCGGGCCAAGGAGCAGACGATCGGTTTCATCAACCAAGTTGCGAGCGGCATGTCCAAGGACGCGACCGGATCCGATTTGGGAAAATTGTTGATGCGGGAAATGGTAAGAACGGAGATGGTTCCTGCACGGGAGGCAATCATGTTACTGAAACGTGATGTTCACAAAATGTTCAGATTTGGGGCTAATGACTGATAGAAGTCAAGCTTTCTAACCTGCTCAAAATGAACCTGTGGAAAACCCTTCAACTTGGCATTTGGGCAGGACTTGCAAGCGCGGTTATCCACATTCTGTATGTGAACAATGACGGCATTCATTGTCAGCGTTTTCTGGGAACGTTTAGAAATTCCAGAAAGTATTAATCGTCTGTAAATGAGTGTTTTATGCCGAATTATCTTGAGAAGGTGAAACGTTTGATTCGCCTTGAAAAGGAATCTTCAGAAGCTAAAAATTGTTGTTGTACAAGTTTTTTTTGTGGAAATATTTCAACAACTTTGGAGCTTTAAGGAATGGAATTAATGTCACCGCTGGCGCTTGCTGAGTGCTAGTCTTTATCAACTGATTGGTTTTAATCAGACCTACGGAATTTCAATGAATTTGGACCACAAGGATATTTGGGAAAGGTGCCTGGAAGTGATCCGGGACAACATTAATCAGCAGAGTTTCAAGACTTGGTTTGAACCAATCGAATCGTTGAAGCTGGATGATAAAGTGTTGACGATACAGGTGCCAAGCCAATTCTTCTACGAATGGCTTGAAGAGCACTATGTTTCACTGTTGCGCAAGACAATCAAGCATTTCCTCGGCCCGGATGGCCGTCTGGAATACTCGATTATCGTGGAAAACAACCTTGATGAAGGGCGCAAGTACTCCATCAACATCCCCACTTCGTCGCGGGAGGTAAACACCCGCAACCCGGCGGTCAACATGCCGATCAACATCGGCAAGTCTGTACCCAACCCCTTCGTTATTCCGGGAATCAAAAAAATTAACATTGATTCCCAGCTTAATGCAAATTACACGTTCGAGAACTTCCTCGAAGGAGATTGCAACCGCCTTGCACGCGCTGCCGGCTACGCCGTCGCCACCAAGCCGGGTCAAACTGCCTTCAACCCGCTCTTGCTTTACGGCGGTGTCGGTCTCGGGAAAACCCACCTCGCCCAAGCCATCGGCAACGAGGTCAAGTCCCAATACCCCAACAAAATCGTGCTTTACGTCTCCTCTGGAGAAGTTTTGCAACCAGTTTGTCGAGGCAATCAAGAACAATACCGTCAATGACTTTATCAGCTTCTATCAGCTGATCGACGTCTTGATCGTAGACGATATTCAATTTTTCTCCGGCAAGGAAAAGACGCAAGACCATTTCTTCCACGTCTTCAACCACCTTCATCAGGCAGGCAAGCAGATCGTTCTTACAAGCGACTGCCCACCCAAAGACCTGAAAGGAATGGAAGAACGCCTCCTGTCCCGCTTCAAGTGGGGCTTGAGCGCTGATCTTCAATTGCCAGATTACCACACCCGTGTGGCCATCTTGAAAAACAAGATGTACAAAGACGGCATTGAGTTGCCCGGGGACGTGATCGAGTATATCGCCCACAACATCACGAGCAACGTGCGTGAGTTGGAAGGCGCGTTGATCAGCTTGCTTGCACAAAGCTCCTTGAACAAGCGCGAGGTAGACCTCGACTTGGCCAAGCAGATGCTGAAGAACTTCATCAAGAACGTCAGCCGCGAAATTTCGATCGACGCCATTCAGAAGCTCGTTTGTGAGCACCTGACCGTGGATCAAGACTTGCTGCGCGCCAAAACCCGTAAACGGGAAATCGTGCAAGCACGCCAGATTTCGATGTTTTTTGCCAAGGAGCTTACCAAAGCGTCGCTCAAGACGATCGGCATGCACTTCGGCGGCCGCGACCACTCCACGGTGATTCACGCTGTTCAAACCGTCAATGACTTGATCTCCATTGACAAGGAGTTCCGCAAGAACATTGACGACATCAAGAAAAAGATTTCCATGAGCCTGACTTGATCAGGAGCTTTTATCCGACCACCGGAAAAGAGTATAAAAAAAGGCAACACTGAAGGGTGTTGCCTTTTTTCGTGAGAAGCTGTCCATTCTATTCAGGTGGGAAATCGCTGTGATACTCCTCCACATAGTCGACATGCGCGAGGCTCGGGATTCTGAAACTCAGGCTCGCGTAGCCATCCGCATGGTTGAGCGCCAAGTCCCCGAATTTTAGGATGTCCATACCGATCAAGAATCCGTAAGGTTCACCTTTTGAGTTTTCTCCCAGTGATTTACTTTCAGCAACAATCAAGGTTTGGATTTCCATTTCATTGGGCAGCTCTACGTCGACGATATACTGCGGAACCAACTCGATTCCCGTAAAGCCGCGCATTCGAATGGAACCTACTTCTTCGGCCTGCAATAGCTGCGCGCAATCTCTGGCGATTGCTGAAATCATCGCCCCTGTATCAAAAAATGCAAGAACCTTTTGTTTTGAATTATCATCGATGGCCCTCAATTGGACATAACAATCTAAAATTGCCGTTATACGCCGGTAACGGATTGTGAATGCGCTGTATTTGGTTAACATTTGATGATCAAAAGACAGCACGCAAAATCGTAGCCGTATAGCATTCTTCGCCTTCCTCGCACAACTGGATCGCAAAGGTTCCCGGCTTGTGTGTCTTGGCGGTTTCGTGATAGGCATCGTAAAGTGTATCGTAGGCACCTATCACTTGGGCTCCCTTGATCACGATTTGTTTCCCACGATAGAGCTTGACAAGTTCGTCTTGGTGGGCAACAAAGTAATCAAACTCGTTTTGCAATTTGGTTCTCATACTCAAAAATAGTCCGATTCGACGAAATTTGAAATTCACTTGATCACACAAGAGGAGGGGCACTGTCCACCCCTCACTCCACATCAATCGTCACGATCTTCTTCCGGCCCTTTTTGTCCAGCAAAAAGCGCTCTTGGTAGATCATGATCGCGGTGCGGCCAACGTCCTGCACATAATAGTAGTTGAATCCCGCCGTCAAAATCGCCCCGATGCCGGGAATCGAGGTGATCGCCTTGCGTGCCAAAGTTTCCTTGACAATTTGGTTGATGATGATCCGCGAAACATTGATCGCGGCCGTCTTGCCAAGCTGCTTGCGTGTAAAGTCGGATCCAATCCGGGAAATCCCATCGGGATGATCCTCCTCAAATTCCTTCAATTCGGCAATCGCGGCTTCTTTGGCTTCGGTACTTGCAGCCGTGGCAATCTTGAAAATCCGTAGCATATAGCCGACCTCAAATGGTTCTTCGCCTTCATCGGAGGAGGGTTCAACTTTGTAACCGAAGCTCAACGAAATTTGGTACAACATTCGGAAGTTCAGCACAAACAAGGCAGGCAAATCCGCGAGCAAACCCGCCCAGCCGAGCAGGCCTGTACCGAAACCTTCTGCTGCGGCAAGCCTTGTATTGAACTTGACAAACTCTTCGGCGACGTGGTTCAGGTCAAAAACCGATGCATTCTGAAGCTCCAGAATGGTCGCGCTGTCAATTTCGAATTCCTTGGTCGCCTTCAAAACCTCCTCTTCCCGCACGGTCCATTGGGAAGCATCTTGAAGTTTTTCAGCAATCTTTTCACCGACACCGCCCAGTTTGTCTTGGATGTCTTCAGGAATCAGCTTTCCTGCAGCCCACAAAAGCGGCTTTGTGACCACATGGGTGGCACTATTCAGAAATCCGGGACCGGTTTCTTTCCATTCTTCGATTTCTTTGAGGAGTTTTTGTTCTGTGGAGTTGAGCTTCGCCATTGATGAATTCCTTTAGGATTAGAGATGATTTCGTATTTTACCCCGGATTTTGGATAAAGTTACAGGAAAAATTCAGGAGCGAAGAAATATGAAATTTGGGACAAAGGCTGTTCATGCGGGTGTCGAACCCGATCCAACGACTGGCGCGATCATGACGCCGATCTATCAGACAAGCACTTACGTGCAAGCCGCCCCGGGCGACCACAAGGGTTACGAGTATTCCCGCACCCACAATCCGACGCGCACAGCCCTTCAGAAGGCTTTGGCTGCATTGGAAAATGGCCAATTCGGGCTTTGTTTTTCCTCGGGAATGGCTGCCGAGGATGCTGCGATCAAATTGCTGCAACCAGGTGACGAAGTCGTCTCCACCAATGACCTTTACGGCGGCAGCTACCGCCTTTTCACCAAGATTTTCCAGCCGCTCGGCATCAAATTCACCTTCGTGAACATGGCAGACATCGCTGCTGTCAAGGCTGCAATTACCCCGAAAACAAAGATGCTTTGGGTCGAGACGCCCACCAATCCGACGATGAACATCGTGGACATCGCCGCCATGACCGCGATCGCCAAGGAATGCGGTGCGTTGACCGTCGTAGACAATACATTTGCCTCGCCTTATCTGCAAAATCCGCTGGATTTGGGCGCGGACATCGTCTTGCACTCGATCACCAAATACCTGGGCGGTCACTCTGACGTGGTCATGGGGTGCTTGGTGGTGAACGATGCCGATCTGCATGCCCGTTTGGCTTTCATTCAAAATGCCTGCGGGGCTGTTCCCGGACCGATGGACTGCTTTTTGGTGCTGCGCGGCGTAAAAACCTTGCACCTGCGCATGCGTCAGCATTGCGAAAACGGGCGCGCGGTTGCTGCGTGGCTCGAAGCGCATCCCAAAGTCGAGCGTGTGTACTATCCGGGTTTGGCCTCCCATCCGGGTCACGAGGTCGCCAAGAAGCAAATGCGGGACTTCGGAGGAATGATCTCTTTTACACTGAAAGGCGATGATATCGACGAAGCAAAGCGCGTATTGTCCTCGTTTTCATTGTTTTCCTTGGCCGAAAGCCTCGGCGGTGTCGAATCCCTTTGTGGACACCCAGCCACGATGACCCATGCAAGCATTCCGAAGGAAGAACGGGAAAAGGCTGGTCTCAAGGACTCGCTCATTCGCCTCTCGGTCGGCATTGAAAACGTCGAAGACCTGATTGAAGACCTTCAACAGGCCATCGGCTAAGACATGGATTGGCTCCTGCTTGGTTCGATTGCACTCGCCCCGGTCATCATCATTTTCACGATGGTTTTTATGCTCGATCGCTTCGAGCGGGAGCCTTTGGGGATTCTGATTTTGTGTTTCGTTTTCGGGATCGTCATCGCTTTGCCGGTGGTGTTCGCCGAACTCGGGATGCAAAAGGCCTTCAACATTCAGGAGGAGAACAATCCTTTTCTTCCCACTGTCTTGCTGGCTTTTGTTGTTGTCGCATTTTCGGAAGAAGGATTTAAGTTCTTGGTATTGAGGCTGTATGCTTATCCAAGAAAGGCTTTCAATGAGCCGTACGATGGTATCATGTATGCACTTGCAATATCGATGGGATTTGCCGCGATCGAGAATGTCTTGTATGTACAAGGTGGCGGACTCGGTGTTGGCATTCTCCGAATGTTTACCGCCGTGCCGGCCCATGCTGTTTTTGCACACCTGATGGGGTATTTCGTCGGTTTGGCAAAATTCAATGCCAGCGGCGGAAAACGTGTTGGCTTGATGGCCTTGGGGCTTTTCCTTGCAGTGCTCGCGCATGGTCTCTATGACTTCTTCCTGATGTTTGACGGTGCTGCTTTCGGAATCTTCTCATTTGTGGTGCTGTTGGCGGCGCTGATTCTTTCTTTCAAAGCCATTCAGTCCCATCAGAAAAATTCGCCATTTAGAAAGGCGGGGCAATAGGCAATGATCGATTTGGAAATCAAATCGCTTCTCGAGGAAAAGCTCCATCAATTCAACCGTCCGGATTTCATTTCGGCGGATCCCGTTTGCATTCCACATCGCTATTCCCGCAAGGAAGACATCGAAATTGCAGGATTGCTTGCTGCAACGATATCTTGGGGACGCCGTGATCTGATCGTGCGTGCGGCGGGGAAAATGATGGAAATGCTGGACGATACGCCATTTGAATTCGTCATGCAGGCGAAGACCAAAGAGCTGAAGGCACTTGAAAAATTCGTCTACCGCACTTTTCAAGGACCCGATTTGCAAAGTATGGTATTGGGATTGCGACGAATTTATTCGGAAGAAGGTGGTTTGGAAAATGTGATGCAACTCGATGCAAATCAGTTGGATACTGCGCAGGGAATCGTTCGCTACCGGAACGCAATGTTGGCCACCAAAGGATTCACAGAACGCACCGCCAAACATATTGCCGATCCATCATCCGGTTCAAGTGCCAAAAGGCTCAACATGTACCTGCGGTGGATGGTGCGCAAGGACGGTGCGGGCGTGGACTTCGGTATTTGGAACAACATGCGTCCGGATCAATTGATTTGTCCGCTCGATGTCCATACCGGCAATGTCGGCAGGAAACTCGGCTTGCTCACCCGAACCCAAAACGACTGGAAGGCAGCACTTGAACTGACGGATTCCCTTCGAAAGTTTGATCCCATGGATCCAATCAAATACGACTTCAGCCTGTTTGGTTTGGGGATTTTTGAAGGGTTTTAAGGAATCGGTCGGATTCAATGGAAAAGCGCCGCACTTCTTGAGAATGCGACGCTTTCCATGAAAATCATCTATGAAATTGAATTACCGAATGCCCTTTTATCAAAATACGTTCGATTTCTGCAAATCAAGCATCCCAAAATCGGTGCATGGTCTTGGCAGGAATGCGTTTTAGAGTTTGATCCCGAGGAAAAACCTGAACCCAATCTGTTCAGGAAGATCTGTCTTTGACATTGGCTTGATTATCAGCTAATTCCTGAATAAATAATCAAAACTTGATGCCCGCCGATGCAGTAAGTCCAAAATTTCCTTCCAAAATTCCCAGCCAGTCGTTATGAAGGCCGGGTGCCGGTATGGAACCATTGCTGGAATAGATAAGGCTTGCAACATGGTATTCGGCAAGTGTAACGCTCCCCGTGATATCAGCAAAAAACTTCGAGTTTGGATAAAATGCGATCCGCGGCGCAATGTTGGCTCCCAAGGAGAGGTTCTGTTTCAATTCAGGAAAAATCGTTGAGAGCGCTGGTCGGGAATGGTAACGATCAAACCGAGGCATCACCTCGAAACCTAGCAAAAGCGACACAAGGTGATCCTGCTTTTTCAAGAAGCGGGTGAAGTAGCTGAATTTCGCACCCAAATCAGTGATACGAACAGATCCCGAAACAAGCCCCTGACTTGCTACTTCGATCGTTTCCTGAAACCGAAACGCCCAATTGGTGATCGCCACTTCGCAGAGATCACCACGTTTCGTTTGCCAACCAAAAGTAGGCGTAATTTGTAGAAGATCGACCTTCAAGGCATCATGAATCCCGACTTCGATACCTTGCGCATCTTTCACCCAAATCGAACGTGGTCCCCAAGTAGTGGCATTGCCTATTTTGACAAGGTGCCGAAATTCAAAACGTGGAGCTTGGGCTGAGATTGAAATTGCCAGGGTGGCGATGAGGATGGTCAATATGCTTTTTTTCATGGGCGAGAAGTCTTGAGAACAAAGAAACAGAAATCATTGCTTCTCAAGCATCCCAAAATCGGTGCATGGTCTTGGCAGGAATGCGTTTCAGAGTTTGATGCCGAATCCGATGAGCCCCATCACACGAGGGGAAAACAGACGGAAATTGAAACTCGTTTGGTCTCGACTTGTCGTGGAGTTTAATGGCTGAATAGTCGCAGAGGTCATGTTCAAGCTTGCCAAACTGATCGGCAGCCCAAAATCCATGAAAAACCGATTCTTGGAAAACCAGGTAATACGTGGCGTAAGGAGCAATTCGACTCCCAATTGCTGTCTGGCTTTGATCCTCGCGACATTGTTGTTGGGATCGAGTTGCGAGAAGGAATAGGAGGGAGTGAGCCCAACACCGAGCATGGGAACCCATTGGGTTTCCTTGCTTTTGAGGAATACCCAATATTTGGAAAGCGAAACCGACAAGCCAAAATTGGAAAGTGATGCCCGGGGTGTAGCCCTGCTACTCGAATTGAGCGCAAGGTGGTTCAATCCGATTTCATTGAAGTTGCCTTTTTTCGTCTTGTAGGAAAAGCTAGGAATCGGCTGAAACAAGCGCAAGTAGCTCCCTCCAATATTATTCCCTTGCGTGTCACGGATTCTTGAAATCGTGAGGGAACTCAGGTTGCTGAGCTTCAATGCGTATTTGAAGTCGGTTGCGGTATTTTGTGCCGCTGCGATTCCGCCAAGGAATAAGAGACAACAAAGGATGAAGGTTTTGCGCATAATCTTGATTTTGAGAACCTAAAGTAGTGTTATTTCTCTGTTTTTAAGAAACGGATCGGGTTCCTTTTCATTGTAAATCAAAGAAAAACGCGGCCCCTTTCGAAGCCGCGTTTCCAATATGTTTTGAAGTCACACCCGCCTCAGCGCTTCCCGCGCATCATGGGCATGTTGTTCATGCTCATGCCTTTTTCGCTGAGTTTGTTCATGGTCTTCATCATCTTCTTCATCTCGCCAAATTGCTTCAGGAGCTGATTGACTTCTTGCACGGTGGTGCCGCTACCGTCGGCGATGCGCTTGCGACGTCCGCCGCTGATCAGGGCTGGATTGGCGCGCTCTTCCTTGTTCATCGATTGGATCATCGCCTCGATGTGCTTGAAGGCATCGTCCGGAATCTCCGTGTCTTTCAACACTTTGCCCACGCCGGGGATCATTCCGAGGAGGTCCTTCATGTTGCCCATCTTTTTGATCGTGGCAAGCTGCTTCAAGAAGTCGTCAAAGTCGAACTGATTCTTGCGCATTTTGGCCTGCAAACGCAGGCTTTCTTCCTCGTCAAATTGCTCTTGCGCACGTTCCACGAGGGTGACCACGTCGCCCATGCCCAAGATCCTGGAGGCCATACGCTCAGGATAGAACCTGTCGAGGGCTTCCATTTTTTCGCCGCTCGAAATGAACTTGATCGGCTTGTCCACCACAGACCGGATCGAAATCGCAGCACCACCACGGGTGTCGCCGTCCAATTTCGTCAGCACCACGCCGTCAAAGTCCAAGCGCTCGTTGAACGTCTTGGCCGTATTGACCGCGTCTTGGCCGGTCATCGCATCCACGACGAAGAGGATTTCGTCGGGGCTGATCGCAGCCTTCACGGCCGCAATCTCGTTCATCATCTTTTCGTCCACGGCCAAACGACCGGCGGTGTCCACGATCACGACGTCCTTGCCGTTTTTGCGGGCGAATTCGATACCGTTCTTGGCGATTTGAACGGCGTCTTTGTTCTCGATCTCCTTATAAATGTCTGAACCGACTTGCTCGGCAAGCACGGTCAACTGATCGATAGCCGCAGGACGATACACGTCGCAAGCGACCAACAATGGATTGCGACCCTTGCCTTTGAGGTATTTGGCGAGCTTGCCCGTGAAGGTCGTCTTACCCGAACCTTGCAGACCAGCGATCAAAATCACGGTCGGCGGCTTGCTGTTCATCTTGATTTCCTCGCCCTTGCCGCCCATCAACAAGGTCAGCTCGTCATGAACGATCTTGACCATGAGTTGGCTTGGGGAGACAGAGATCAAAATGTCTTGGCCTAATGCCTTGTCTTTCACATCGTTGGTGAAATCCTTGGCCACTTTGTAGTTCACGTCCGCATCCACCAAGGCACGGCGGATCTCCTTCATCATCTCAGCGATGTTGAGTTCGGTGATTTTATGGGAGCCCTTCAGTTTCTTGAAGGCGCGTTCTATCTTGGAACTAAGATTCTCAAACATGTCTTATGCGCGGAAAAAATGAGCGCGCAATTTACGAAAGTTGCCGAAACTAGGCAGACCTTTTCCTTCAATGATTGAAAGAATTCGTCCCGAACCGCCAATTGGACCCTCGAATTCCACTTTTTCCTGAATATGTGAATGCGTGCAGGAATTTTTCCTAGCTTGTCTTCCGTTCGGGACTGCATTTTGCATCCGATATTCAACTAAAATCAAGACTTTAACCCCAAAATCAGGAATGAAAAAGTTAATTGCAGAGTTTATTGGGACATTTTGGCTCGTCCTCGGCGGATGCGGGAGTGCAATTCTGGCCGCTGGTTTTCCGGGCGGAATGGGAATCGGATTCGTCGGCGTTTCATTGGCTTTCGGCTTGACAGTCCTCACAATGGCCTACGCGGTCGGGCATATTTCCGGCGGACATTTCAACCCGGCGGTTTCGGTCGGCCTATGGCTCGGTGGGAGGTTTGAAGCCAAGGATTTGCCAGGATACATTGTTTCTCAAGTATTTGGAGGCATAGCTGGCGCAGCGGTTTTGTACTTGATTGCCAGCGGACAAGAAGGCTGGGCGACGAATGGGTTTGCTTCGAATGGTTACGGCGACCATTCTCCAGGGCAATACGGCATGGTGGCTTGCCTCGTGACCGAGATTGTCATGACCTTCATGTTCCTCATGATCATTTTGGGCGCCACGCAATCGACCGCTCCCGGCGGATTTGCTGGCATGGCCATTGGTCTCGGCCTCACTTTGGTTCACTTGATCAGCATTCCGGTAACGAATACGTCGGTGAATCCGGCAAGAAGTACGGCTGCTGCGATCTTTGAAGGCGGTTGGGCCGTCGAGCAGCTATGGCTGTTTTGGCTCGCGCCCATCATCGGAGCCGCTTTGGCAGGATTGGTGCACAAGTACGTCTTGGACGGAACTGGCATCAATGTCGATGGCCGGGCAAAAAACAAGCGCGGCTGATTGCTTTAATATGTGCTGACTCACAAGGTCGTAGGGATTCGAATTCCACTTGGATTTTGAGTTTCTACGATCTTTTCTATTTCGTCACAGCTGTACCCGACGATCTGCCAAGCGGGTTAAACGCAAAGCGCACAAGAGAAATTCGTGAAAATATCGTCCTGTCGGGCAACAGTCAGAGGCTTCTTCGAATTTTCCGTAACTTTAGTCCCGATGAAAACAAAGTGGAATTGGTTGTTGACTTTGCTCTTTTGCGGTTTTTTCCTGCCTGCTTTTTCTCAAGGTGGAACGGATAAATATTGGGTGATGTTCACCGACAAGGGCGATGTCTCCGGCCTCGAACCGACGGATTTTTTGGCGCAACGCTCGATTGACCGCCGCCTTCGTCAGGGGTTGAATGTTCAATTCAGCGACTTCCCGGTGAATCGACAGTATATATATGGTGTGGGTGCCGCGGGTGCTACGTTGCTGCATCCCTCGAAGTGGTTGAATGCAACATCTGTACGGATGGACGAAGCAACAGCCGCTTCGGTCGCCTCATTGCCCTATGTGAAAGCAGTCAAGCGCATTCCGAAGGTCGTTTTGGATCTCGACGAAGTTCCAGCTGTCAACGCCCGTGAAGGTTATTCGGCGGGGTTCTCGCATACGCAGACAGCCATGATCGGCCTCGACAAATTGCACAAAAACGGGTACAACGGCCACGGAATCCTCATTTCCATGATGGACAACGGGTTTCGCGATGCCGACAAAAACCCCTATCTCAGCCACCTCATCAACAGTGACCGCCTCGTCGCAACATGGGACTTTGTCAACAACGAGGAAAATGTATTCAACCAAGGCGACCACGGGCAATTTACACTGAGTATTTTGGCAGGATGGGGCGAATCGAGTTCCGATTCATCCTTCTGGTTTGCGGGCTCGGCCCACGGGGCCTCCTTCATTCTCTGTCATACGGAATCCGACGCTTCAGAAACCCATCAAGAGGAAGACAATTGGGTCGCTGCGATGGAATTTGCGGATTCGATCGGGGCGGATTTGTTTTCTACCTCTCTGGGATACAGAACCTTGGATTTTGACAGTTATACCTACGACGACCTGGACGGCAACACCGCGATCATCACGATCGCCGCGGATTTGGCGGCAAGCAAGGGTATCGTGGTATTCAACAGTGCTGGCAATGACGGGGCTGGCAAAATGCTAGCGCCCTCCGACGGCGACAGTGTGATTTCGGTGGGGGCAGTGAATGGCAGCGAAGTGATCGCAGGTTTCAGTTCGCAGGGACCGAGTTTTGACGGGCGCATCAAGCCCGACATTTCGGCGATGGGAGAGGGCTGCAGCTACATTCGCAGCAGCGGAACGCTTTCGCAGGGAAATGGTACAAGTTTCAGTTGCCCCGTTGCAGCCGGCATGGGGGCCTGCTTGCTGCAAAGTGCCCCCAATACGCCAAACATGGTCCTTTACGATGCCATCATCCGATCGGCAGACCGTTATGAAAGTCCGGATACATTTTATGGATATGGGATTCCCGATGTTGCCGTGGCCTACAAGCTCCTGACAGGGAGTGATTTGCCAGCCGTAGCCTCCTCGATTTGGATGGGGGGCGATAGCATTGCGATTTATCCCAATCCGGCGACGGATCATTTCAGTGTCGCATTTGACAATGGGACTCAAGCCTATGCTGCGACCTTCGAATTGGCTGATGCTAGCGGGCGGATCGTTTGGAAGCGGGTGATAGAAGTCGCGCCGTTTTACAATGTGATGCATTTTACGCGGGAGGATGATTTTGCCTTCTTGCCGAGTGGCAACTATGTTTTGAGAATTTTGGATGCCGACCGGGAGGTCAAGCATTCCTCCAAATTGCGCATATACACTGCACGATGAACGTATTATTCGACAGCTTTTCCGAATGGATCGAGGCAGTAAAGGCCACTGGACAACCGCTTTGGCGTCCGGTGATGGACTATGAAATCCGGGAGAAGGAAGGGGAGGAGACCTTGATTTGGGCCCGTGTGGAGCAGGCGCATGCGGTGATGACCGATGCCGTGCGGACAGGATTGGAGCATGACATGCGCAGCATCAGCGGCATGATCGACAATGGCGCCAAGAAGGTGATGGCTGCCAAGGTCTCGGTTTTGGGGGAGAATTTCCAGAAGCTGTTGGCGTATGCAATTGCAGCCAAGGAGGTGAATTCCTGCATGGGACGCGTGGTTGCAGCACCCACGGCGGGCGCCTCGGGCATCATGCCGGGCATTTTAACGACCTTGCAGGAATTGCACCAATTGCCGAATCAGGTGATTTTTGAAGGCATGCTCGTAGCGGCAGGCATCGCCTTGGTGATTGAGCGTCGTGCATCGATTGCGGGCGCCGTCGGCGGATGTCAGGCCGAAACGGGCACGGCAGCAGCCATGGGCGCAGGCGCCATCGTGTACTGCCTCGGCGGCACGATCGATGAAGTCTTTGATGCCGTGGCCATCACCATCATGAACATGCTGGGTCTGATTTGCGACCCCGTCGCCGGATTGGTCGAAGTTCCTTGCGTCAAACGCAACGGTTCGGGGGCTGTGATCGCGTTCGCATCGGCCCAAATGGCCTTAGCGGGTGACCGCAGCATCATTCCAGTTGATGAAGTGATTGATGCCATGGCCGAGGTCGGCGAAAGCATGGAATCGCGCTACAAAGAAACCGCGATGGGCGGCATCGCAGCAACGCCGACCGCGAAGGCCATTGAAGCCAATGTCCTCCTCGCACCCGCACTTGTGGTGGAGTATGAGGAAGAGGATATTTAGTTAGGAGTTAGCAGTTGGCAGTTAGCAAATGCAATTCTCCCAAACTGCTAACTGCTACATTCTAACTACTAACTATCCCCTGTTCATTATTGTGGAAAACCCCGCATTTCTGTGGATAAGCACGCATTCGGATCGTGGGCAAAAGCCGTATTTTTATCAAATTGATTGAATACAAGCGTGTTGCCGTTATGTTGAAGAAAATTCTATTGGTTTGGATTTGTTTTTGGGGCACTGTTCAGGGCCTTGAAGCCAAGAAATTGTTGGAAGATCTTGATCTTTCCACTGGCCGCTGGGAAATGGTTGGCGTGTCTTTGACCAATTATCAACCTGTCGCCATTCAGGAAAAGTTGGGCACGTTTATCATGTCTGATCCTACGATTTTGAGGCAAATTCAGCAAAAATGGAGCTTCGAAGAGACCTACGAGGATTACTGCGAATACCATTATGCCCTCAAATTTTACCGCAACGGCGACTTGCAAAAGACCCTTCGCGTCAATCTTCGCTGCAATTATATCACCGACGAGGCCTTCAGCTACCGCTTTACGGAAAAAGATCTCACAGAATTTCAGCGTGGGTTTAAACCCATTCGTTGGTCGCGCATCCGCTACAGTGACCTTGACTTGCTGCAAACTGCGGTCACACAGCTTGATCGTATGCCGGGCGTTTACTGGTACGGCGATGTCAAGCAATTCAACTTTGATGGCGAATTTTCAGTTGCCGTGAATGACCTTCCCTGGAATGTAAACCGCGATTCGCTCGTGGAGTCCTTGACAGATCTGATGCGCTCACGGACTGGGCGCGATGACTTTTACATCACGCAGAAGTATTGGCTGTTAAGTGATGATTTCGAAAAGATGTCCCTCAAGCTCAACATCTTCTGCGATGAGCCTTTCTTCAAAAGCTACAATTTGGGTGGCGTCGTGACCAATTGGCGCAACCACCTCAGCGAACAGAGCTTTGTTCAGATTGTTGTGATCGGCATGAGCAAGGAAGAGTACTTCACGGCGATGAAGGGCTACAACTAAGAATTTTGTGTAGATATAGAGTACTAGGATGGCTGCTTCTTTTGGGGCGGTCATTCCGGTTGTAGTGGCTAATGCAAAATTAAATTTCTCCCCAAAGCAAACCAATTGCCTGCTTCGCGTGTCTGAGAAGTGAGTCCCGATGTGAGACTGTTAGATTGAAGCCCGCGATGATCCTTTTCTTTCGAAAATCAGCTTTTGTGGTATTGCTGTTGTTCCTGCTGAGTGCGACAGCTTTTTCGCAGACCAAACACACTTTGAGCGGCTACGTCCGCGATGGCGGTACCGGCGAAGACCTTGCAAGCGCGCAGGTCCTCGTCCCAAGCGCTGGCACCGGCGCCTATACCAACACTTACGGCTTTTTCTCCTTGACCTTGGCGGAAGGCGAATACGATGTCGTGGTGCGGTACCTGAGCTACGTTCCCGATACCATTCATATTCAGCTCAATCAGGATCTTAGCCAGAATTTCGAGCTCCTTGAAAAGTCCGTCGAGGTGCAAACCGTGGAAATCACCGACAAGGCATCGGCTGACAATGTCCAAGGTTCGGATATGAGCGTGGAGACCATGAACCTGAAAGAGATACGGAAATTGCCGGCATTTATGGGCGAGGTGGATGTCATTCGCACGATCCAATTGCTGCCGGGAGTCGTTTCCGTCGGAGAAGGTATCACGGGTTATTATGTGCGTGGAGGTCAAAGCAATCAAAATTTGGTATTGCTCGACAATGCTACGGTCTACAATGCTTCGCATTTGCTCGGCTTCTTTTCGGTGTTTAATGCCGATGCCTTGCGCGACGAATATAAACTCTACAAGGGCGGAATCCCTGCGCAGTACGGAACGCGCCTCAGCAGCGTGCTCGACCTTCATATGAAAGAAGGCAACAACAAAGAATGGCATGCAAGCGGCGGACTCGGAGCGATTTCGAGCCGGCTTACGATTGAAGGGCCTTTGATCAAGGACCGTGCATCCTTCGTGGTTTCCGGACGCCGCACCTACGCGGACATTTTTTTGAACTTGGCCAAAGACCCTAACCTGAAGGCAACCAAGCTCTATTTCTATGACTTCAACGCCAAAGCCAACCTGCGTATTTCCAACAAGGACCGGCTTTTCCTATCCGGTTATTTCGGCAGGGACGTTTTCAAGTTCAGGAACATTTTCAGCAATGATTGGGGAAATGCAACCGGATCGCTACGTTGGAACCACCTTTTCAGCGACAAACTCTTCAGCAATACCACGCTGATCATGAGCGACTTTTTCTACGGATTCGAAGCAGAGACCTTTACAGGAGACCGATTCGAATTTGGTTCAGGAATCAGGGACTACGCGTTGAAAAACGACATCACTTGGTTTGCAAACCCCAAAAATCAGCTTCAATTCGGAATTGATGCCACGTTTCACCGGGTGAATCCCGGTATCTTCGAACCGCTCGGGGAGAGCTTTCTGGAGCCGCTGAATGTAAGTCCCGACTATGCTTTGGAATCGGCGATTTATGCGAGCAACGAACAAACCGTGAGCGACCGCTTGTCCCTTTCCTACGGCTTGCGATGGTCGCAATTCGCCCAATTGGGTCCTGGCGAGGAATACAGCTACGATTCGACTTACGAAACCCGTTTGGACACCACTCAGTACTCCTCAGGCGAGATCGTGCAGCTTTATCATGGTTTGGAGCCGCGTTTTTCCGCGCGTTATTTGGTCGGGGCAAGCAATTCGATCAAGGCCTCCTACATGCGCACACGGCAGTACCTTCATTTGGCGTCCAACAGCACCGCCTCCTTCCCTTGGGATATTTGGATTCCAAGCAGCCGGCACATCGTGCCGCAGATCGCCGACCAAGTTGCCGTGGGCTACTTCCAAAATTTCCTCGACAACCAATTGGAAGGATCCTTGGAGATTTATTACAAGGACATGCGCAATCAGATCGACTTCAAGAATGGTGCAGAATTGATCCTGAATCCGACGATTGAAACGGAGATTCTAAGAGGCGACGGATATGCCTACGGCGCTGAATTCATGCTGCGCAAGACGCGCGGACAATTGACCGGCTGGGTGAGCTACACCTTGAGCAAGGCCATGCGGCAAATCGCCGGCATCAACGGCGGAAACCCTTATCCGAGCAATAGCAACCGCTTGCATGACTTCCACGTGGTTGCCGGATTCCAACTCAGCAAGCGCACGAACATCGGCGCGACATGGGTTTATTCGAGTGGCCGGCCCGTCACATTCCCGGTCGGTGGCTACCGCATCGACAGCAACTTTGTGCCGCTTTACGGTGCCCGCAACGCCGATCAGTTGCCCGATTACCATCGCATGGATTTGTCCGTGACCATTGACGGCAAGCCCAAAGTCGATGAAAACAAAAAACGAAGACTGGAAAGCTCGTGGAATTTCACCTGCTACAATGCCTACGGCCGCCGAAATGCATTTTCGATCGATTTCAGGGAGGAGCAAGAAGACGATCCCAACAATCCGGGGCAGCAGGTCACCGTTCGCAACGCTTACAAAACCTACCTTTTCCGTTGGGTACCCTCGATCACCTGGAACTTCAAATTCTGACATGAAAAACTTCGTCAAATCCCGAATTTTGATGCTTTTGCCGTTGGCGGCAATGCTCGTCGCTTGCGAACAGAAGATCGACCTGCAGCTGAACGATGCCGATCCCAAAATCGTGATCGAAGGATGGATTACCGATCAGCCGGGCCCCTACGATTTTAAGGTTTCGCGGTCGAGTCCCTATTTGGGCGATGGTGCCGAATCTCACGTGACAGGTGCTCAATTGATCTTGCGCGATGATCTCGGAAATGTCGATACCTTGGTTGAAACAGGTCCCGGATGGTACCAAACCACAGATTTCCAGGGGCAACGCGAGCACAACTACTTCTTGGACGTCACGGTCGAAGGACAGAAGTATTCCGCAACCAATTACCTGCCGCGCATCAATCCATTGTTGGGAACGGGCTACGAATACAACGACACCATGGTGTTTGGTGCGGGCTATTACGTGGGCTTGCTGGCGCAGGAGCCCGCGGGGAGGGGCGACTTCTATCAATTTCGATTTACACGCAACGACACCGTTTTCAATTCGATTGCGGACCTGTTGGTGAGCGATGATGCCTTTGTCGATGGACAATTGTCACCGTTTCTGTTTCCGTATCCCAACCGGCTCGGCGATTCGATCGTCGTCGAGGTGCGGGCTGTTTCGGCAAAAACCTACGATTTTTTCGTTACCCTCTTTCAGCAAGGCACCGGCTCGGGCGGACCATTTGCCTCCGTTCCCGACAACCTCGCCACAAATTTTGACAATGGCGCTGTCGGATGGTTTGGTGCTGCGGCTGTGGTCAATGACTCCCTCGTGATCCAGTAATTCCAAGTTCAATTTCATTGCATTCTAACGAAGTTTTAATTTGCTGATATTCAGTGAATTGCTTGGTTGTTAAATTTGTGAACTTTAATTCGAACAGTGAATTATTTGATTGTGGAATGTCTGTGGATAAGAATTAATTTAATTGATAATCAGGTGTTTGTGTATAAATCGGAAATTCTTTTATCCACACGTGCAACCAAACTGAAAAACAGGTCGTAAATTCTCCTTGTTGAAAGCCGTAAGCCGATCATCTTATCGTTTTTGCTCCTTGAAAAAGGCATGAACGAAAGGCTTTTAGAAAGATTTAGGTTTCCTGATGTGCCGGTTTCGGTCGCGGGAATTGTTCTTGAAATAAAACCGGAGAAAGTAGCGTATGGCTCATGTGTTAGTGGTTGGTGGGACCGGTGTCTTAGAGAAGGTCTCACTCTTTCTTGCCTCGCACGACAACGTCGTGACGGTGGTGGCTCGGTCCAAATACGACTTTGAAAAGCTTCAGGCGCAAGCCGTCGGGCTTTCTGGCAGAATTAATCCGATTGCCGTGGATTCCCACGAGGTCGATGGACTTTCACAACGAATCAGCGAATCCATCGAGGCCTTTGGCCCGGTGACACTTGCCATCAACTGGGTTCAGGAGCAATTCCTGAAGTTTGTGGATGTCATCGCTTCGATCCTCAATTCGACATCACCTGTTTGTCGCTATTTCCAGATTCTTCCAGGTCAGGAGCTTGCCAATGTCAAGGAGCGCAAATACTTTGAAAGTACTTTCCGGAACTTGGAAAGGGTGCTTTACCGCATCATTGTCCTGGGTTTCAAACGCGAGAAGGGCACGACGATGCGCCTGAGCAACGACGAAATCAGCGACGGTGTGATCAAGGCATTGCGCGATGATTCCAAGAACGTGCTGATCGGCACGGTCGATCCCTGGGAAGGTGAAATCCAGCATTCCTGATGCGGAATACCATCGCTTGTTTGGCAGTTTCCATGTTGATGATTGGCAGCTTGCCCTCCCACGCATGGGCGCGGGTCGGTGATTGCTCTCGCAAGGATTATTCCGCCATCAAGGCCGAAATCGTTGCACAGCGGGATTCAATGGCTACGCTTTACGCGTCTGCGGGCGCTGATCAACGTTTGACATTGGTGGTTGCTGCGCGCAAACTCGTGCTCGACGTGATTGCCAAGCAGCTTTTTCCGCCATGGATGGGTACCCCCTGGGATTTTAACGGCATCACGCAAAAGCCCGGCGAAGGGCAAATCGCCTGCGGTTACTTCGTCACGACCATTCTCAGAGATGCTGGATTTGGCGTCGAACGCGCCAAATTGGCGCAGCAGGCATCCTTGAAAATCATCCGCACGGTTTGTCCTGCAGACCAAATCAAAGATTATGGCGGGATCGACGTCCCCGAACTCGTGCGTCGCATGGGGAAACTCCCGCAGGGACTTTACATTGTCGGGTTGGATATTCACACCGGATTCATTGCCAATGGTCCCAAATCGGTCGATTTTATCCATGCCTCGTACGGCAACCCACGCGTCGTGGTGCACGAAGTGGCACTTAAATCAGCTGTTTTGGCGCAAAGCAAGCGTTTTGTCCTCGGGCGTGTCGACAACGACGAATTCCTCAAAAAGTGGCTGCTCAAGCAAGCCATTCCGACGCTTTGAAGCGGTCAGGGATTGCCTAAAACAAGGGCATAGAGCACAATGCCAGTGGCGACAGAGATATTCAGGCTGTGTTTGGTCCCGAATTGAGGGATTTCGACCGCCACGTCTGAGTTGGTAACCACCTCCGCATTAACCCCATCCACCTCGTTGCCCATCACGATCACCCATTTTTCATCTTCCTTGGGTTTGAATTCGTGGAGGAATACGCTGCCATCGGTTTGTTCGATGCTTGCGATGCGGTAACCTTCTGCCTTGAGTTTGAGGATCAAGGGTAGAATCTCAGGGACATGTTCCCATTCGACCGCCTCTTCCGCGCCAAGCGCCGACTTTGTGATTTCCCGGTGGGGCGGGGCAGGGGTGTAGCCGCAGAGGTAAAGCTTCTCGATGAGGAAGGCATCACAATTCCGGAAAACCGCACCCACGTTGATCATGGAGCGTATATCGTCCAATACCACCACAATCGGATGTTTTTCAGCTGCTTTGTATTCTTCGACCGACTTGCGGCCCAGTTCGTCGAGCTTCAGTTTTCGCATTATTCCTTTCGTAAGTTGCCCCAATGACAGGCAGGGGATTCCAATTCGGGACGAAAGTAACAAATCTCGTTTCCTGACGCATCATCTCAACTGGATAACGGCTGAAATTGGGTTCTGCATAAATTCAATGGTATTGGAAATCAGCGGCGTATTGCAATCGATATTTCTTGCCTACCTAGATTGTAGTCGTTTTGCTTCTTTTTTTGGTGGTGAATGTGAATTTCTGGCATTGTTGTTGATAGAATGCAATATAATTTCGCAAGATGAAGAAGACATTACTCCTCCTTTTGGTCCTTTTGCCGTTCATGGCCCTTCAGGCACAAAAATATGACCCCGTCACCTTGATGTTGGCCTTTCAAAAGCAATATGAAGGTATCGGCAACTTTTCAGGAAATGTGCACTGGAAAAGGCAAAATGGCGAGGCTTTCACGGGCAAATTCGTCGTGCAAGGAGAGAAGTACCAAATTCTCTGGCAAGATGGCGAAATCCGCTGCGATGGCATGTACGAGTGGGAGATCATGCACCGTAGCAAACGCATCAAAAAGCATTTCTACGATCCTTTGTTGGCACCTGCAGTGGTGAACGTGTTCCGATTTCTGAGACTGGACCTTGAAGCCGAAGTCGTGCGCATCGGTGGAACGGTCGACAAAATCGCCTTGGACATCGATTTTGGAAGCAGTGTTGCACAAGGCAGCCATCGATTGGTGATTGACATCAAATCCTTGGAGCCCAAATCGCTTTTGCTCATGGTCGATCAGGAAGGCTATTACGAAAGCGCTGAATTCGCCGAAATCAAAAGTGGGGACAAAGCCCGCGTTGGCGAATTTGACCTGAATTTTGACGAATGGAAGGCCAAAAGTTACAAGCTGACCGACATGGCCATCGGTGAAAGCACCTCCGTTTGGCCGGAAGAGCGGGCGCTGAAGTGATGCCATTGTGGTATGCGTCTGAAGGAATTGCTACCACAAGCCAGAAAATGAAGTTTCAGCAACCTTGGAGAGAATTACAGGGTTGATCCGAATAAAAAAATGGTGCCTGTCGCACCATTTTTTTTTGACCTGTTTGAAAATATTAATTTGTGTATATATATTTACTAGAGTAAATAAATGTATCGGAGTTGCCAATGCAAGATTCAATGACAAAAATCGGTTTGAAGGACAGGAAGGTCGCGCGAATTCGTCTTGCACTCGTGCGGCACCTTCGTGAAAAGCTGAATGAAATGCCATTTAACCAAATCCGGGTAGAGGATCTTTGCGAGGTGGCCATGATTTCCAAGGTGACCTTTTTCAAGTACTTTCCGGAAAAGGATGCGCTGCTGGTTTTTTCCAATGCCTGTTGGATGATGGAACTGCAGGTTTTGATTCGAAGGAAGGAACTTGTTGGCATACCCGCAATCGCAGAAATGTATGCCTCGATGGGCCGCGTATGCAATGAATCGCCCCATTCTGTTCGCGCTTTTTACGGGATGATTTCGGAGAATCTCAAATTTCCAATGGGGGTCGAGTTGAGTCGGGCCGACAAACTTGAACTGTTCCCCAATGAGGATCCAGATGGATATGAAACACGCAGCACGGGCAATTTCATTCACCGACACATCCAATACGCCTTGGACCACCACCAAATCGCAACCAATCTGGACCAATTTGAAATCTCAAGTTTGATCGGCTCGATTTTTAATGGAACGGGCGTGCTCGGATTGCGCTTGTTCCCCGATCGCCCGGGCGACCTCTTCGCTGTGAACATCGGCATTTTATACAAATGCCTGAATTATAAAGGAATTCAAGAATCACCCTCTAAAATTTAAAAAATGATGACCACCTCAAAGACTGAGCTGTCGGCAATTGGAACCGTTGGCTGGCAACCGACGAAGCAGGAAATCGGTGCCAAGGCACTGCACCTTCATCTCGCATCAAGCTGGGGATTCAATGTCCCCAAGGGATTTGTCATCCCGGCCGTGCGATGGGACGGAGCACCTTCGATTCCGAGCGAACTTGCAGCTAGCTTGCTGCCGGCAGCAGAAAAGCTTGGTCCCGGACCTTACGCCGTCCGTTCATCGGCAACCTTGGAGGATGGAAGTCAGACCTCCTTTGCCGGTCAATTCGTCTCGATCCTCAATGTTCCGAAAGACGGCTTGTCGGAGGCTGTGCTATCTTGTCTTCAGTCCTTGGACGCAGCACAGGTGAAAGCCTATCATGCGTCAGGTGGCGGCGCGATGGCAGTGCTCATTCAACAAATGGTCCCTGCCGATGTTGCGGGTGTCGCCTTTTCGGCCAATCCCGTTTCAGGTAACCGGCATGAAGTGGTTATCGAAGCGGTTACAGGCCTTGGTGAAAAGCTCGTTTCCGGAGAGGTCAGCCCGGAGGAAATCGTTTGGAATGCTTCAGAAATTCAGCGGAAAGGTGCCGCCGTGAAGGAGCTGACCGAACCGATGATCGCCAAAATCGCCGAAGTCGCAAAAGTTTTGGAATCAAAATTCGGGTGCCCGCAAGACATCGAATGGGCATTTTCCAATGGCGAATTTTTCTTGCTGCAAAGCCGGCCGATCACGGCGCTGCCTATAGCGCCCATTCCAATCGCCATCGAAATTCCCAAAGGAAGCTGGAAACGGGACGACCATCACACCATACCCACGCCGTTTACATGGGATCTTTTCTTTGATCCTTACGGAAAGGCCTTCACCGAAGTGCTGAAAACCTACGGACTGCCGGTAAAAGGGATGGACTTTAAGCTTATCGGCGGTCATTTGTATGCCCGGATGGAAATGGCCGGGGGCGGTGGAAGTAAAAATCCGCCGGATTGGGTGATGTGGCTCGTAGCGCGACTGATTCCGGCCATGCGCAAAATGAACAAACATGCGGGTCCATTCTTTGACGGAAAATCCTATCGGAAGCCGGTTGTGGAGTGGGAGGCCTCCGATGCGCAATGGTTCAAGGATCAAATCGCGTCTTTCAACTTGAAAACGCTCGGCGATTTGTCCACATCAGCGCTGATACAGCAAATGGATCAGCTGAAAACGATCGCCATCAAGGGAGCCCAAGTGCATGCAGGCCTCGGAATGGCAAGTTTTACCTGCATCGGGGTGTTTGCAATCTTCTGCAAATCGCATTTGGGTTGGGATTACAAAAAGACCTTGGCAGTTCTCAGCGGAAATTCCGGGGCAACCACACAGCATTTGGTCGAATTGGAAACGATTTGCCTGCAAAACCTGAGTCATGCGCAAATCCAGGAAATGCCTTTGGAGCGCAAGACGATTGCGCAGGTCTTGGAGGAATATCCAAAATTGAACCAAGAATTTAGCGCATGGATGGAGCGCCACACGATGCGCATGTCTGACTATGACGTGAACAACCCGACCTGGGGTGAAAATCTTCACTACCTGCACCAAACATTGGCGTCCCAACTGCAACAATTAAAAGCAGGAAACACGTTAACCAATCGACTGCAAAAGGAGGATGGCGTGGAAATCGATGCTGCAAGAACACAATTGGCGGATTCGGGATTGCGTTCGGAGTTTGAGGAATTGCTCGAATGGGCGAGAAAGGGATATTTTATCCGTGATGCGAATGGAATTGAGTGTATTTCAAAGGTATGGGGAATGCTACGGCTGCACCTGCTCGAGGCTGGGAGGCGCATTTCCGATCTCCCCAATGGGCCCGAAGACATGGTGATGCTCACGCAAGCGGAGGTTGTTCAGGCGCTGCAGGGCAAATTTCAGAACCTGAAAGCCACGATTTTGCACCGGCTAGGCGAAAGGCAATGGGCGAAATTTAACCGGGGTCCCGCTGCTTATGGTCCCGCCGAAGCGCCATTGCCCAATCTAGCGCCCTTTCCTTCCGGGCTCAAAAAGTTGTTTGGCCTATTCGAATTCATGACATCTATCGAGCCCGATGCTGCATCCAATTTGCAAAAATCCGATTCCTCGAATTTGGTGAATGGCTTGGGCGTTTTTGCGGGGAAATACACCGGGATCGCCAGAATCGTCGAAGGGCCACATCAGTTTTCCAGAGTTCAGCAGGGAGAGATTCTGGTTTGCAGGATCACAAGTGGCGAATGGTCCGTCCTTTTTAACCGATTGGGTGCGCTGGTCACAGAAGAAGGAGGGTATCTTTCCCATCCTGCGATTATCGCCCGCGAATTTGCCCTTCCCGCCGTGGTTGCTTGTGAAAATGTTACGAAAAAAATTGTGGATGGGCAGGTGATTACAGTCGATGGCACCACCGGAACGGTCTTCTGGGAATAAGCGATGATCTAAAAAGCAGGTCCCTTTCAACAGAATTCGCGGAAAGTTTCGCCCTTGGGCGGTCTTCCGCGAATTTTTAGGTGAATGACAGCTGATTTCCCCCAATTGTACACCTACCGTTGATAATTCCGTTTCGGAGTCGGCTGCTTTCCTCGGAAATTGGCGATTTGTCTGAAGTTGAATGATTGAACGGCGGATCCATTGAAAGAAAAGGACGACAACAAGGCGAAGGAAACGCCTTTGATGAAGCAATACAATGCCATCAAGGCCAAACACCCCGGCACGGTTTTGCTGTTCAGGGTAGGGGACTTTTATGAAACGTTTGGCGAGGACGCCGTCAAGGTTTCGGAAATCCTCGGCATCGTTCTGACCCGCCGCAACAATGGAACCGGCGAAATGGAACTCGCTGGTTTCCCGCACCATAGCCTCGATACCTACCTGCCCCGCCTCGTTCGTGCGGGCCAACGCGTGGCGGTCTGCGATCAACTCGAGGATCCCAAACAAGCGATCGGCATCGTCAAACGCGGCGTCACCGAACTCGTCACACCCGGAGTTGCTTTCAGCGACAAAATGCTGGACAGCAAGGAGAGCAACTACCTCGCAGCCTTGCATTTCAGCGGCAAAGAGGTCGGATTGGCATTCGTAGAAGTGAGTACCGGCGAATTTTTCTGCCTCTCAGGATCGATTCAACAGGCTGAAAAGCTGATGAATACGCTCAAACCTGCCGAAGTTTTGGTGGGGCGAAAGGACATCCGGCAATTCAAGGAGGAAATCGGGGAGAAGTTCTACATCTCGCGGCTTGGAGGACTGGGTATTCCAGTTCGATTATGCGCAGGAAACCCTGCTCGGCCATTTCAAGACCAAGTCCCTCAAGGGATTTGGTGTCGACAAGGAAGAATCCGGAGTGATCGCCGCCGGCGCGGTCTTGCATTATCTCCGCGAAAATCAGCAAACGCAGATCGATCACATCGCTGGCATTCAGCTGTTTGATGATTCAGGATTTGTCTGGCTCGATCAATTTACCATTCGCAACCTGGAGTTGATCCACCCCAATCATCCGGATGGAAAAGCCGTCGTGGACGTGCTCGACATGACGCTCACGCCCATGGGCGCGCGTTTGCTCAGGCGATGGCTGCTGTTCCCGCTGAAGGATTTGGGGGCCATTCGCAGAAGGCTCGAAACGGTGGAAACACTGCTCAAGGACCAAGTGAACCTGCGGCATTTGGAGGATATTTTCAAGAAAACCGGAGACCTTGAGCGCCATGTTTCGAAGTTGGCGACACGCAAAATGCAACCCCGCGAGGCGATGATGCTGCGCAACAGCCTTCGGCTGATTGGTCCTTTGCGCAAGCTCCTGCTCGAATTTGGAGCCGCCCACCTCGACCGCCGCGAGCAGGCTTTCCATGACATCAGCGAGGCCCTTGGCCTGCTGGACCAGTATTTGGAGGAGGATCCCAACAACAATTTGAATACCGGCGGCGTCATTCGCGGCGGACTCAATGCCGAGCTCGACGAACTCCGCAACATCAGCGCAAACGGCAAGGACCTGCTGCTCGACATGCAGCGCCGCGAAATTGAAAAGACCGGCATCAGTTCGCTGAAAATCGGCTACAACAAGGTTTTTGGTTATTACCTCGAAGTCACCAACGTTCACAAGGACAAAGCCCCGACCGATTGGATGCGCAAGCAAACCCTCTCAGGTGCAGAGCGTTACATCACGGAAGAGCTCAAGGAATACGAAGAGAAAATCCTCCATGCAGAGGACCGTATCGTGGCATTGGAGACGCGGCTCTACGCCGAATTGCTCGAAAAATTACAGGCATGGCTGTTGGCGATCCAGCACAATGCCCTTCAAATCGCAGAATTGGACATTTTCGGTTCATTCGCCAACGTGGCCCTGAAACGCAACTATTGCAAGCCCGAAATTAATGCCGACGATGTGCTCGACATCCGTGCCGGGCGGCATCCGGTGATTGAAACGAGCTTGGGCCGGGATGAAACGTATGTGCCCAACGACGTCTTCCTGGACAATGCGCAGCAACAGATCATCATCATCACCGGCCCCAACATGGCGGGTAAATCGGCCTTGTTGCGGCAAACGGCGTTGATCGTGTTGATGGCGCAGGTGGGTTGTTTTGTCCCCGCGGATTCGGCAAAAATCGGCTGGGTCGACAAGATTTTCACGCGGGTAGGGGCGAGCGACAACATCAGCAGCGGCGAATCGACTTTCATGGTCGAGATGAACGAAACGGCCCGCATCGTGAACAATGCGACGCGCAAAAGCCTCATTCTCCTCGACGAAATCGGTCGTGGCACGAGTACCTACGACGGCGTGAGCATCGCCTGGGCACTCGTGGAGCACCTGCATGAAAGCGCGAAATGTGCTGCCAAGACCTTGTTTGCAACGCATTACCACGAGCTCAACGAGATCAGCGAAAAGATGCAGCGCGTGAAAAACTACAATGTCTCGGTCAAGGAATTGGACGGGAAAATCATTTTCATGCGCAAGCTGATTCCGGGTGGAAGTAACCACAGCTTCGGTATCCACGTCGCTGAAATGGCGGGCATGCCCAAAAGCATTGTGAAGCGCAGCAGCGACCTGCTCACACACTTCGAGCAAAACAAAATGCACGACAAGGAAGTCGCGCAAAGCATCAAATTCAGCAGCAAACAGTCGATTCAGCTCAACATGTTTGAGCTCAAGGACGAAGACACCCTGCGCATCCGCGAGGTGCTTGCAGGCGTGGACATCGACCGCATGACGCCTGTGGAAGCGCTGCTGAAATTGCAGGAGATCAAGCTCGCGCTGCTGAAGTGAAAAGTGGAGAGTGAAAAGTGAAAAGTGAAAAGTGGAGTCGACGATTGTGAATTGTCGACTGGCCATAGGCGCTGAATAGGGCGAATGGGAAGTGAATCGCGATGAGTGGCGGAGCTAATTCACACGGATCAATGTCTCCAACAAACGCATTCTGAGAAGGGGACGCCACTGACCTTTTTGTAGTGGAGCAGGTCCTGCCGTTCTTGTTCCTCCCAATTGGAAATCGCGGAGGCGCTGCCACAGTTTTCATGTTCATAGACTGTATTGAGGCTGTCGCCGTCATATTGTCCATATTCGGTGCGGCAAGTGGAGCAAACTTGCGTACATCCGACAGCAACGTACGCAAGCAATAAGAGCAATAGGATTCTGAAAATCGATTTCATGAAAGTGTCTCTTCGTAAGGAAAAGATACGGCGAAACCGGCAAAATTCCAAGGATGATTTTCAACGGATTTCCTTGGCGCCGACATCGACGTGATGCCGCGCGTGGAGGCTCTGCTGAAGCGAAAGGTGGAAAATCTCCCCATGAAGCCACGAAGACTCGAAGCGAAATTGTCCTTTGCCTCTCGGATCTTTGCGCCCTTTGCGTCTTTGCAGTTAAAGGCCGGGGCCGTGAAGTGAAAAAAACTGCCTCATTTACAGCGCATTTGGGCATTTATTCGAAAAAACATTGAAATTTTTGCCGTTGGGTGCTTGACATTCCAAAAGACCCCGTTATCTTTGTGTCCCATTGCGAGAGTAGCTCAGCTGGTAGAGCACGACCTTGCCAAGGTCGGGGTCGCGAGTTCGAATCTCGTCTCTCGCTCAAAGTCCGCTTCTAGCGGACTTTTTTGCGTCTTGGAGGTTCCTTTCATCAAGTCCATACATCGTTTCCGACCACATTTGCAGGGCTAACCCTCAAAATGCATCGGCAGCGTAATCTCGACCTTTGTTCCTGCATCCGCTGCTTTGTCGTGAAATTTGATGTTGAAGTACCCAGGATAAAGGCGATTGTAGAGATTGAGCCTGTTGGTGCCGGCCTGCGATGAAAATGATCTATGCGACCCTTCCCTCAGTTTGCTTGAGGCCGCTCTGCCAATTCCGTTGTCGTCAATGGAACAAATCAATGTGTCGATGTTCTTGTCGAAGCTGAAGTTGATTTGGAGTGTCTTTTCACCCTCTTTGTGGAGCAATCCGTGACGAATGGCATTTTCGACGTAGGGCTGAATTAAGGAAGGTGGCAGTTTGATGGAATCCAGCTGGATACCTGACTCGATTTGGATCTTATACAAGAAACGTTCGCCCATGCGTAGTTTTTCAAGTTCGAGGTACAAAGTCAAGCTTTGGATTTCCTCATTGAGCGTGATTGCTTTTAATTCGCTCATTTCAAGCACCATTCGCATCAGCCTGCTAAACTTGCCGAGATAGGTATTGGCATGGAGAATTTCGCCCTTCAAAACGAGAAATTGGATCGACCCGAGCGCATTGAAGATAAAATGCGGATTCATCTGCGCCTTCAAAGAGGTGAGCTTGGACTCCACCAACTGCATTTGCATCAGGTTCCGCCGTCTCAGGTAACGGGCATACAATTTTGCGACCCCAAACGCGCAAAATCCTGCAAAAAACACCAACAGCAGGTAAAACCAAGCTTTTTGCCAGAAAGGAGCGAGAATCGTGAAAGCGTATTCAAAAGTTGGACTTCGAAATCCGTCAAAATTTTGCGCGTAAATATGCAACGTGTAGGTGCCCGGTGGTAGTCCCTTGTATTGCAAAACGGGGTTTTGCGGAAAAACCGTTTGCGCTTCTTTCTCATAATCCGCGAGTTGGACCTTGAACCAATACTTTCCGCGACTTTTGAAATGGATGCCTTGTAGTTTGACAATGAATGCATTGTCGCGATGATCAAATTCGGATGGGGATCGCGTGTCCACTTCCGTGGTCCCATTCAGAATCTGAACACCTTGCAACCTAGGGGCGATGGTGTCGATGACATTCAATGCAAGAGGGATGTTGAGGAGGCCTTGATTTGTGGCAATCCAAATCGTCTGAGCGGCAAAATTCAAGTCTCGGTATTCGTAGTTGCCAGTTGCATGGGTATGAATCGGCCGTGTGAGATGCTCACCATCCAAGCGAATGGAAATGAGACGATCCGCGAGTAAGAGCCAAAGACTGCCCGCGTGAATGCGCATCTGAATCACACGATGGTGGTCGAAATAGGCCGGGTCAAGGAGGCGGATCACGACTTTGTCGGGTCTTAATTGCACAATTCCTTCGTGTTTTGCGGCCATGTAGATGCTGCCTTCATGTGCCGTAACTGCCGTCAGACGAAGGGGTTGCCCGTCCAATTCCACATTCTCGACGCCAGTTTGCGAAAGGAGGAAACTTTGCTTCAAATAACCCAAGAGAACTCGATCACCCACGGCATCGTAGGTGCAAACTTGTGCCCCTTCGTTCGGCAAATTTGGACCCGCAATGACATTTGTGGTATAGGCACCCTGTCGCGCAATTTCTGCCCCTAAATAGTTTGAAAACCAATGATTTGGCAATGGAAGATTTTCTTGATTTCGAAGGATCGTAAAAAATTTCCACGTACGTGTGAGAAAACCGGCGGGCGTTGCTGCGATCGATTTGATGTTCATGTCGCCAATGCGGCGCGGAGCGCGCTCGGCATGGTCCAAATTCCATTCGTAGAAGCCGCCACTCTCGAAATAGATGGTATTTTCTGCTTCATTGAGCCAAGCGACTTGACATTCCTTTTTTGTCGGAAGCTCGTGTAGCCGTTCCATCTGCTGTTGGCCTGCTCGAATCCGGTAAATCGTTCCGACGCCCCAGATATAGGCATTCCCTTGCGAATCGGTTACGATTTTGTCTGGCCTCGTTTGAAAAACGCCAGCTCCGCGTCGATATTCCAAAACTTCAATCTGCGGGACCAACATCAAGCCATCCCCAAGCGTCGAAAACCAATAGTTGCCCTCAATGTCGATTTCTATGTCCGTCACGACATGTTTGGAAAAGAAGGGTGCTGTATTTTTAGGTGTGAAAACGCCGCAAAAGGATCCGAAGTAGTAGCCTTGGTTGGTGGGCAGAACCTTGGTAATCTGGCAATTGGTGCGAAAATGCGGTGGCATGACTGGAAATTGCTGGAGTTGCAGGTTTTTATCCACCTGAAAGGGTTGTGAATCTCCAATTCGGGAAAGCCAAACTGCTCCTGCAACCGAATAGCGCATCCAATTTCCTGGCGGTAACGCGGTTTGGGCCCCTGTTTTGACCTGAAAGACGGCGTAATTGCTCATCACGACGGAATCATTCAAAATGTAAAGCAATTGATGGCGCCGATCGGCTTCCAAAAGAACTTTTGGATTGCGACCCAAAAGGTCTGCTTCCACCATTTTGGACGCGGTCAGATAATACAGTCGGTCGCCGAGGATGCGATAATCCACCAATCCAGAGAAAACAGGGAGTGGAAGCAGGCTGTCACCGCGTGCAAGGAACAGGCGTCCGTCAAACGTGCGGCAATACATGCCTGTTTTTTCGTGTTCAAACAGTTGTGTGATCCCTGTTTCCTCGTTGCGGGGTGCCCGAAGTTGTGCAAAATGGGTGCCGTCAAACCTGACCAACCCGCGATCAGTTCCCAACCACAAGTGGCCGTCGCGGCTTGTTTCCAGTTCGTAGATTTGGTTGCTGGGCAGGCCCTCGCCAATGCCATAGTTAAAGTATTGAGGGTCTTGGGCTGTCAACCGCAACGTGGACAGTAGCAACAGTGGCCCGATCAAGACCCATTTTTTCATTTGTGGGCCCCAATCCAGCTTCCTATTACGCGGCGTTTAGCTGCCATTGCCCAATCGAATTGTTTTGACTGTATCTTCAAACCATTGCTTTTTGTCTCTCGCAATGCGCAAGGTAGCACCGGAAGCCATATTTACCAGACCTTCGCCGCGATGGTAGTTCAAAATGAAATCGGAATTCACCAAATGCGAACGATGGATCCGGAGAAAATGGTCGTGTTTGCAAAGGATATCTTCAAAGACCTTGATGTTTTTGCTGATGAAGATTTGGGATTTGTCTTTGAAGAAAATGCGGGTATAAACGCCTTCCGCTTCAAAGTACTCAATGGTTTCGATCTCCACGAATGCCAAACCGTCCGAAATCGGCAAGGCAATTTTTTTGAGCTTCTCAGATTCGACATTTTCCCGTACGGCCGACATCTTTTTGATGATCAGCTCCTTTTCCTGCTTGATGCTGGCCTTTTTGACTGCTGCCACAAGCGCATCAGCCTCGATCGGCTTCAGCAGGTAATCCACGGCGCTGACCTCAAATGCTTTGATTGCATATTGGCTGTAGGCAGTGGTGAAAACGACGCTGAATTCCGGTTCGGGAATGAACTTGAACAAATCAAATCCGCTGTAAACGGGCATTTCAATGTCCAAAAAAACGATGTCAGGCTTGAATTTGTGAATCGCCAAAACGCCTTGCGGAATGGAGCGACAGGATTCCATCACCTGTACTTCAGGACAGCCAACTTGCAAAAGCATCGCCAAAGCTGCCGCTGAATTTTCTTCATCCTCAATGATAACCGCCTTAAATGTCATGTTTTCTCCTGATGCACAATGATAAGACATCGTGGGCCGTTCCTCCAAACATGAATTAACGAATGGTGGCTTTGAGTTAACGAGCGGTAGCCATCAACCGCAAAGGGTGGGTATCACCATCGTTCCTTTGCCGAAATCCACGGTTGGTTAATTGAAACGCACGTTTGGTTAGATGAGCATAGGTGGAGGATTCGCTAAGGTTAATCTTTGTCCACGAGTTTGGCTTAAGGAGACGCTCACGCAGATTCTGAGCCAAGTCGCGGTCAATTTTTGAATCATTCACTGTTATTATTATGAAAAAAATACTACTCATTTTTTTAGCTTTCGTTGGAATCAGCCTTGGAGCCCAAGCGCAGATCGATTCTGGATTGGTGGCCAAATACTACTTCAATTCTGGCGATGCCAATGACGAGGTTGGGACCAACGACGGAACGGTAACGGGTGCCACGATCGCTACCGACCGTTTTGGAAACAGTGACATGGCCTATAGCTTTGATGGGATGGACGATCACATCGACTTTGGCGATTCATCCGAGTTTCAAATGGGCACTGGTGACTTCGCCGTATCAGTGTGGGTCCATTATACTTCTACGCAGTTTGGCGCTATTTTCAGCAAAAGAGATGGCGGCAACGGGAACTACAATCAATACTATCTTGCCGTCCTGGCCGATCCCCTGTTTGGGGGCGCGAGCAAGAACCTTTGGTCCTATGAGCGTTGCAGTTTCAGCAATAGCAGGGCCATTTCTGGCGGCGACATCAGTGGAAGCTGGAAGCATGTCGTGGTTGTCCATGGTCATCTCGATAGCACGATCATCTATGTCGATGGACAATACGTCTCTCATGATACCACGGATTTCGGTGGCAACTTCAACATCGTCGGTCGTCCCTTTGTCTTGGGTTATCTCTCCGAAAGCAACAACGCCTTTTTCTGGGGCTCCATCGATGACGTGCGCGTTTACAGGCGCAAACTTTCGGGGTCAGAGATTGACTCCCTGTACAATGAAGCCAACCCTGTGGCCGTCGGTATGGCAGAGAACAATGAAAACCTCAGTAGCCTTGGCATTTATCCCAACCCAGCCGGTTCTACGCTTCAAATCCATGTCGCTCAACCTTCAACGATCGTGCTCCTCAACATGCTCGGCCAAGAATTGAAGCGATTGAATGTTGAAAATGAAGCATCCGTGGATGTCTCGGGTTTGGACGCTGGAATCTACTTTGTGCGCGACGTGACCACTGGAAAAACTGTCAAGTTCAGCAAGCAATAAGCCTTGAAACCTTTATTGGACTTGGTAAATTGAATCAGAAGATGAAGAAAATTAAGGTTTTATTGCTCGCATCGGCTTCGATGATTGGAATCAGCAACTTTGCATTCGCCCAAATCCAAAAAGGCACGGACCTAGAGGGAGATTCCGAAAATGACTTTGCAGGTTACGCGGTAAGCATGCCTGATGCAAATACGTTGGCGTTTGGTGCTCCTTACAGTGATGCAAACCTCCCTGATGCCGGATATGTGAGAATACACCATTGGAACGGAAACGCATGGGTACAAAAAGGTACAGACATAAACGGCGAAGCGATGGGGGACATTTCTGGCTATGCTTTAAGTATGCCAGACTCCAATACGATCGCAATCGGGGCACCCAATAGTGATGAAAATGGCTCAAATTCAGGACAGGTAAGGATTTTTTCATGGAACGGCAGCGCGTGGGCGCAAAAGGGAGTTGACATCGCGGGCGCCATCACAACTGACAAATTCGGAACATCTGTCTCAATGCCTGATGCCAATACCGTAGCTGTTGGTGCACCTTTTCACAATGGAATAGGCAAGGTGTATGTTTATACCTGGAATGGTACCGCCTGGCTGTTACGTGGGGATGCGATTTGGGGTGAAGGACAAAGTGACCAAGCCGGATGCGCCGTGAGTATGCCTGATGCCAATACCCTTGCCATCGGTGCATTGGCGAATCAAGGCACGAACGGAACTGCAGGTCACGCACGCATCTTCAAATGGAATGGTAGCGGTTGGATTCAAAAAGGGTCCGACATTGATGGTGAAGTTGCCTATGACTATTTTGGAAATGCTGTAAGCATGCCCGATTCAAACACGGTGGCAATTGGCGGGCCCCAAAATGATAACACCAATGGGGTTGATGCTGGTCATGTGCGCATTTATGATTGGAATGGCAGTACATGGTTGCAAAGAGGGATCGACATCGATGGCGACGCATCAAGCAACGGCCTAGGCTCATCGATCAGTATGCCCGATGCCAATACCATCGCAGTCGGAGCTCCCTATTATTCCAGTGAATCGGGCCAAGTGCAAGTTTTCAGGTGGAATGGCAGTAGCTGGATTCAAGATGGCGTAGACATTACAGGAGAAGCAACCGGGGATTTTTGTGGCACTTCCGTCAGCATGCCCGATGCCAATACCATGGCCGTTGGAGCGCCCGAGAACAACGGTGCTGCACTGAGTGCTGGCCATACAAGGGTTTTTACCTTTGCTCCAGTCACAGGCTTTGCGGAAACGATCGATCGCACTGGTCTCAACATTTACCCCAACCCTGCGGGTTCCATGCTTCAAATTCAGGTAATGCATCCTTCCACCATCGTGGTGCTGAACATGCTCGGCCAAGAATTGACACGCTTGGAGATTGAAAATAATCTGGCTTTGGACGTGAACAGCTTTGAACCGGAATTTATTTCGTGCGTGACATGGCTACGGGCCAAACAGTCAAGTTCAGCAAGCTATGAAGTTGGAATGAAATCCGATCATTGAATTCGGAGGGTGGAAAATGGAAATCCCATTGTCCACCCTCCGTTTTTTCGCATTCTCCAAGCCAAAAGTAGCAGATCAAGACAAAAAGGAACGATGGTCCCACAATCGCCAATAGATTCATTAGCCGAAAGCCACGGTTGGTTAGTTCAAAGGCACGGTTGGTTAGATGGTTCGCTGTAGACTGCAAGCCCAAGCGCACTTTTGTATATGACCGAGGCTGAATGGCGTGCGAATGCGCATTCTGGACAAAATTCGGCCAGTTTTTGAACCATTAATCTTATTCGTATGAAAAATATCATTGCTTTTTTCACGCTCCTCCTGCTTTTCGGAACTGCCATTGGCCAGAACCAATTGCAAAACGTATTCATCCACCTCAGTACCAACGGTGACCAAATCGAAGTGGATGTGATCCTTGCAGGTCCGGGTGCGCAGCAAATCCAAGACTTGGATGTGACCTTTACGCCTCAATGCCGCATGTGCGGCCAAACGATTGTCCCGATGAGTCCTTCGTCAGGCAACCAATGGGCCGGAGGCGGATTGGTGAGTCCTACTGCGGAATTGGATCGCGGAGTTATCCGCATAGAACATGCAAATGGAAATGTCTCCGAATGGGGATTTTTGTTTCAACTTGGAACTGGGACAAGATCAAGTTCTTCACAGGCGAATTCCAAGGCAGAATTGCTCTGATCAGTCGTCTCAATCACCTACAATAGGATTTGCAACCAGCTTCTCAAGAAATTTTGACCAAGGATTATTCGTATGAAAAACATCATTGCTTTTTTCACGCTCCTCCTGCTTTTCGGAACTGCCATGGGCCAGAACCAATTGCAAAACGTATTCATCCACCTCAGTACCAACGGTGACCAAATCGAAGTGGATGTGATCCTTGCAGGTCCGGGTGCGCAGCAAATCCAAGACTTGGACGTGACCTTTACGCCACAATGCCGCATGTGCGGCCAAACGATTGTCCCGATGAGTCCTTCGTCAGGCAACCAATGGGCCGGAGGCGGATTGGTGAGTCCTACTGCGCAATTGGATCGCGGAGTTATCCGCATAGAACATGCCAATGGAAATGTTTCCGAATGGGGATTTTTGTTTCAGCTTGGTACCGGGACAAGGACCACTACCGGGCAAGCGAGCACCAAGGCAGAATTGCTCTGATCAGTCATTACCCCCAAGAAACGAGAATGGCATGTATTGAATTGGGCTGATGCGCTGTTCATTTGGGAGGAAAGGTGTTCACCTTTGCCGGAGTAGGACGCTTCGAACCGCGAGTTCGAATCTCGTCTCTCGCTCAAAGTCCGCTTCTAGCGGACTTTTTTGCGTTTTGGAGGGTGGGATTTGGAAACGTTTTTTGAGATTCCCAGCGAATTAAGAAATTCCGAACGTATCACCTCAGCCAAATGAAGCCTACAATTTGACGTCAAAGTCGTACAACGGAACTGCCTTTCCGCCACCACTTGACCTGCTGCATGGCCTTGATTTCTTCCTCTACCTTGGGCGTGGTGCGCTTGCAGATGCTCGTGCTCAGGAATTTGGGCACTTCCCATGGGTTTGAATGGTATCGGTTGTCCCAATCTGCATAGACGATGTATTCGCGCTGCAATTCGAAGGGAAATCCGCAGGCACAACAGCCACGACTTGTGGTTACAGTGACCGATTTTTGCCGAATTTTCCCTTTGTAAATCGCTTGAATATCAAAGGTGTACTCGGTGAAGTTGAAATAATGCGGTTGTCTGGATTTGTTTTCGTGATCGGGCACCTTGAGGATCCTTTCGGCGACAACGGTACCTCGGAAAATGATATCCGTCTCCCGAACGGCTTCTTTCATGCTGAAGGGAGAAGCGCAGCTGCAGGCAAATACCGGCCCGCCAAGTCCAAAAAGCCAAAGTATCAAGAAAGAAGGTGTTTTCATCAGGCTGTAAAGGAAAGTGCAAGTGTATATCGGTTGATCAACGGATTCAACGGTTTTGAGGAGAATAAATTTACGAAATTTTGCAATCCAGTCCTTCGATCATGCTGCGAATTTCGATTTTGCTAATCCAATGAAAGGAAGGTTGTTATTGCCTCACGACTTGAAATCACTTTTCCTCTTCAGTCGCAACAAACTTCCGCATGACTTCCATCATTTTTCCTAGGAATGCGCCTTCAAAAAGGGGTATCTTTGAGAGTAGGATTTTTTTCAATCGAAAGTTCTTGAAAATGAGGGCGTTTAATGAGGAAGATGAAGGGAACGATACCGCCCGACAATGTGCATCAAATTTGTTGGCTAATGCACTGTATGCTTGATCATCAGTCGATTTCAACATTTGCCAATCCTTCAGATACGCTCCGCTTGCGTACTGCCACCCTTCTTGAATTTTAGGCGTTCCGCGATTGGTTTGCATTCCCCAAAATGGGCAAGATGCCGCATGAATTGTCTCACAACCCGTGATTTATGAAATCCGAAACCACACCCGAAATAAATTCGACCAGCCTTGAGCCTTCGGCCAACCTTTTTCCCGTGGTGGGTATCGGCGCATCTGCCGGCGGATTGGATGCCTTTAAAAAACTCCTCAAAGCGATTCCGGAAGATTCCGGCATGGCCTACGTGCTCGTACAGCATTTGGATCCTAGCCATGAAAGCATGTTGCCTGAGCTCTTGCAAAAGGTGACGCGGATTCCAGTTTTGGAAATCACCCACGATGTGAAGGTGGAACCCGATCATATCTATGTGATTCCCAGCAACAAAATCATGATCGCCACCGATGGGGTTTTGTTGCTTGCTCCGCGCCCACCCAAACAGAAGCTCGATCCAAACATGCCGATTGACCGGTTTTTCTGCTCTTTGGCAGAGGTGCATCAGGCCCATGCCATCGGCGTTGTGCTTTCTGGAACGGCCACCGACGGCACGCTCGGCCTCAAAGCGATCAAGGACCACGGGGGATTACCCTTGCGCAAGACGAAGCATCCGCCGCGTTTGAAGGAATGCCACAAAGTGCGGCACAGGCAGGTGTGGTCGATTTTGTGCTGCCGCCCGATAAAATCCCAGCCAAAATCCTCGAAATTACCAAAAGCCTGGCTGGGCGCGGAGATCTCCAATTGCATCAACAAATCGAAAAGGAGGAGATGTTTAAACAAATCACGTCCTTGTTGCGGATCAAAAAGGGAACGGATTTTACCTACTACAAGCAAACGACGATTCAGCGCCGTATCCTTCGCAGAATGGCATTGACCAACAACGAAGAACCTGCGGCCTATTTGAAGTTTTTGCGCGAAAACAAGCAGGAAGTCGATACGCTGTACCAAGACCTGCTCATTCCCGTCACATCCTTTTTTCGTGACCCCAAAAGCTTTGCAAATCTCTGCGAATCGATTTTTCCGCAGATCATCAGCAACAATCCCCATGGGGAAACCATTCGTGTTTGGGTGGCAGGATGCAGCACGGGCGAGGAAGCCTATTCCATCGCGATCTGTATCAGGGAATTTTTGGGGGATAGCCGGCAGCGCGTCCAGATTTTTGCCACAGACCTCAGCGAAATCGCCATTGCAAAGGCGCGAATCGGTATCTATTCCAAAAACGAATTGAAAAATGTCTCCTTTGAGCGTTTGGAAAAGTATTTTACCAGGACCAATGGCAGCTATCAGGTCAACAAGGTACTCCGTGAAGCTTGCGTTTTTGCCGTTCACAACTTCGTCAAAGACCCACCCTTTGGCAAGATTGACCTGATCAGTTGCCGCAATGTGCTCATTTACATGGAGCCTTACCTGCAAAAAAAGGCGTTGACGACGTTTCACTATTCGTTGAATCCCAAGGGCTTTCTGTTGCTGGGCAAGTCGGAGACTACCAGCGGCGTGCCTGAGCTGTTTGCTCCCGCCGTCAAGGGCGACAAAATCTTCACGCGTAAACCCGGACTCGGCAAATTCATGCATGTGGCGACAGAACGCAGCGAACAAAACCTGAGTCAGTCAGATTCCAACGCCCAAAATGAGTATGTCCGCACCGATTTTCAGAAGGTGGCCGACGACATCATGCTGAGCAAATACACCCCTGCAGGCGTGGTGGTCAATGAAGCGATGGACATCGTGCATTTTCGGGGGAAAACAGGCAGCTATTTGGAGCAGGGAGGCGGCAAGCCCAGCCACAACCTTTTCAAAATGGCCAAGCATGGCTTGGCATTTGAGCTGCGTAACCTCATGCACAAATGCAAAAAACAAAACGGCGTTGTTGTCAAGGAGAGCATTCCGCTTGAGGAAAACGGGCGGGTACGCAATATTGCCATTGAAGCTTCGCAGCTCCCCAATATCAGTGAACCACACTATTTAATTCTCTTTTTGGAGCGGGAAACGATGCCGACCGACGGTCGATACATCCTTGAAAGTGGTGCTGAGGTCAATTCGGCATCTTCCAAACGGAAGAAAAATGCGAGCGATTTGCGCATTATGCAACTGGAGCAGGAGCTTGCAGAGGCACGCGAGGATATGCGTAGCATCACCGAGGCGCAAGAGGCAGCCAATGAGGAGCTCCAAAGTGACAACGAAGAGCTGCTCAGCGGAAGCGAAGAATTACAGAGCCTCAACGAGGAACTTGAAACCAACAAGGAGGAACTTCAAAGTACCAATGAGGAACTGACCGTCGTGAATCAGGAGATCATCAATCTCAATGAGCAGGTGACCGAGGCGCGCGATTTTGCGGAGGCCATCAACGCCACCATTCACGAGCCGATGCTGATCTTGGACGGCAACCTCCGCATCAAGTCAGCCAACAAGTCATTTTACCGGCTGTTTCAATTGCAAGCCAGGGACGCCGAAGGCGTCAACCTGTTTCAATTGGATCAGAAGCAGTGGAATATTCCCAAACTGCGTGAACTGTTGGAGGAGATCATTCCCAAAAATTCTCATTTCGATGATTTCGAACTAACGCAGGACTTTCCTGGAATCGGCGAAAAAACGCTGATGATGAATGGGCGCTTGCTGTTGCAAAAGACCAATCAGGAACAGCTGATCCTGCTTGCCATGCACGATGTCACCGAGGTGCGGCGATTGGCGCTTGAGCTAAGCAATCAAGAAAAGCGTGGGTTGCTGGAACAGCTTGAAATCGAGACCAATGCAAAGAAAAATATCGAAATGGTCAATGCTGAATTGGTCATCGAAAAGGGAATTGCGGAGCACAAAACAAAGGTCGCCGAAGACGCGGTCAAGACAAAGCAGCAATTCCTTTCCAATATGAGTCATGAGATCCGAACGCCGATGAATGCCATCATTGGATTTACCAATGTGGTACTGAAAACGACCTTGGATGACAATCAAAGGGAATACATCGGTGCCATCAAGTCATCAGGCGATGCCTTGATCGTCCTGATCAATGACATCTTGGACCTCGCAAAAGTCGACGCCGGCAAAATGACATTCGAAGAGAAGCCCTTCAACCTGTCGGATGCCATTTCGGCCATGCTTCAATTGTTTGAGCACAAAATCAAGGAGAAAAATCTGGAACTCTCCCATGATCTTGATCCCCGAATTCCGGCGCTTATCGTGGGCGATCCGATGCGGCTGCGGCAGATCATCCTCAATTTGATGAGCAATGCGGTTAAGTTTACGACGAAAGGTCATATCGCTTTTTCTATTCGGCTGTTGGAGGAGACCTTGGACCATACTTCCATTGAATTTGCGATTTCGGATACTGGAATCGGCATTTCCGATGATCGATTGCAGCATGTTTTCAAAAATTTCGAGCAGGCGCACATTGAAACCACGAGTTCCTATGGCGGAACAGGGCTGGGATTGGCCATTGTGAAACAACTGGTGGAATTGCAAGGTGGCTCCATCTTTGTGAGAAGCGAAATCGGTAAAGGTTCCACGTTTGGCTTTATCCTGAATTTCGCAAAGGCCAATTTGAAACCCGGTGACGCAACGCCGCATGCCCTGGAGATTCGGAAGCCCAATGGCAATACCTCCAACGCAATCCGCCCCGTAAGAATTTTGGTGGCCGAAGATGTTGCCTTGAATCAACTGCTCATCCGCATCATCATTGCCGATTTCGGGTTTGACCTTGATATCGCCGCGAATGGGAAAATCGCCATCGAGATGCTCAAGCAAAATGAATATGACGTCGTCTTGATGGACCTGCAAATGCCAGAAATGAATGGCTTTGAAGCGACGGGTTATATCCGCGGCACAATGCATTCCACGGTTCCCATCATTGCCCTGACCGCAGACGTCACCCCGATTGACATCGAGCGCTGCAAGGAAATCGGGATGAACGACTACGTCTCCAAACCGATTGACGAGAAGGTTTTGTATTCCAAGATATTGCATTGTCTGCAATCACGGGCATAAGGGTGATTCATGGTTGTTTGCCACACGTGTTGCAGCTTGGCCGAGCGATGCGAATTACAACCGAAAGTGGGTTTTTATGTTCTATGCCTTGACCTGCAATTTTGACCGGGTATCTGCCCAATGTTCCTATTGGGCGGCATTTTCACTTGTCCAAACAAAAACCTATTCGTTGTCTGCCAAGGACACCCAAGTGTAATCTCCGTTGTTCTTGACATCCTCCGTTGCCCACGAGACGCTAAACGGCTGTTTGGAAGGACTCAACTGCTTGAGCACCTTGATAAATTTTGTATTCCCTTGATCGTCCAAAACTTCGGCAGCGAGCGCATCTTTTTGTACGCCGTAGCCGATCAGCATCGCCACGGTGAGGTTGATGTCTCGGTAGGTGACACCCTTGCCGATGAGCGCAAAGCCGTCGGACTCCCGGATCGTAAATCCGCCCTTGAAATCGGCATCCGGATCCAAAAAAAGGCCAAAAGGAAGTGTGGTATCGGGGCGCATAGTGGTACTCTCAGCGCTTTGTGGCGCACATGATGTAAGTGTATGGATCGCCAACGTGAAAAACGCAAGCACAAGAAATTGGAAGCCCCATTTGCAAAGTCCCATCGATCAGTAGCCGGGATTTTGGAATGTAAAGGAGCGCGTAGCCGTGTTGTAGCGGTAAGGCGTCCCGCCAAACCGTTCGAGGTTGGGGCCCATTCCATCTGGTTGATAAGCATCAAATCCCAGGCCACCGAGCACGGTTTCGTCGATGTAGTCGACATCCCAGAATCCGTCATTGACAAAAAGGGTATAGGTCACAGTGCACTGATCTCCATTGCATTGTACGTTGTAGTCCACGTTTGTGCGGCCAATGTGAAACACCTTCCAAGTCATGTCCACGGAAAAGTTTCCAGTCAATGAAGTGGTCAATCCGCCGGTGATGCGTTGATGTTTTGCCTGAAAAGCTTCGCTGTCAAGGAGCGTCTGAATCGCAATGGGACCGATGTCCACGGAGCTGCCACAACCATTCATATAGTGTGACCAAGCTTCATTGGTTGTTTCGATCACGGGCGTAGCGGGTGCGACACACTGCCCGGCAGCTTCCTGCTTCTGTACGACCCCTGCATCCTTTTTCTGTGCGACCTTGGCCCCACGATCAGCCTGATCCTGAAATGCAAACTGCGGTGGCGCCATGCTTTTGCCGCCATTTTCAGTCTCCGCTTGCGCAGAGGAATTTTTCCTTGGTGCTGATTGGATTTTCATAGACGCTGACTTCGGGCAATGGACAATAGACTTTTAGACGAATGACAAATATATGAAAAAGGATGAGCCTTTCAAGTGGAAATGCGAATACGATGACACTTTGAGGTTGAAATTGGTCTGGGAGGATAAAAGGGCCGAAAGGTACATTCGGCCAAGGATTCCGTGACAGAATTCGATCAGTTTTTTGAGTGGTAACCGCTTGCGGGTCATCGCAGGATGCGGAGCAATGCGCTGCATGCCGTTTTTTGTGGAAAACAAAGCCCAAATTGCTGAGGGAAGTCAGCTTCGGGTGTAATCAAGGTTGCTTCACTTGATATTGGGATCGGCTAGCTTTGATTAATTAATCGGAGGTTATATGAAAATGTTGATTTCGTATTTCGCGCTCTTGATCCTCACGTTTTCCTGTGCTGACAATGTCCTCACGGATATGCCTGTCAGTGCGCAGGAGAAGGCCGATCTTGTCTTTCTGCGGGAGGAAGAAAAACTGGCCCATGATGTATATGTTTTTTCGGCCCAAAAATATGGTCAAGGGGTCTTCTCCAATATTTCCGAAAGTGAGCAGCGGCACATGGAGAGTGTACTGGGATTGCTCAATCGCTATGGAATCGAAGACCCGGTCAAAGGCAAAGCAGAGGGCGTATTTGAGAACGCCGAACTTCAAAAACTTTACGATGAGCTCACCCAAAAATCAGGGGAGTCACTTATCGAAGCTTTGAAGGTGGGTGCGACGATCGAGGATCTCGACATTTTTGACATCAAACGCTTTTATCAACATACATCCAATCCCGAGCTGATCGCTGTTTATGATCGGCTCACTTGCGGCTCAAGAAACCACATGCGTGCTTTTGTGGGGCAGCTTCAGGCAAATCAAGTCATCTATACCCCGCAATATCTCACGGTATCAGAATTTAACGACATCGTCAATTCCGCCCACGAACGTTGCGGTAAACAATTCCAAAATTGAAGAATATGAATATCCAGGCCATTCATTCGTCGGACAAGGAAGTCAGTTCCAAAGTGTTGTTTACCGGAACATCGGGCAAGGTGATTGCTCTGCAAATCTTGGCCGAGGGGCATTTGAAAGCCCATCAAACGGCAGCAGCAGCGTTGTTGGTGTTGATCTCGGGAAATGTCATCTTTGAAAACGAAAACGGGATCAATGCGCATCTATTCCCCGGTGATTACATTGAAATTGAGGCCAATGTGAAGCATTGGGTGAAGGGAGTTGTCGACAGTCAATTGCTCCTTATACAATGAGCTAATTGAGCGATTGGGGTGGCAAATATTTCTAAATCCTACGCTCCTTTGCACGCACATCCCTTACGCAAGCTGCATCCGTGTACACGCATGGAACCCGCATGGGCCGATTGAGCATCTGTCGTTCGGAGCATCTCAACCATCCCCTGAGGTGCCGCCCGGAAAGCCCAAGCGGCTGCGCGTCAGACTTCGCGCTGGATCGGGCGCAGACGGGTAAATTTCATCGTTGCATCATTCCCGTTCACCGATACACACTTTTGACAGCCTGCACATCCGCAGGGATGGGAGGCATCGTTTTCCCAACACGGTTCCGCTCCAGTTTTCCCCGGATTTCTTGCTTGAGCCATGGCACCCGAATGTTGTCATGGATCAATTCTTGGAGCTGATTGTTTTCTGTCAATGCCCCCGAAATGGCTTTCAAACCGAGGATGCCGATGCCATTTTTGCGGATGTCGAGCTGCACCAAGGATCGGTTTTGGCGGATGAGTTGCGCGAGATGATGGGCGCCCGCATCGCCGATGTGGTTGGCCGCACCGCCCAAGACTTTGGTGGAACGTGCATAACCCAGATCGAGCGATTCCATCCGTGGATGTAGCGCAAGCGCCGTGGAAAGCGCTTCGGCGCCTGCGCGTCCGATGCCATTGCTCGCGAGGCTCAAGACCTTCAAATGCTGGTTTTCCTGCAGGCCCTCAGCAAGTTTCGACACGCCAGCGTCACCCAACCGGTTGACGCTGAGGTAGATTTCCTGAATGTGCCGATTGCCGCGCAGCAAATTCCCCAATGTAACGGCAGCGCCTTCGTCGAGGAAATTCCCGCTGAGGTAAAGGCGCTCGAGCGGATAATCCTCCTGCACCAAGGCATCGACAAGTGCGGCGAGGCCGGCATTGCCGATCAGCGTATTCACGAGATCCAGGGTGCGGAGATTGCGATTCTTGCCCAGCAGCCGCGCCAAGGCCTTGGCGCCGTCGACCCCGAGCGGATTGCGCTTGAGCCACAGGGCATGCACCTGCGGATTGCCTTCCAAGGATGCTGTCAGGGACCGCATTCCTTCACCATCGATCAAATTACAACCCAAATAAACCGTTTCGATGGAGGTATTTTCACGGAGCAATTCGGCTACACTTGCTGCGCCTTGGTTGGCGATGCTGCCCGTGCCCAGGAGAATGGCCTTGATCTTGTCGTTGCCCTTGAGGGCTTCGGTGATCAGGCTCGCTCCCGCAGGGCCGAGTGCTTGCTTGCAACAATCCAAAGTCTGAGCGGACGTGACCGTTCCCCGTTGGAATTCCAAAACCTCGCTTGCAGCTGCATTCGAAGACAAAAACTGCAAAAGCGGCGCGATTTCCGTGAAGTCAAACGGCAAGGAGGCAGGCAAGGGTCCGACCGGACAAACGACCGACTCCGTGATATTATGATCCTTGTTTACCATGGGCTGATCTTGTAATCCTTGAGAAATACGCCAAACAACGGTGTCTGCGGCTGATGGATGCCCTCGACAACCGGGTCCAATACCCGTGCCGCGCCATCGATCACGTCCAAAGGCGGCACAAAACCTTGGTTCCGCAAGTTTTCCCGCTTCGGCGCCGGATTTTCATCGGTGATCCATCCCGTGTCCACGCTCGTCATGTAGATGCCCGCCTGCGCATAACCTTCGGCTGCCGTGCGCGTCATCATGTTGAGTGCGGCCTTGGCCATATTGGTATGCGGATGGTTGGGGCTCTTGTAGTTGCGGTTGAATACACCCTCCATCGCCGAGACATTCACGATGAAACGCCGGTCAAACGGGGAGCGCTCCATCAGTGGTTTCAAGGCACTATTCAGTCGAAAAGGTGCCGTGACATTCACCAATTGCACCTCCAACATTTCCAGCAAAGTCACTTCGTCCAAGGGTTGCAACCATGAATTCACCGGACGCAAATCCACTTGCTGCCCATAGAGATCGGTCTTCCCGGCCGGAAAATGAGGCGAGGGCAATCCGGGCAGGAGCGAAGCCTTGTCTTCGAGGAGTTGGCTGTTCGTTTCCTTGGCCAACAACGGCGCGTAAAATTCGATGGGGCGCTTGACGGTTTGGGCTGCATTGTGAATGAGCACATCCAAATAGGGGAGGTCGCGGTGCAAGCGTATGATCAACTGCTCGACATCCTGCAAATTCCGCAAGTCCAAGCCTACAATCTCCAAGCGGTCCAACCATTCGGATGCATCTTCTTGGGCCTGAAACGCAGCGAGGGCATTCGCAGGAAAACGCGTCGTAATGATCACCTTTGCACCCCAACGCAGCAATTTCAAGCTGATTTCGGATCCGATTTTGATCCTGCCGCCGGTCACGAGGGCGATTCTGCCCCGCAGGTCGGCCTTGACGCTCCGTTTGGCGAAGTTCTCCGCTGCACAATCGGGGCAAAGCTGATGGTAAAAATGGTGCAGTTGCTTGAACGGCGACTTGCAGCAATAGCAGTTTTTGGATTGGGTCAATTCGCTTGCATGCTCGGAGGATGCATTCAACAATGGCAAACCGACTTGCCGTTCGTCGTTACGTTGAAAGAGGACGGAAGCAGCAATTTTTGCGGCATCCTCACTCCGAATGTTTTCCTGAGTAACCGCACGATTTTGTTTCCGCGCCTTGCGGTTGATCTTGGCAATCAAGCTTTTGAGCCGCGTTTCCTCCTCCGCCAATTCGGGAAAGTCGGCAAGCCCCTGCAAAATCTCCTCCAGCAGGTCCTTGTGAACCTGCAGCAGCGCTTCGATATGCTCCCTAGAATTCGCCAAAATAAACCCAATCAAAATGCAGTAAAACCAAACGCAAAATTTCTACCAACCGCACAAATACAATGTCTCTCGCTCTCACACTCCCTCTCACACTCCGTAGCTGGGGGGGCCGGATTCGAACCGGCGACCACTTTCTTGCAGAGAAAGGACTCTTCCAACTGAGCTACCCCCCGTCGTTCATGGCTGGAATTGAACCAGCGTCCTTCTGGGTATGAACCAGATGCTCCTCCGCTGAGCTACACAAACGATTGGAGAGGGAGGCGGGATTCGAACCCGCGACATTCGGCTTAGCTAGCCGAACGCTCTTCCACTGAGCTTCTCCCTCTAGGTAAAATGGATTCGAAGATACGAATTCGCTTTTTTCTCCTCACTCAAACTCCGCCCTCACACTGCAACAGTAGGCGGAGCCGACTTTTGTACGGGCAGCGGGCATCGAACCCGCACTAGCCGATTTAGAGTCGGCCGTTCTGACCATTTGAACTATGCCCGCAAATGCCGCCTGGATCGCCCAAGCGGCTGCGCATCAAACGATGCGCCTGTAAAAATCACCTTTTTCCGCGACATAAGCCAAACGCTTGGCTTCGGCCTCGCTTCGGGCTTTCAACCAAGCTTGGCGCGCTGCGCGGATCGCCGCTTCCTGCTCGGATACGTCCACGCGCGCGACCTGTGCTTCAGGCCCATAGGCGAGCAAGCGCATGCATACGAGGTGCAGGAATCGATTGGAACTGCGCAAGTTGGTTTTCTTCTGCAACCGCTTCGGCGCGCTTGAGCAGGCGCTTCCGAAGCGTTTGCGTCGCGGCTTGTACGCCGGCGTGGAGTGCCTGCACAGTGGGAATGTCGCCCGTTTGCCGGTAGCCACGCGTTTGGGCATGGTCCTGCACCTGCGCGATGGCTTGCATCAGTCGGTCGGTAATCGTAGTTGCATCGCATGTGCGATAGGTCGTTGGATGTATTTTCGTTTTCATTTTTTTAATGTTTTTGAGGTAAAAATTGTGTTCAATAAAAGTGAATGCTATCCTTTCGGACTGCGCTGGTTTGATAAAAAGTCGCAGCGGCGGATCTCGGATTCGAACCTATGTCGGTGTCATAATTCTTTCGTTTCGTTTTGATATTCAGCGCGGATGGCGCGGCCGAAGACGACCTTGGTCCAGCCATTTTCATGGCCATGGTTGTTCGCGATCAGGAAGCCGCGCTGCGGATGCTGCTTGATGATCTTGTGCGCATCAATGAAGCGCCCCTTGACCTTGCAAAACACAATGTCGCCGATGGCATAGCTGTCTTGTCGTTGGAAGGTGAGCAAGGAGCCGCTTTTCAGGATCGGCAACATCGATTGGCCATAGCATTTCATCTTGCCTTGGCCGTTGGTTTGCAGTTCTTGCTGCAAATGGTGGTATTTATTCATGTTTTTTATTGATTTAGAATGGGTTTGGGTGAAAGGAGCGCTTCGGAATTGCACTCCTTGAGGCACAAGGGCAACCGGCCACAAAACTTGCGCACAAGCGGTGAAGGTTCCACAGCAAAGGCGGTGAGCGTTTCGCCGATGTCAGGTTCGTAAAAAGCAGCACACGACAATCCGGCCAATTGCAAGCAGGCAAGCAACTCCTGCAAAGCGGGCAAATCGGCTACGGACAAGAAAATCAGATGGTTGGAATGCAGATGCCAACGCGCAGCCACTTGCGGATAGCGCATCAAAAATTCGACAACAGCATGTCCAGATTGAACGGCTTGATATCCCGGCGTCAGGTCACGACGGGTAATGACGGTAAGTCTGCTTGGGCGCTTTTCGTGAGGAACCTATGTCTCTTTCATCTTGATTTTGAATTCTTGTTGACCCTTACGGTGAATGTCCGTGTAGGGTTACATGGATGCAAAAGAAAAAGAAAGCAGGGTAGGAGGGACAGATTTTGGGCGAATGGGTTGATTTGGCGGGTGGGCGGAATGCGTCGACCTTGTGGCTTGTTGCGAACTTGGACAGGGCAGTACTAAAACAGGGATGCGAGTGGTGCTGCGCTAGGGTTAAGCAACCATTTGCAGCCTGAATTCAGCCTCCCATATTTCCGAATCCAATTGCGGGATCAGTTGAACATCGGGTTCATCGACAAATCGTCTCGTAAGCGCAGTTTTAGCCTGACTCACGATAACAGCACCATTGTCGAGATCTGACTGAGCAGTATAATCCCTTCTTGTCGCTTCTCCTGGGCAAACATTGCATGGGCTCTCAAAATTCGATTTCTGGCTTGGGCGATGTCAGATTGGCCAAAATCAGGTTGCTTATCAAGCCATGATAGCCCCTCTACAAACCTATGATCGCAGATGAGTGCCGTAGCCATCGCAGAAATGAAGTAAGGATGATCCAATTTGAAAGGATTTGCCTCCAGAGCAAACGCTAATCTATCAATCGCAGAATCCAATTCACCCTCACGAATCAGAGCCATACAACCCAAGTGATAAGATACCCATTCCTGTCGTCCTTGTGGTTTGGCGGGCAACTTTGCAAATATCGTGGTCGCTGAAATCTTACCTTGTAATAGCAAAATCGAGTCTCGACCAGTCCTTGCTACCACATTTTCTGGGAATTGGCGGATAACTCCCTCGTAAGCAGCGAGAGCCTCTTCGAGCTTTCCTTGCGATTTGATGATTTCGGCTCGACCACTCATCGCCACCACATTTTCTGGGAATTGCTGGATCACTGCGTCGTACGCGGCCAGCGCTTCTTCGAATTTTCCTTGCGATTTAAGGAGTTCGGCGCGGCCAGTCCTTGGCACCACATTTTCTGGGAATTGCTGGATCACTGCGTCGTACGCGGCCAGCGCTTCTTCGAGCTTTCCTTGCGATTTCAATATTTCGGCTTGCCCCGTCAAAGCATAAAGATCTTGAGGAAACTTGCGTATTAACCCTTCGTAGGTGGAAAGTGCTTCGTCGAGCTTTCCTTGGGATTTTAGGATTTCTGCGCGCCCCGCCTTTGCAACCGCATTTTCTGGAAATTGCAGGATCACACTGTCGTAGGCGAATAGAGCTTCCTCGAGTTTGCCCTGCGATTTTAGAAGTTCGGCTCGGCCACTCTTTGCCACCGCATTTTCTGGGAATTGCTTGATAACTTTGTTGTAAGCGGTGAGTGCCTCGTCGAGCTTGCCCTGCGATTTCAATACTTCGGCCAAACCGGTCATAGCGTAAACATCTTGAGGAAACTTGCGGATTAAACCTTCGTAGATGGCAAGTGCCTCGTCGAGCTTTCCAAGAGACTTGATAATTTCGGCACGACCACTTAATGCCACGACATCCTCTGGAAATTTCAGGATCACCATGTCATAGGCCGCAAGTGCTTCGCAGAGCTTTCCCTGTGACTTAAGGATATCTGCGCGTCCATTCCCTGCCACCAAATTTTCAGGGAATTGATTGATCACATCGTTGTAAGCTGCAAGTGCTTCTTCGAGCTTGCCCAGCGACTTTAGTACTTCGGCACGACCACTTCTTGCAATTACATTGTCTGGGAATCGCTGAATCACTCCGTCATAAGCGTTGAGGGCCTCATTGAGCTTCCCCTGCGACTTTAAAATTTCAGCCTTCGTTGTCAAAAATGCAGCGTCTTCAGAATCCAAGATTTGAGCTGCCACCAAAACTGATTCCATGAAATCAATATTCCCTTGTTTTCGTGCAATGTTGATCAAATTGGTACAAGACTTGAGAATATTCTCGCGGTAGCTATAGTTGATCTGGTACTGAATCAAATGCAAAAGTCCTTGCATCGCGATTACAAGATCCTTGGCGTACAAAGCCATTTCAATCTTCGAAATTGCCTCCTCTACTCGTGATTTGACTTCTAAACCTTTAAAATACTTTTTTGTCAGTGGCTTTCCTTTTCCTTCAATTAAGTATCTTTCTAGGCAGTCACGAATCTGATCCTCCACGGATTCATCATTCTCCTCGCCAAAGCGCTCATCCCGATCGTCCTCTAGCTTCCGATTAGCAGTATCTGCAACCTTGATCCCAAGCGATTCTCGCAGGAGACCATGAAACTCTTGCAACACAAGCGGAGCACTCAACCTCGACACTGGATTCTTGAGTCGCGAATGCATCACCACAAGTGTGTCTAGCTGCGAAAAACCCCCATGAAAAAGTACTCGCGAAATGGTCTTGAAATACCCATTCCTCATCAGTTCCAAGCGCAAAGCATCCTTTGTCCCCTCCTCGACAAATTGTTCATGAAAAAATCGTGACCAACCCAATGCAAGGTCTGTAATCGCTTGTCGTTTTTGCCAAACATCTTTGAGCAAGGCACAAATCTCCACTAGCCCAGCAACGTGACTGATCTGAATTGCTGATTCAAATTCGGCCTTCGCCGGAGCAGCTGTGGAATAGAGTATGCCCTCCAAGTGGGCAAGCAAGAATGGCTTCACGAGCAACTCTGCGCAGTAAGAAAGCGCATCCGTACGTGTGGAATGAGAAAAGTCTGAGTCCAAGCCCATTAAGAAAAAGTGCAAGACATCGTGCCGCTCTGTTGCCTCTTGAAGTAATAACTCGACAGATCCGTAATTGAGCTTTTTGTCCTCCAATAACTTCCAATCCTGCGTTAAGGAGGTGACATTTAGAAGCTGCTGAGATTTGCAGGGTCGCCAACTGGAGCCACCATCAGCCTCTAGCATCTCCCAATGACGACCTTTCAAGACGAATGCGCTTGCCGTGCTGCCAGATATGATGACTTGCTTAAACATTTAGAAATTCGATCCCGAGTTTTTTAGCCTTGTCCTTGATTCCAGAAAGAACAACATTGACCTTTCCAGACTTTCGGGTAACTCGACTGACAACCTTCGCTATTGCATTATTATCAAACGTACCAAAGATATGGATTTCAATGAATTTATCAACCCCTCTGTCACCATCTGAGGTCAAAATCAGTGCATTAATTTCTGAATCACTCATCGTTTCATGCAGCTCCGCTGCAAGTTTGGCAGCGCCAAGATGGGAACGTCCTTTCCAGGTGGAACGATAGCCCAGCGGAAGCGATTCAGCCATCAACTCAATCTTATGCGTCTTCATGAAGTCAAAAGAGTTCTCCTCCAATAATGAGGATCGATGCGCAACGGATACATCACGAAGCGTTACGGCAAGATCGCCATACGACCATAGTCCGGTGCCATCCGGAGAAAGCGCAGAATAGGCAATTTCCTTTCCAATACTCCCAAACAACATGTCTTCTACTGCCAAGCGCTTACGATCATTCACTAATTCGGCTGGTTTTCGCGTACCAGCACCAACTTGGGCTTGGTAGGAAGAATAAAGCGTGTTTGAATATGTTAGCATCTGCTCGACAAAGCTGGGACTCATATTGATTACAGCTTGCGAACGGTTCAATTTTCTTTCCAGTTCCTGAAATGTCGCCGATGCCCCATTTCCCTCTGCAAGTAAAAGCGCAGCTTGGTATCGTTCTTGTAATGCAGCACACTCTTCTGGGATATCTGCCATCCGCACATTGGGAGATGCGACTTGTGTGTTACAGGTAGGGCAGGAACTCAGATTTGCAGGAATCTTTCCTAGACAACCTTCTGATTTTCTGGGGCATGGCAAGTCTTGATAAATGGACATCATCGTCTCTGATTATCTGTCTGCAAAAATAGCGTCAGGGACTCACGTTTGCAACTCTCCCAATGCCAAAACCTAAAAAATCGACAAAATTTCCTTTCCTTATAGCAACCTTTCGCATTGTTATACAACGGCTCGCTCAATGGCGATCAAAGGTTCGAGTATTCTGGTACGCGGCAGCTTGGAATGGCAGGAGTCTGGCTTGCACACCGGCTTTCGGCAGACTCTCCTCAAGGCAGGATTGATTTTTCCGCTGGGAATCCCGATTCACATCAGCTTCATGAGGAACTCGACAAATTACTGTCCTTTCCGATACAATTCAATCACGCAACATTCGAGGTCGTTTTCAGCGATTGTGGCCACATTTTTCGATCATCCTTCAGATGCTATTTTGGTGCGCAACGTCGCAAGCTCAAACGGTGAATAATCATCACTGCACCTGCTTGAAGGATTCTTCATTGAAGGAGCTCCCTTCCTTCCGCTGGCAAGGTAATATTACTGAGGCGTCGGTGCCTTTTCGAAACGCTATAGGCCGATTGACTACTTTTTCTAAAGCATTCAACCTCACCGCAAAACCACCAGCCGGCGGCTGCCCAAAACACCGCCCTGCTGCAAGCGCAGCAGGTAAATCCCCGCCGGAAGCTCCGCCAAATCCAATTCATGCCTATTCCCAAGCCCGGCCTCATTGCGCAGCACCATCCCCTTGGCATCCATCAATTCCAATGTCCAAGAATCGTCGGACGGCCATTGAATCGAAGTTTGAACCGTCGCTGGATTCGGGAGACAATTGGACGTCCAAATCAGCAGTCTCAGCCACCCCGGTCAAGAACCACGTGCGCCAGACATTGCCGACGGTGTCGCCGGTGAGGGTGATGTAGCCGACCAAGTCGGACCATCCGGTTTCATCGATGCCCAAAAATTGGATATGTTCCAAACCCAGGCCCGATCGAACGCGGTATTCACATTCATCCCACATGTACGAGATGGCATTGCCACTGGAATCGGGTTCAAAACAGCCGGATTGGGCAGGCGTGGTTTCGCCGATGTTGAGGATCAAGGCAGTATCGGCGCGGGAGATTTCCGTCCGCAGGATATGATTGTAGTAAAGGGCCTTGGAGTTTTGTGTCAGGTATTGGGGACAAAGATCGACCCACCTGAAATCCATCAAGTCTGTGGGCAGATAGACCAAAATCGAATCCGGCTGCGACCATGCCTCCTTGTGCAAGTGCGTGAAGGCCGTATTTCCCGTCTTGCGCATGGAAAAAGTATTGGAATTGAATGGGTACACGGGAGACCAATAGATGGGGCCGTTGTTGGTTTGACCACCGTATTCGTACATGCCGGAAAAAGTCACGAGGACCCCATTTGCATCATGGACGACGTTGTCTACCAGCATCTTGTAATGGCCATAAAACACATTGCTCGTGCCATCAAAGACGTGGTAATAAGATTCCCAGAAAAATTGCTGCCCGACTTGGTAGGGAAACCATTCGTCGAAGGTCGGATACCGCTCCCCCAACTGCTGCTCCTGCAAACCGACCAATTGGAAATGCCCCGAACCCAAAGCAGCGGGCCATTCGACGATGCCATGGTTCTTGGAGAGGATCAACGAATCGCCACCTGTAATGCGAACACGTTTCAGCGAATCCGTCTGCCCCAACACAGTTCCCTGCCAAATTGCCTCCACCGTGCCACTGAGGCCTTGAATGCTGTCCAACAGCCAAGTAGCATTCAAACTCGCCGTCGCATGGACCGCGAGGTTGCCCGGGCCCTCAAATTGGTACCATCCATTGGGACGAATGTGCAAACGATGCTGACAAAACCCCGGCCGATTCATGGCGGCCGTGTCGAAGCTGAGCAATTCGAGGTATTGGGTCAGGAAATACACCGAATCCACCGTTCCACCCGCCACGGAATCCACACGGATACTCCGGTCCGGGAAATGCTGGGCAGTATCAGAGCGAAAATGATGCGTTTCGCCCAAGGTGATCGGGCGCCAATTTTGACCGAAGAGGTTCACACAAGCAAAAAGCAGGAGGGTAATGGGGAAAGATGCTTTCATTCTAGTCTAAAATACAACATTTTGTTGTGATTCCCCTATGTTGGATGACAAATTTCCCTTACATTGCTACTACCAAAGTCAGGACGCTTCTGTTCGGACGAAATGAATGCATTTATGGCTGATTCCCCTACGCACGCGACAGAACCCAAAAAAGAGAACGCGCAGTTTTCCAGCGAAGGCGGTGTAACGATGGCGCCTCCTGCGTTTCAGTTGAAGGCTGGCGCAGTTGCACAACTCGCAAGCGAGAACGATCCTGACAGCACGTCTTACAGCGAGGGAAAGTTCGAAATTGCCGATCCTGCAGCGGTCATCCGCGACAAGAACGCCTCTTGGGCCGCGATCAAATACAAAAAGGGCGATGCCGACCTTCCCAAGAAGAAGGAGGGCGACAAGGAAGTCCCTGATGAATCATTTGTCGGGAAGGACAAAACGATTCCAAACGGCACGAAGGTCGATATCGATGACGTATTTATCCAGAAATCAACCTCTACGACCGGTCAGGATACTTTGCTTTATGCCCATTGCGTCGGTTTTGGCTGGACGGCTGTGAGCAACATCAAAGGCGGGCTCAAAAATGAATCGGTCGGGGTAATGGCAGCCGTGAAGCCACTTTCCACCGATCCCTCGCATTATACGGTGGCGGTCGAAAATGCTGTGATTCTCCAATCCGGCAATCGCTATCCTACCCGCGCAGACAACAGCGTGATTCCGATCAATACCGAAATCACGGTAGAGGAAACTTTTTCGGGGTATTACTTGGACAATGCGCCGCACAGCCTCGCAAAGGTGACATTCGGGAGCGAAACTGTCTATACCTCCACGGGAAACTACAGCACCAAGGCCCACGACAAGGCGAATCCCAACAAGAGAAAGATCACTGTTGCCGACGCGAACATTCGCGATGCCGTGCCTTCCTACATTCCGGCAACGGGTACGCTCGCCTTGGGCAAGCACGTGGTCATTGGCCCGCAGGATGCAAAAACGACGGGAACCTACGTGGAGGTCTTCGAGGCAACAAAATCGGAGGGATCAGACAAGTACGCAAAGGGCGCATCGCTCGGGCATACCAATCTGCTGAACCTGACCCATGGCTTCCATACAGACCTGAAGGGAAAAAATGGCATGTGGAACCAAGTCATCCCCGACGGGCGCTACGACCGCGCGAAGGGCAAGGACACCGAGGGGACAGCCAAGTTTACGGGGAATGACGACGTGATCGAGATCGTGGACTCCAAAGGCAATATCGAACATGTAGTCAAAGAGATCTGGCCGGGCCTCAAAGGAATGTTGGATGCTGCGAATGCGGCAGGGCAGGACCTGCAACTGAATACCGGTTTCAGGGATTGGGATTATCAGATCGATATGATCAATGCCGGATACAAAGCAAACCCAGTGGGGTACAGCACCCACCAACGGGGGATCGCAGTAGACCTGAACAACAAAGGTGACACCGCCGTAGGCGGAATCAACTGGTGGATGGAGCGCAATGCCTACAAGTATGGGTTTGTGCGGACCTACCAAGGATTCAAAGAGGGGCATCACTGGGAGTACCGTCCTTCGCAGGTCACTGCACCGGTGGAGATAGAAAAGTCCGGTAAAAAGTACACCAAATATACCTTTGCCACATTTACCTCTGAGTCCCAAGACGTCTGGGACAGAAGTTATGTGCTTGATCCTGTCAAATAACAGTGAGCATGTTCCAAATCTTGTTTGCCTGTGGTTCCCTGCGGGGCCAACTTCGGGGCTTTGGCTACTTTTTCCTGTTGTTGGCAATGGGATTTTTCGCATCCTGCCATCCGAGTCCATCCAAAAAGCATCAGACGGTTCAGGCCGCCCAGCTTTCGAGGGAAGACTCGCTACTTGGCCAGCAATTTCCGCTGCCAGAAACCTTTCTGGTTCAAAAAGAATTGCTCTACAAGCTTTCCAAGCCATCCAAAGGCGTCATCGTTCCAGATGGCGTAGAACTTGCCGGGAATTTCGGCAGCGGGTCCATCGAATTGATCTTTGAAGAAATCGACGGAGAGCCGTTCAATTTTTATGGCCATCTGGAGGAACCCCATCCTCAGGAACAGATGATGTTCCTTGTTGAGCGCCACATCCCCAACGAGCTCCTGGACAAACTTGTGCCGGGACAAAAATACCGCATACATTGGATTGAGACCGTTGCGTCAATGGTGCCATTTGACGAGGACCGGTACCGGTATTTTGTGGTTTACCGCATTGAGGAGAGGTGAGGGGGGGGCGACTGCGGAATCGACCCACCTGGTAGCAGGTGCTTCCGTTTGTAAAATTGCAAAAGAGAGGCGGTGCGACCCCAAATCAGCCAGAATCCTCCCTATTCCTTTACAATTTTCCAAGCCATCCCGTCGACCATTCCGACGCGCAAAAAATAAATCCCCCGGGGCAAGCTGACCAGCGAAATCGAGGGTGACACTCCCCTGAAAACGCCCTTCAATACAAGCCTTCCAGCTATGTCCTCCAACCTGAATTCCTTGCCACTGAGACTGATGGGCGATTGGATGGTCACGATATCGTGGGTGGGATTCGGAAATACAGCAAACGCATCCCGGTCGATCGTATTTGCTATACCCACCGCGTCGGTTTTGGTCGTGAACTTCCAAACACCGCTCCATTGTCCCCAATTGCTGCCATCCGTGGCCCGTACATGCCAATAATAATCGGTCAATGGTACAAGATTCGTGAGGGTTTTTGCAGAATTGGAAACGGTAAAAGTTTGTGGTCCAGTGGAAAATCCGAGGCTGGAATCAATTTCCACTTCATACGAAGTTGCACCAAAGGCATTCGACCAATCCAGATTAAGACTGGCAAAATTTTGGTTGATGGCATTGTTGAAAGGGGAGATCAAATTAAAATCGTCCAGTTGCGGGACGGCATCGCCCAGGTAACGGGCAACCGCGAAGTCATTGCCGGCATATCCCGCAGCTACGATCTTGTTGTCGTTTTGAAGGCCAATGTCAAAACACTCTTGAAGCATGTTGCTGCCAAATGTAGTCGTGACCTTGGAGTTTGTGCCAAACGAATTGTCCAAGGCCGCATTTGCCTGCAATCGAGTGAGCGCAAAAGTCTTGTTAGTATTGGATCCTGACGAACCGCCGAGAACAAACCGGCCATTGTTGTCCTCCAGCATACCGTAGGCAATGTCGTCGAGTGTTTCGCCAAAATCTTGGATGGCATACCAAGGGGCTGTGCTGCCATCAGCATTCAACTCAAACGTTGCAAAGTCATAATAGAGCGTGGTTTCGTAGCCACCTCCAGCGATGAGAATATTGTTGTTGGAGCGCAGCAAGAGTGCATACCCTTTGTCATACCCGTTAAAGCTGCCGTTGTAGACACTCACACCATCACCGGAAAAGGTATTGTCCATCGAGCCGTCACTGTTGATCCTTGCGGCCCAAAAATCAGAATCCCATGGTAGCCCAGTAAAATCGCGCCAGCCGGTTGCACTGATTTTTCCATTTGCTTGCACCACAAGGTCCTCCACGGAAAAAAGATATTGGTAGTCCAGACTTGTGATCCACATCAATCGAATTCCATTGGAGTTGAATGTGCTATCCAAGCTACCGCTGCTGAGGTACCTTGCGACAACGGGCTTGGAGGTGCTTGCATTGATGATCGCCGCGCCGCCGACAATGATGTTTCCGGTGAGAGGATGGATACGTACGACCTTGATCTCATCCTGTTTCCCATTTTCAAAATCCGTCAGAACTTTGCCTTGGGTGCCAAAAGTCACATCAATGGATCCATCGTCAAGGAGCCTCACTATTGCAGCATCTTTATCGCTGCCATCGTCACTGTAGCCCGCCAAAACGATTTTACCATCAGCCTGCAAAGCAATCCCGTAGGCAATGTCCTCACTCCCCAATTGAACGTCGATCGTGACCAATCCCGCGATTCCAAAGGTGCTGTCTCGGGTTCCATTTTCTTTCAGGCGTAGGCAGGCGAAGTCCTTTCCCGTAATGTTGCTGGAAGCATACCCGGCAACCAAAATCTTCCCGTCGGCCTGTATCGCCACGCCATAAGCCTTGTCTTGGCCACTTGTGAAGGAGACGGTCACCTTGCCAGCGACACCAAATGACGGATCCAAGCTTCCCGCAGGCTGGGCATAGATTACAGACGCAAACAGTAACAGGATGAAAAAGGGTGCTAATTTCATGGTTAAAGGGGTTTTGCAGATGAATGAATTGTATTGAATGAGGGAAAAGCGGATAATGAGCCACTCCCAGCTTTGAAAGTTGGCTAGGGCGTTAACGATATAAAATTGCTGAATCTCGTCGATATTGCCAAATACATTAATCGGCCTTCGTTTTCTTGCCGCACGTAAGTAGCTGCCGATGGCGTGATTTTTTCGTTAGCCGCAAGGTCGAGTAGGCTAGGGAGGTTGGGCTGCGTATTCGAAGATCAATTGGTACTGCGATTGCATCGCTATGAAATCCTCCCCTCGATTTGAATGGGTCGCCAACGCAAGTGGATTCGTTTCGCGTATTCTTGGAGGAGCCTCCAAACAAAGGTTTGACCTATACGAGAGAAGTAGGTGCCTTTTTGTGGTCTACCGAGAAACGATATCTCTAAAAAGCCCGCAAGCTATCTGATTTATAGGGATTTAGTTGGTCGTCGTCGAACTCGCTGCGCTTTATCTCCTCCGCCCTCACACTCCGCCCTCACATTGTGAAAGTACACGCCGCGTGGCAAAGTTCGAACCCATTATGGTTTGATTTGAGCGCTACGGTGACCTTTTAAGTGACCTGAAACGTACATTGTAGCGTTTTCCATCGACATTCGAAGTCTCTCTCTTCATTTTTTAGCGAATAGTGAAATGTTTTTTGGCCAGACAAGTTGACTGTCAATGATTTTAAGTAGATTCGCGTTCAATCATCCACATAGCCATTGACAGAAATGAAACTCCGCTGTTGTATTCTATTACTCTTAATGGCTTTGCTTGTTAAGGTTCCAGCCCAAATCTATCAGTGGGCAGACAGAGTAGGCAATGCCCAAAACTCTGAGACCTTTGCGGGATTGGTCTCAGATGAAGTGGGGAATACCATCAGCGTTGGAACATTTCGCAATACAGTCGATTTTGATCCAGGACCGGGCGTGTTCAACCTCACGCCGACCAGTAACAATTATCAGACTTACATTTTGAAACTGGATGCGGCAGGCAACTTTGTGTGGGCGAAGGGACTTTTTAGCTCCGGTAGGATCAAACCCCACAGCGTAGCCACAGATCCCAATGGGAATATTTTTGTAGGCGGAACCTTCGTTGGAGTCGCTGACTTTGATCCTGGCCCAGGTACCTATACGCAGGCCACGACAGGCTGGGTTATCAGCTATGTCTTGAAATTGGATCCCAACGGTAATTTTCTGTGGGCCAAAATGATCGACGGTTCTCAGGATGACGATTTCTCGCGTGCAATGACTGTAGATGGTGCAGGAAGCGTCTATACTACCGGCAGGCAGGCGAATAGCACGGACTACGACCCCGGATCAGGAACCAGTATCCTCTATGGCGCAAACAATGTATTCATCGTAAAGCTGAGCTCAGCTGGCACTTTTCTCTGGGTAAAGGGACTCGGCACGACTGGTGTAAAAGACATCTTCGGCATAAAGGCAGACGCCAATGGGACGTTCTGTATTACTGGAAGCTATGATACAACCTTTGACACCGATCCAGGGCCTGGGACAAATATGATTACGGGGTCAGGCGGAGGCACGGATGCCTTCATCATCAAATTTGATGCTTCGGGAAATCATCTTTGGGGCAGAGGCATAGGTGCGGCTGGAGGAAATGATGGAGGCCTTGCCGTGACATTTGATCCCAATGGTAGTGCGCTGGTAACAGGGTATTTCGCGACCAATTTGATCGATTTCGATCCCGGTGTTGGCACTGCCTACGAAAGTACTATTGGGGGGGAGGACATTTTCGTACTCAAATTGAATGATATAGGATCTTATGAATGGCACGCTGTGATGGGAGGCGCAGGTACTGACAGAGGCATTGCCATTGATACGGATCCTCTGGGAAATGTTTTCACGACAGGGCAATTCAGTTCAACGGTTGATTTTGACCCGGGAGCCACTACACAATTGTGGACATCGGCGGGCAGCCAGGATGCATTTGTACAAATATTGGATTCGATGGGGTTGTACAAAGATTCCTACCGCTGGGGAGGTACGGGATCAGATATTTGCTATGCAGTCGCCGTTCCCACCTACACTTCCATTTTCACGGGGGGAATCTTCACTAATACCGTCGATTTTGACCCGGGAGCAGGTGTTGCGAATTTGACTTCTACTGGAGGTTCCGATATTTTTGTATCCAAGATCGATCAGTGCGTCACCACCACCGCCACCATCAATCCTACGTTCTGTAATACCTATACTGCCCCCGATGGGCAGGTCTATACCATGAGTGGCACTTACACGGCCATCATCCCCAATAGCCAAGTTTGTGATAGCGTCATTACGATCAATCTCACCGTCAATTTCGTTCCCTTTCTGACCGGCTTCATATCTGGTAATAGCGCCATTTGCGCAGGAAGCTCGAATACTTACACCTTCCCAGCAGCCCCTAGCGCGACAAGTTATAATTGGACTTTGCCAAGCGGATGGTCGGGTAGCAGCACCACCAATACCATCTCCACAACGGCAACCGCCACTGGCGGCATAATCACTGTCAATGGTGAAAATAATTGTGGCGTTTCGACAGATCGTACATTGAATGTTGCGATCATTCCAATACCGGCACAACCCGGGTCCATCACCGGAAATATTGCGGTCTGTCCAGGGAGTACCAATACTTACAGCATCGCTTCAGTTCCCGGAGCGACAAGTTACGCTTGGACATTGCCTGGCGGGTGGTCTGGAAGCAGCTCCAGCAACAGTTTGACTGCGAGTGCGGGTGCGAGTGGCGGCAATCTCACCGTGATAGCAAGCAATGCCTGTGGCTCCTCTTCAGCCCAGTCACTACCCATTAGCATCATGGCTGCTCCGGCCCAGCCCGGAGCAATTTCCGGTAACCTAAGCGTATGCGCAGGAAGTGAGAACACCTATAGCATCACGCCAGTCCCCGGCGCTACCAGCTACACTTGGTCCCTTCCCGGAGGATGGTCCGGCTCCAGTACGACCACCAGTATGACCGCTACGGCTGGAACTCAGGGTGGCACCGTCTCCGTGACGGCAGACGATGCCTCCTGCCACTCGATACCCCAAACCATTACTGCCAACATTTCCCCGGGCCCTGCCACTGCATTCTCCGCCTCCACCAATTCCCTCGTGACATCCTTTACCGACTTGAGTGCCGCTGCAACAGCCTGGGCTTGGGACTTTGGCGATTGGAGCACAAGCACCGCCCAAAATCCCACGCATACGTATTTCCTACCTTTTGTCTATAATGTCTGCTTGACTGCAACTGCTGCGAATGGCTGCACCGAAAGGGTTTGTCAATACGTCCCCGTAAACACCGTCTTAGGGATACTAGATCCGACGATTTTGAATGTCTCGGTTTATCCAAACCCATCCACCGGCTTGTTTCGTATCGTGACTGACCGCAAAATGGAAGGCCATGTTTTCGACGCACAAGGAAAGTTGGTCATGATTTCGACGTATCCTGCTGGAGAAAGTTTGCTGGATCTTTCTGGCTATGCAGAAGGGATTTATTTCGTGCGGCTGACCAAGGGAGTTTCCGAGGCGAATTTTCGACTTTCAAAGGTTGGGGAGTAATGTTTGCATTTCCTATGTTTTACCCACAATTTTGACCGATGACGTTGCCTATTCTCACACGACACCTGTTGTTCATAACACTATCGCTTCCTATTGTGCTGGGACTGCCAGGCTGCGCAAAAGACGACGAGCCCCCTGTCATGCGTCTCGCCTCACCAGATTCATTGGATTGGCCCCAAGCGACGCCGTTCGTTCCTCCCCGTATCGTGGCATTTGACAAGAAGGACCTCGATCTCAGCGACCAGGTACAAGTAGGTGGAAATCTGGATGTGAGCCGGGTGGGCAATTACAAAGTGATTTACAGTGCCACAGATCAGGCAGGGAATAGCGCAGAAATCGAACAATTCGTGCACGTCTATGCCACCACTGCCGGCATGTTGGGTTATTACCGATCGGTATCCAGTTGCAGTAGCTGCCCCAGCCAAGGTCACACGCGGATCACACGCTATCAAGGCACGCAAGACAGACTAACCATTCGGCCGGTAATGGGCGATTCCACCGGCACCAATACTTCAAATATGCGCGTAAGGGTGGAGGATGATGGCGATCTCGTGGTTGAATCCTGTTCTGTACCCTGCGGATATACTGTGGACCAAGTAATCGGATATTCCAGTAGGGATTCAATATTTATTTTTTTCGAGCTGCATTCGCAGGGCACCACTTATTGTAGCAGCGTTTACGTCAAGGAGTAGGGGAGCACGCCAACCGGCTGGGCCTTGACACGATGAAAAATCATGACCTTTTGAATGAGTTGAAAATCCAACAATTGAAGCGAGAACTTTCGATTGGACTTTCTGGTTTGGAACGCGGCGAATATAGCGAAGAAAGTTTGGAGGACATTCGCCAGAATGTGCTTAACGCTCAGAGTAAAGCCTGATCAATTGTCGTACAAGCTTTCCATACCCGCGGCCAAGGATAATAAAAATATTCTTCAATACACGTTGCTGAAGTAGGGGAACTTCAATTCGAGCGTTACTATAGTTTGATCGAAGCGACTTTGGTCGAGATCGGCAACGATCCGGAATGTCGTCAATGCCGTTCCAGAGAAGAGTTATTCGCCGGTTGTCGTTCGCGTTCCTTTGGAAGGCACGTCGTTTTCTACCGCAAAAACAAGGGCTAGGTAGAGGTCATTCGGATTCTTCATCAAAAGATGGATCACCAAAGGCACTTGTGGTAGCCTCCGCCTCCTCACTCACACTCTGCCCTCACACTGAAAAAGTCGGCAGAGCCGACTTTTGTACCGGGAACGGGACTCGAACCCGAACGACCCTTACGGATCACTGGATTTTAAGTCCAGCGCGTCTACCATTCCGCCATCCCGGCAATTGCGTGCAAAAATAATACTTTTGGGGAATGGGGGCACATTTCTTTTCCTTTGGACGAATTTCCCTCCGCATTTTTCGCCAACCCTGAATGCCGGATGCTGCCTTTTCGGCTGAAAATCCTAGTTTTGCCAGCCATCATCCATGCGTACCAGTTGTTGCTGTGAAACATACCGCCGAAGTCCATCTTTCTGCCAACACCGTCAGGCTCATCGTGAGCATGCGGCCGGCTGCTTGGAAAAAATGGGCGCTTGGGATGCTGATTGGCTTTCTCATGGTGTTGCCCTTTGCAGTCGCGCTTTTTACAGGAACCGATGAGAGTGGGAGCGGGGCGGTCTTGCCCGTCATCGTTGTCATTGTGATGTTGTCCTTTTGGCCGGGAATTCCGCTGCTGTGGAATGTCAAAGGCGAAGAATGGATCGAAGTCAGCCGTTCGGCGCTGTTGGTCCAGCAGAATTGGGGATTTTTCCAGACCGCAGGCAAGGTACAACAATTCGACGACGTGCGCCTGATACCCAAGGTCATCCGGACCATCGAGGGCGTGGACTACCTGACAATTTCGTTTTGGAGTACGGACGAAAATGGATTCGACAAACATCTCTATTCGAATGTCATTCCAATGCCCGCACCCCAACTCAATACCTTCTTGGACGAAGTCGGGAAGCTATTCGAACCCATGGGCAATTTCCAAGGCGGCCTGCCACCTGTTTTGCCGAATTGACCTGGCTTTCACCGGCGATTTGCACGATCCTCTGCAAGCCCGTATTCTTGCAGCATGATTCGATCCTTTGCCGCGAAAACCGTGTTTGCCTTGTGTTTGCTGATTCTTTCTGCGAATTTCATTCAGGCCCAATCCTTTGCAAAACCCAATGGCGTGCAGGTCGAAACCATCATCCAAGCCGATGCTGCTGCGGTTTGGGCCATCCTTCTCCGATTCGAAGACTACCCGAATTGGAACCCGTACATCACCAAAATCGAAGGCAAGGCTGAAAAGGGAAAGCGATTGCACATTCACATCGACGGCAAGGAAAAGGACTATGATTTCAAAGCCAAGGTCCTGGAAATGAAGCCCGATTCAGCCTTCGCCTGGGGCGGCGGCGCCTTGTTTTTCTTTAAAGCCCGCCATTACTTCAAACTGGAGGACATCGGCGAAGGCAAAATCAAATTCACCCAAGGCGAATCGTGGGGCGGATTGTTTGGGAAGTCCTACGGCAAAAAAGTGTACCAAGAGGCAGCCACCAATTTTGAGCGGATGAATCTGAAGCTCAAGGAGATGGTGGAAGAGTCAGAGTGAGTGCGCGTCCCATCGTCACTGCGATCGCGCGTCCCAGCGTCATTGCGAGCGCGCGTCCCAGCGTCACTGCGAGCGCGCGTGAGAATAAGAGTGTGAGTCCGAGTGTGCGTGCGAGGAGCTGAGCGGAGCTCAGCAGCAACCCCCACCATCATAAAAATACGTACTCTCCGAAATGTAAATATCATCCCGCCACAGTCCTTTCAATGCCGCGGCCGTCTTGTCACAAACCGCCAACGGCGAATTGTAAGCCATGATATGACCGTTGCCATCGTCGAAAAACGGCATTCCGCCGTAGTAGACCGCTGTTTTGCCGGTGAAGACACAGGGGCCGTCGGCAGGCATCGGGTCTTTGATGGCGCAGACTTCGACGCTTTCGATGTAAATGAGTTTGTCGGTCGCGTAATGCCCGGGTGCGAGCACGCGGTAGGGGCGACGTGCACGGATTTCGACGGTGCCAAAGCCCACGTCGGTGATGGTTTTGATGTAATCGGCCAAGGGCATCGATCCGCTGAGGCAAAGCGCACGCAGGTTCGCGTCCTCGCGCAAGGCTTCGGGCATTTCGGTATCGCAAACGGGATCGCTCAAGACGAGGCGGCCATTGGGTTTGAGCACGCGGTACATCTCGGAAAGCGCCTTTTTCAGGTCGTCGATCTTGAAAATGTTGAACAGGCAATTCTGCGCCGCAACATCCACCGAATTGTCCGCGATCGGCAAGGAAAGTGCATCCCCTTTGCGCAAATCGATGAATTCGGAGCGGAACCAAGGATTTTCGACCTCGGCCTGCACCATGTTTTCGCGGGAGGCTTGCAGCATTTCATCCACCACATCCACCCCGATCACGCCACCCGGACGACGGCTGAAATAGGAGAATTGCAGCAATTCCATGCCGCCACCGACGCCCACGTAAAGCACAGTCGGCTCATTCACAAGGTCCCGCGGATTCACCGTCGAACCGCAGCCATAGTTCATCGCCAGCATTTTTGCAGGAATGCTCAGGCCCGGCAATTGCCAAACCGGTGTCGTGGTGCAGCAAAGGCCGACATTCGGCGTCTCAGCCGCATCCTTGTAAACGTTGTAGGTGGTATCGAGATAACTCATTGAATGAATAATTGAGAATGGAGAATTGAGAATGAGCAAGACGTGATAGATAGGTGGCAATCAAGGATGGAGGCTGATCAACTTGTTCACTTGGAGCAGTGAAGGTCAAACAAGCAACCGAAACTCTCCACTCTCCACCACAGCGTCAATTGAGTCAAGACTTTTCACTTTTCACTAATCACTTATAACTTCTCAGGTGTTCCACGCGTCGTGAATCCAGGCCACAAGGTAGAATTTTCCTTCGTGTTCTTTGAAAACAAGTCGGATGGTACCCCATTCGTAGGGAGCTTTTTCCTCGTCCTTTGGTGCCCAATAGGTCTCCACACGTGGCAAGCCGGGGTAGATTTCTTCTGTGTTGTTGATCACGGTGCCGCCACCCATCGTTTCATTGAACCCAAATTGACCTTCGCCAAGGTAGTTTTTGTCGTAGCCGAACTCCTTGAAATAGGCTTCCACGGTAACCTTGATGTCATCACCAATCGGATCATAAGTTCCCCATAGAACCTTCTTTTTGGCGTCGGTTGTCGCTTGGACCCGGAATGCATCGGCAGTAAAGTGCTTGTGCTCAGCCGTATCGACGTAGGCATAGGGCGAAAACCGGATTCCTGCAGTCGGATGAATGTAGTCTGCGATTTTGCCAAAGTCCTTTTTTTCGGCGAATTGCAGGATTTCCTTGGCAAGGTTCATCAGCGTCGCCGAATCGGCTGTGGCAACTTTGGGCGCTGCGACCGAATCGACCTTGGCCGAATCCGTTGCGACAGGGGTGGAGCTCGTATTTTCCTGACCGCCTTTTTCCTTGCAACCGAAAAGGCAGGTCACGGAAAGGCAAATGACCAACAAAAAGATTCTACGCATCATGCAATCACTGATTCAAATGGGCAACGAAGCTACTTGCTTTTGAAGCTTGTTGCAAATCAGAACGAAGTCTTTCCTGCTTGTCGCTTGATTATTAAACGGTTGATGGGCCTCCACCCGTTGTACCACCTTGCGCGGGCGGATTGTAATCACTGCTGCCCTTGACATTGCCTTTGATTTCGGCCAATGCTGTTTGCATTGTCGCCGTGATCAAGTCGGCATATTCCTTCAATTCCGTGGTGGCGATTGTCTTATCCTCCAGGTAACGGCGCACGTAGGCCTGATCCGTTTGATGAAGTTGCCGCAAGTAACCCAGGAAGATCACTTTGAGGCCAAGCAAATGCTCTGCAGACTCGCGCACCTGATCGCGGGTTTTGGCAAAGAACATGTTGTAAATGAGCACAAAGGCACCGCCACCACCCGCGATGAGCTTGCCGATCGTGTCATTTTTCAAGTCGGGGTCGCGCATCAAAAGGAACAGAAATACACCCATGAACGCCAATCCGACGAGGAAGAGCATAAAATTCATGCTCGTGGAGATCGTGTAGCCGCTTCTTGCCTCTTCGAGGGATTTGTCAAAAAGCCTTTTTACATCGTCTTCCGTCTTTTCAATGGCCTCGCGGTGGGCTTTCATGGTTTCCGTGCGGTTGCGAAGTTTGTCCATGGCTTCGCGGCCGCCAAGTTCACCCAGCAGGTTCCGTGCAGTTTCCTGCATCACGAGTTCGCCGGTAAACATCAGATGCTCAAGTTGATTGGCGACTTCCGCGCGGTCCATGTAGCGCAAGGCATTGGCATAGCGGAAGATCATGGATTCTGTTTTTTTGCTTGCGACCTCGACGATGCGGTCGGTAGCGATCCTGACGCCCACGGTGGCTTCCAAGGCTTTGGCGGCTTCGTACAAGATCGCCGGATGCGGATCACCGAGGTCTTCGACCAAAATCTGTACTGCAGCGGGGTATTTGAACCGACCGAGACCATGGAGGGCCATGGCATGCAGGCTATTCCACCAAGAATGATGCCGCGCGCGCCGGATAAACGATGCCAAGGCTTCTGCGGCCATTTCTTGGTGTTCGTGCTTCAAGGGCAAGACAGCAAGTGCTTGCACGGCGTCGGCGAGGGCATCGGTGTCGCAAGGCTTGCCCGGGACATTTGGATGAAGCCAAGTGCACAATTCTTTGATCGCATCGGGATGAGGCAATACCCGCATGGCCATTCGGTGGCCGTAGTTGTCCTTTAGCCCTGCAACGATGAGCTCACCATTCAATTGTGATTTGTCCTCCGGCTGTTTCGCATTTTGATCAAGTAGAATAGCCAACGCGAGTGAATAGACGATGTTTGATTTCGGCTTTTTTGGTACTTCCGCTGCTACCGTACCGTCGTTATTTCCCTTTTTTGCGTCTTTCTCTGGCGTTTCGGGTGGTGGGGGAAGGAATGTCGGCTCATTCCCAAGGATTTCTTTGGCAATGCCAATGAGTTGCTCAGCTTCCAACTTGATCAACGACTCCAATGCCCAATAGCGAGCCTTTGGGTCACAATTTTGATCGCCAACGCAGCTCTTGACGACCTTGGTTAACAATGTTACACTTTCAGTATCTTTTTTCACAAGCCGGCCAAGTATGGTGAGCAACCAATAGTAGGTTGCACGCTTCTCGCTTCCTATGGGTACTGCCAACATTTTTTGCGCTTCAAAATCTCCATTTAACTGTCCCATGACCATGCCCAAAAGCGCAGACTTGTCGATCGAAGCATCGTTCGGATCTTCCAGACGGTCGCGCAATGCTTCACGTTCATTGACCGAACCACGCAGCAGTGATTCCAATGCCCATTCTGCTTGTGCAAGTGTTTCAGATTTCATAAAGAGGAGGTTTCAACAAATTAAGCGGTGAATCTGCTGCGAATCTAGATCGCCAAGTTTTTCTTCGTGTTGACAAAAATCAGGCTTTGCATGCTGATCGGATGATTTTGGCCATGAATTCTGAAAATTTGTTCCTGAGTTGGAGGTTTGGAATTGATTTTCAGCTACATTGCATTCAAATCAAAATATACACTTCAATGAATCCATTTGACCAAGAATCCAAAGACGGCGGCCTCCAACTGTCACCCAATTCCACATCTTTTCTAGAAAGCACTGCAAAATGGGCGCGTTTCCTGTCCATTCTCGGGTTTATCGGCATCGGATTTATGGTGCTCGCAGCCCTGCTCATGTTTGCCGGCGGTGCCTTGATCAGTGGCCGGGCGAGTTCCATGTATGGCAGCCGCGGCATGTTTGGTGGCGCGCCGATGGGCTTGATCGGCGTAGTGTACCTGGTCATGGCCGGTCTGTACTTTTTCCCGGTCCTTTTCCTGAACAAATTTTCCTCGAAGATGCTCAATGCCATCACCATGCGTGATTCGATGAGTTTGGAGTCTTCCTTCGAGCAATTGCGTAACCATTACCGTTTTGTGGGGATCATGACGATCATCGTGATTGGCCTCTATGTGGTCGGAATTTTGATCGGGGTGATGGCAGGCATCGCAGCTGGCGGATTCCGTTGAGAAGTGGTGCAAGTGCGTCACCATGGATCGATTTTGACACTTGCGGTTTTTGAGATTCGGATTAACTTAGCATAAAATAAGTACCTCCTATGCGTATCAAAATTTCATCCCTTGTTGTTTTGCTCCTGACGGTGCTGACTTTCGGTTGTACAGATCGCACAGTCCGCACATTCACCGCCAATGTCCCGGTCTATGAAAGCTTGGAAACTTGGCGTTCCAAATCTATCACGATGGAAGCGCCGCGTTCGCTTCAAAATCCTGGCCGCATTTATGTCTATGGCAACCTGCTCCTGGTCAACGAATACATGAAGGGTCTTCACTTCTTCGACAATTCGCAACCTAGCAGCCCTGTGAACTTGGGTTTCCTCCCTGTTCAGGCAAGTGCAGACATTGCAGTCCGTGAAAACACGCTTTATCTCGACAGCTACAAGGATCTTTTGTCTTTTGACATCACGGATCCACGCAACCCGGTTTTGAAAGACCGCGCCACCGAAGTGTTTGATTACGTAGCCTACGAAAACTTCGCCTATCTCGACGGTTTCAACCGTAACTATCCCATTGCCAACGTCGATCCTTCCAAGGGTATCGTAGTCGGATGGAAAGTTGGTGAGTACACCTCCGATGACATGTACAATGGCGGTGAGATGGTGTCCGTAACTCCAATGAACAACTTTGGCGGCGGAACGGGTAACGGTCGTACCACCAATCAGTCCAGTGTCGGGATTGCAGCTTCTACAGCCAAATTTGCCCTCGAAGACCATTACCTCTATGCCATTAACAACTGGCAATTGTCCACATTTGACGTTGCGACGGGGATCAATCACCTGAACGATGTCGATCTGAACTGGTCAGGATTTCCAGAAACGGTGTTTCCTGCCGAAGGCCATCTTTTCATCGGCACGACCATGGGCATGTTGATTTTCAACCTCAGCAATCCTTCCAGCCCGACCTACCTTTCGCAGTATGATCATGGCACCGGTTGTGATCCTGTGGTGGTACAAGGCGACAAGGCGTTCTTGACACTGTCCACCGGCCGCCCATGTACCGGTGCAGGCGTCAATGTGTTGGAAGTGCTCGATATCTCGAATATCAACGCCCCACGTTTGATGTACACCTACAACATGACCAACCCACGCGGTTTGGGTGTCGCCAACAACTCATTGTTCCTCTGCGACGGCCCTGATGGCCTCAAAGTATTCGACAAAACGGATTTGAGCGCAATTGAAGTCAACATGACCGCCCAATTCCCGGGTATCGTCGCCAACGACGTGATTCCGCTTGGAACAAAGCTGATCATGACGGGTCCTGCGGGCATCTATCAATACGATTGCAGCGACTTGCGCAACATCACGCAATTGAGCTTGATTCCCGTACAGCTGTAAGTCAATCGCCTTCAAATGAAGAGATTAACAGGAGCAGGGCTGCTGATCATCATGGCATGGTCAGCAGCCTTTTCTCAAGATGTCATTCGCTTGACGGATGGAAAACGCGTCAGTGGGACCTTCATGGAACGATTGGCAGGTGACCATGTGCGGATTCAATCCGAAGATGGAACCTATCGGAATTTTCCGGACGACAGCGTGGCCCATATCACCATCGACAAGCGCAAGCACCGTTTTGTCATGAAAACTGCGGGGTATTTCAACCATACTTCGTTGAATTTCACTGTATGCAACTACTTCGCCTCGGCGATCGGGCCCAGTTTCCAAATGGTCAATGGTTGGCAATGGAATGAGCGGTGGATGACGGGAATCGGTTTGGGCTACGAATCCATTGCTTTTCAGCGGCTCTTGCCGGCGTTGGTTGATGTCAGGTACAATTTGGGACTTGGGAAGACAAGTGCCTACATTCAGGGATACGCAGGCTATGGGATTTCACTGGGTGATGGGTATTACGACCGTCCTGCGCGTGATTGGTGGATCAAACCCTATGGAAAGAACTATGGTGGCGTGACTGCCGGAGCCTCCTTGGGTTACTGCAACTACCGAAGC